>NZ_JBEXRA010000033.1:0-105361 GCF_040612855.1 Streptomyces sp. NPDC006332
GTCCGTCCTCGGAACGTCGCGGAATCGGTTTCTCACCGACTTGGCGGTGTTGACGCGACAACCGCTGCGGGCGGACACCCCCGACCCGTCCCCTTGCCGCCGTGGGCGCGTGGCAGCTCCGGCCGCTTCCGACAGGGCTGGGTCGCGGGTAGGGGCCGAGGCTACTCCGGGGGTTCGGTGGGGGCTGGGGGCGGCGGGGCCATCGGCCTCAGCTTCAGCCAGAGGAGGAAGAAGAGGCCCAGGGCAAGCATGGCGAGGCCGGTCCAGAGGTTGATGTTGATGCCCTGGGCCTTGGCGATGGCGGCGTCGTCGTCGGTGAGGCCGGCGATCGTGACTATGACGCCGTACAGGACGAACAGGGCGCCGATGATGCGGCGGATGTCGAAGAGGCGGGCGGCTGTCGCGGACTTGGTCTGTAGGTCGGAGACCTCGCACTGGAGGTCCTTGTCGGAGTGCTCAGACATGGCTGCTCGATTCTTGCGCGGTCAGAACGAGAACGGGATGTAGCAGGCGGTCGCCAGGATCACCGCGCCCCAGCCCAGCAGGGCCGGCTTGCGGTACCAGGCGTCGTCGCCGGCGGCCGGGGGTTCGGACATGCCGGGGGACCGGGTGCCGTAGACGAGGCCTTCGAGGTCCTTGGCCGGCTTGGGGGACGTGACGAGGGATACGGCGATCATCACGACCGCGCCGGCCACGAAGCCCGCTATCGCCGACACGAAGTTGGCGCCCTGGTCGGAGGGGATGTCGATGATGTCCCGCTTGTAGAGGACGAAGTAGTTGACCATCGCCGCCGTGGTGCCCGCGAGCAGGCCCCAGAAGCCGGACTTCATCGACGCGCGCTTCCAGAACATGCCGATGATGAAGACGACGAACATCGGGACGTTGAAGAAGGAGAACAGCGTCTGCAGGTAGCTCATGATGTTGGAGAAGGAGGAGGCCAGGAACGCCGTGCCGATCGAGGCGAGGACGCCTATCGCCGTGATCAGGCGGCCGAAGCGTACGTAGTACTCGTCGGGGCGGTCCTTGACCACGTACTTCTGCCAGATGTCGGCGGTGAAGACCGTGTTGAAGGACGAGATGTTGGCGGCCATGCCCGCCATGAACGCGGCCAGCAGACCGGTCACCGCGATGCCCAGGACGCCGTTGGGCAGCAGCTGTTCCATCAGGTACGGGATCGCGTCGTTGTACTGGAGGTCCGAGCCGGGGGTGCCGATCTTCGGGACCAGGACCGCCGCCACCAGGCCCGGGATCATCACCAGGAAGACGATGAAGATCTTGGGGAACGCGGCGATGAGGGGCGTCCGCTGGGCCGCTGAGAGGTTCTTCGCGGAGAGGGCTCGCTGGACCTCGGCGAAGTTGGTCGTCCAGTAGCCGAAGGACAGGACGAAGCCGAGACCGAGGACGATCGTCAGCCAGTTCGCGCCGAGCGGGTTCGGGTCGCCGATGCCCGTGCCGCCCCAGGAGGTCATGAAGTCGGCGCCGTGGGTCTTGGTGAGGGAGTCGGACAGGCCGTCCCAGCCGCCGACCTTCTTCAGGCCGAGGATGGTGATGGGGATGAGGGCCGCCAGGATCACGAAGAACTGGAGGACCTCGTTGTAGATCGCCGAGGAGAGGCCGCCGAGGGTGATGTAGGCGAGCACGAAGAAGCCGGCGACGACGATGGCCACCCACTGCGGCCAGCCGAGCAGGGCCTCGACGATGATCGCGAGGGCGTAGAGGTTGACGCCGGCGATCAGGATGGCGGCGAAGGCGAACAGGACCGAGCTGAGCAGGTGGGCTGCCTTGTCGAAGCGCAGGAGGAGGAACTCGGGGACCGAGCGGACCTTGCTGCCGTAGTAGAACGGCATCATCACCAGGCCCAGGAAGACCATCGCCGGGATGGCGCCGACCCAGTACCAGTGGGTGGTGTAGACGCCGTACTGCGCGCTGTTGGCGGCCATGCCGAGGATCTCGGTGGCACCCAGGTTGGCGGCGACGAACGCGAGACCGGTGACCCAGGCGGGCAGGGAGCGGCCGGAGAGGAAGAAGTCGAGGCTGGTCTTCACGGAGCTGCGGGCGGCGAAGCCGATGCCCAGGACGACGACGAAGTAGACGCCGAGGATCGTGTAGTCGAGCCAGTTCGTGGGGAGCCGCAGGTCGGCTGCCAGGTCAACCGCCTGGCGGGTGGAGGTTTGCATAAGCACTCGCTTCGTTGCGTGAACTGTCCGTAGCGGGACTCCTGCCTCCGAGTTCAGGTATTGAACTCTTTTGTTGACGCTCTTTGTTTGATTGTGATGTTGACGGCTGTGGGGAGTTGTGTTTCGATGTGTTTGGTTCTGTTTGGTGATTGAGTGGCTCGAATAGGGAGTCCGCAGTGAAGAAGACCTCGACCCGGCTGGCGGACGGTCGCGAGCTCATCTACTACGACCTGCGGGACGATGTCGTCCGGGACGCGGTCGACCGGCGGCCGCTGGAGCGGACCGTCACCACGTCCGAGGTGCGGCGGGATCCGCTGCTCGGTGACTCGGTCGCCATCGCCTCGCATCGGCAGGGGCGGACGTATCACCCGCCGGCCGACGAGTGTCCGCTGTGCCCCTCGCAGGGTGAGCGGCTGAGTGAGATCCCGGACTCGTCGTACGACGTCGTGGTCTTCGAGAACCGTTTCCCCTCGCTGGCCGGCGACTCCGGTCGCTGTGAGGTCGTCTGCTTCACCTCCGACCACAACGCGTCCTTCGCCGATCTGACCGAGGAGCAGGCGCGGCTGGTCCTGGAGGCGTGGACCGACCGGACGTCGGAGCTGTCCCATCTGCCCTCCGTCGAGCAGGTCTTCTGCTTCGAGAACCGGGGCGCCGAGATCGGCGTGACTCTGGGGCACCCGCACGGGCAGATCTACGCCTATCCGTTCACCACCCCGCGCACGGCGCTGATGCTGCGGTCGGTCGCGGCGCACAAGGACGCGACCGGCGGGGAGAACCTCTTCGACGCGGTCCTGGAGCGTGAACTCGCCGAGGAGCGGGTCGTCCTGGAGAGCGAGCACTGGGCTGCGTTCGTGCCGTACGCGGCGCACTGGCCGTACGAGGTGCACCTCTACCCGAAGCGGCGGGTGCCTGATCTGCTCGGTCTTGACGAGGACGCGCGCGCGGAGTTCCCCCGGGTGTATCTGGAACTCCTGCGGCGCTTCGACCGGATCTTCGATGGTCCCGGTGGGGAGAAGGATTCCGCGACTCCGTACATCGCCGCCTGGCATCAGGCGCCGTTCGGGGCGTTGGAGGAGTTCGAGGGGGTCAGCCGCGATGACTTCGCGCTGCACCTCGAGCTTTTCACGATCCGTCGTACGTCCGGCAAGCTGAAGTTCCTCGCGGGCTCCGAATCCGGGATGAACGTGTTCATCAACGACATCCGGCCGGAGGCCGCGGCACAGCGACTGCGGGAGGTAGCGAGTTCATGAGCGGTAAGTACCTGGTCACGGGCGGTGCGGGGTACGTCGGCGGGGTGGTCGCCCAGCATCTGCTGGAGGCGGGCCACGAGGTCGTCGTCCTCGACAACCTCTCCACCGGCTTCCGCGAAGGGGTGCCGGCGGGCGCCTCCTTCGTCGAGGGCGACATCCGTGACGCCGCCAAGTGGCTGGATTCCTCCTTCGACGCCGTGCTGCACTTCGCCGCCTCCTCGCAGGTCGGCGAGTCGGTCGTGAAGCCCGAGAAGTACTGGGACAACAACGTCGGCGGCACCATGGCGCTGCTCGGGGCCATGCGGGAGGCGGGCGTACGGCGGCTCGTCTTCTCCTCCACGGCCGCCACCTACGGCGAGCCGGAGGAGACTCCGATCGTCGAGTCGGCGCCGACCCAGCCCACCAACCCGTACGGGGCCACCAAGCTCGCCGTCGACCACATGATCACCGGTGAGGCCGCGGCGCACGGGCTGGGCGCGGTGTCGCTGCGGTACTTCAACGTGGCGGGTGCTTACGGGGCCCAGGGTGAGCGGCATGATCCCGAGTCGCATCTGATTCCGCTGGTCCTTCAGGTCGCGCAGGGCCGGCGCGAGGCGATCTCCGTCTTCGGTGACGACTATCCGACGCCGGACGGGACCTGCGTCCGCGACTACATCCACGTCGCCGACCTGGCCGAGGCGCACCTGCTTGCCGTCGAGGCCGCCGCCCCCGGCGAGCACCTGATCTGCAACCTCGGCAACGGCAACGGGTTCTCCGTCCGCGAGGTCATCGAGACGGTCCGCCAGGTCACCGGCCACCCGATCCCCGAGGTCGTGGCCCCGCGTCGGGGCGGCGACCCGGCGGTCCTGGTGGCGTCGGCCGACCGTGCGCGCGAGAAGCTGGGCTGGAACCCGTCCCGCGCGGACCTCGCGGGGATCGTCACGGACGCGTGGGACTTCGCGCAGCGGCGCGGCAATCAGTGAGCGGTACGAACGGAAGGTCAGGGTCAGGGCAATGAGCGAGGCTGTCGCAGGGGCTGTCGCCGAGCGGTTCGAGGAGCTGTACGGGGCGGGTCCCGAGGGGGTGTGGGCGGCGCCGGGCCGGGTCAACCTCATCGGCGAACACACCGACTACAACGACGGCTTCGTGATGCCGTTCGCCCTTCCGCACATCGCCGTCGCGGCCGTGTCGCGGCGCACCGACGGCCTGCTGCGGCTGCACTCGGCGGACATCGACGCCCCTGTGGTCGAACTGCGGCTGGACGACCTGGTCCCGGAGTCGGACCGGAACTGGACGGCGTATCCGGCGGGTGTGCTCTGGGCGCTGCGTGAGGCGGGGCACCCGGTCACCGGCGCGGACATCCACCTGGTGTCCACGGTGCCGTCCGGCGCGGGCCTGTCCTCGTCGGCGGCGCTGGAGGTCGTGGTCGCGCTCGCCCTGAACGACCTGTACGAACTGGGGCTCAAGCGCTGGCAGTTGGCCCGGCTGTGCCAGCGCGCCGAGAACGTGTACGTCGGCGCCCCGACCGGGATCATGGACCAGACCGCGTCCGCCTGCTGCGAGTCGGGCCACGCCCTGTTCCTCGACACCCGTGACCTGTCCCAGAAGCAGATCCCCTTCGACCTGGCCGCCGAGGGCATGCGCCTGCTGGTCGTCGACACCCAGGTCAAGCACGCGCACAGCGACGGCGAGTACGGCAAGCGGCGGGCCGGCTGCGAGAAGGGCGCGGCCCTGCTGGGCGTCGACGCGCTGCGGGACGTCCCCTACGCGGACCTGGACGCGGCGCTGGAGCGGCTCGGGGACGAGGAGGAGGTGCGCCGTCTGGTGCGCCATGTCGTCACCGAGGACGAGCGGGTCGAGCGGGTCGTGTCGCTGCTGGAGTCCGGCGACACCCGTGCGATCGGGCCTGTCCTCGTCGCGGGCCACGCCTCCCTGCGCGACGACTTCCGCATCTCCTGCCCGGAGTTGGACCTCGTGGTCGACACCGCCCTGGCCGCCGGAGCGCTCGGCGCGCGGATGACGGGCGGCGGGTTCGGCGGCTCGGCGATCGTGCTGGCGGATGCCGCCGAGGTCGACACGATCACCAAGTCGGTCCAGGAGGCCTTCGCGGCGGCCGGCTTCACCGCGCCGCGGGTGTTCGAGGCGGTGCCCTCGGCGGGAGCGCGTCGCCTGCGCTGAGCCACCCCGTTTCCCCACGTCAGCCCCATGCTCCCCAACGAGCGTGGGGCTGACGCTTGTTCAAGATGAACAACGGGAGATAGATCCACCGGGTGGTGTTTGTGAAGGTCCTCAAATGCGCCGACTGGTACGCCTGTTGACCATGTTGCTACTGATACGATCAATGTACTTTTCAGTAGGCTGACGGCGCGTCATGAACGCGTACGGGGGGACAGTCTCTAGGGCCCCATCGCAAAGGAAGGCTGTTGCTCTGGCCCCCGGCGCGAGGCGACTTGAAGAGAGTCTCATGACGTCATTCATCCAGGATCCGGTGTTGTGGATCCTGCTCATCGTGATCATCGCCGCGGTCTTCGCGGTGATGCGCGCGCGGAGAACCAACATGGCTCTCCGCCGCAACAACGACAACCTGCAAAGCAATCTGGTGGCCGTCCAAGGTCAACTGCGCCAGGTGCAGACGGGCTACGAAACCCTCACCGCACGGCATGTGGAGGACCTCTCGGAGGTCCGCAAGGACGCGGAGTCGGACACCAAGGCCGTCCTCAAGTCGGCGATGGGCACGCTCCAGTCCCTCGCCGAGGAGCAGCAGGTGCTCCTGGACAACCTGCAGAAGGAGTACGGCGACGACTCCGGCGTGCTGGCCGACCTGATGCTGGTCGACCACACCAGCAGCCAGTTCAGCCGTCGTACCAAGGGCATCTCGGTACTGTGCGGGGGCTGGCTCGGGCGGCGCGACGAGAGCGCCTCGGTGTTCGACGTGGCCCGCAGCGCCCAGGGCCGGATCAAGGACTTCTCCCGGGTCCGGGTCAACGCCCAGGTCAGCATCTCCATCACCGGCAAGGCCGTCGAGCCGGTCGCCGTCGTCCTCGCCGAACTCCTGGACAACGCGACCAAGTACAGCGCGCCCCAGTCGCCGGTGGAGATCAACATTCAGGCCGTGCCCACGGGGGTGTGTCTGGTGGTCGACGACGCCGGTGTGGGCATGAGCCAGGAGACCAAGGCCCGTGCCGCGACCCTGCTGTCGCCCGACAGCACCGTCGACATCACCGGCCTCGGTGACCCGCCCAAGTTCGGCTTCGCCGTGTGCGGGATGCTCGCCGCCCGCTACGGCTTCTCGGTGTCCGTCGACTCGGTCTCCCCCTATGGCGGAGTGCGCGCCGTGATCCGTGTGCCGGAGGGCCTCTTGACCACTGACGCTCCCCAGCCCGCCGTGTCGTACGAGGACCGTGAGGTGGAGGACCAGCAGGCCGAGCAGCGCGAGCGGCCCCGGGTCACGGTGCCCGCCCCCGGGCCGACGCTCGTCGTCGGCACCACGCAGGGCGGACTGCCCAGGCGCCGGAGGCGCAACAGGCCCGTCTCCATGGTCCCCCAGCCCGACCAGGCGGCATCCGCCACGTCGGGTTCCGACGGGGAGAACACCAGCGAAGTGACGGCGTCACGGATCGGCGCGTTCGCCCGCGGCACGCACCTCGGCCGGGTCTCGAACAACACGGAAGGATCCCAGAACCAGTGAATCCCGACCTCTCCTGGGTGCTGAACGGCGTGCTCGAGGTGCGTGGGGCACGCCATGCGATCCTGGTCTCCGCCGACGGCCTGCTGATGCAGCGCTCCGACGACATCAGCCGTGACGAAGCGGAGAAGAACGCGGCGGCGATGAGCTCCATCCAGTCCCTGTGCCGGGCCGTGTCCGGGTTCGTGGGCGGTGGACACGGGACCTGGAAACAGACGCTCGTCGAGTTCGACGGCGGATGGATCTTCCTGGTGGCCGCGGGCAGCGGCGCCTACCTGGCCGTATCGGCGGCACTGGACGTCGACATGGAAGCCATGTCCTTCCGGATGCAGAAGACCGTGAGCGCGCTGCGCGAGGCGATGAGCGCCGCGCCGCGCCTGAACGCCGGTGCGGACGCATGACCGGTCCCGGCGAGGAAGCTCCGGTCACCAGCGACTTCGTCCGTTCCTACGTCATCACCGGCGGACGGCGGCTGCCGTCGGCGGACGACCTGGCCCTGCACACCCTGGTCACCCTGGCCCCCGACCGTGAACTGCCCCTGGGCGCCGGTCCCGAGGTCCGTGCCATCTGGGAGCTGTGCGGGGGCGGCTACCTGTCCGTGGCGGAGGTGGCCGGCCATCTGGCGCTGCCGGTAGGCGTGGCCCGACTGCTGCTCACCGATTTATTCGAACAGGGCCACCTTCTGCGCCGCTCCGAACCCACCCGCGCCCAGCTCGCTGACCGAGAGACCCTCGAGAAGGTTCTGCATGGACTCGAAACCCTCATCGTCTGAGACGGCCGCTACGGGGACGATCTATGTCTCCGACGCGGTCACCACCGCCGCGAAGATCCTGGTCGTGGGGCATTTCGCGGTGGGCAAGACGACCTTCATCGGCTCGCTGTCGGAGATCACGCCGCTGCGCACCGAGGAGAAGATGACGCAGGCGTCCCTGCATGTGGACGACCTGCGGGGCGTACCGGACAAGGTGACCACCACCGTGGCCCTGGACTTCGGACGTCTGACCCTGACCGAGGAACTCGTGCTCTACCTGTTCGGCACCCCCGGACAGCAGCGCTTCATGCAGCTGTGGGAGGACATGGCCCGCGGCGCGCTCGGCGCGCTGCTGCTGGTCGACCCCGCGCGGCTGGAGGAGACGTTCCCCGTCATCGACCTGATCGACGAGTACGGGCTCGAGTACGCCATCGCCGTCAACAGCTTCGACTCCCGGTTCTTCGACGAGGCGGAGATCCGCGAGGCCCTCGACCTGCTGCCGGACACCCCTGTCGTCTACTGCGACGCCCGCGACCAGCGGTCGTCCGCGAACGCGTTGATCGCCCTGGTCCGCCATCTGCTCGATCGCGCGGCCTGATCCACTCCCTCCCCGGCCGGGCCGCCAGGCCCAGGCCCGCAAAGGACTCCCCCGTGGACACTCACCACTCGTCGGGCGCCCCCGCCGGCGCCAGATGCCCCATGTTCGACGGCACCTTCACCGCCGACCCGCAGCAGGTCTACGACCGGGTCCGCGCCCACGGTCCCGCGGGACCCGTGGAACTCGCGCCCGGCGTGGACGCCACCCTGGTCGTCGAGCACGAGATGGCCCTCAGGGTGCTGCAGAACCCCTCCCTGTTCGCCCGTGACTCCCGCCGCTGGAAGGCGCTGAACGAGGGCCGCGTCCCCCTCGACAGCCCCATCCTGGCGATGATGGCCTACCGGCCCAACTGCCTGTTCACCGACGGGGCCGTGCACCTCAGGCTGCGCCAGGCGGTCACCGCGAGCTTCGACCGGCTGAACATGAGGCGGCTGCGCCGGGACGTCGAGCCGATCGCCGACTTCCTCATCGACCAGTTCAGCGAACGCGGCCGCGCCGACCTGATCAACGACTACGCCAAGATGCTGCCGCTGCTGCTGTTCAACAAGCTCTTCGGCTGCCCCGCCGACATCGGCGACACCCTCACCAGCTCGCTGGGCGCCCTCTTCGACGGCATCGACGTGCAGCGCGCCAACGAGGAACTGACCGCCGGCCTGATGCAGCTGATCTCCCTCAAGCGCCGGCGGCCCGCCGAGGACGTCACCTCCTGGCTCATCCAGCACCCCGCGGGCCTGACCGACGAGGAGCTCAAGGACCAGCTCGTCATGCTGATGGGCGCCGGCTTCGAACCCCAGCGCAACCTCATCGGCCACGCCCTGCACCTGCTGCTGTCCAAGGAGGGCGCGGGCTCCGGCATGCTGATCGAGGAGGCCATCGACCACGTCCTGTGGAACAACCCGCCCATCGCCAACTACGCCGCGCACTTCCCGGTGCAGAACGTCGACCTCGGCGGGGTGGTCGTCGAGGCGAACTCGCCGGTCGTCATCAGCTTCGCCGGCGCCAACAGCGACCCGGCCCTCAAGGAGGCCCGCGAGTCCCACAACAAGGGCGCGCACCTGGCGTGGGGGGCGGGCCCGCACTCCTGCCCGGCCAAGGACCCGGCCCTGGTGATCGCCATCGCCGCGATCGAGCGGATCCTCAACGCGCTGCCCGACCTCACCCTGGCGGTGCCGGACGAGGCCCTGCAGTACCGGCCGGGGCCGTTCCAGCACGCGCTGGCCGCCCTGCCGGTGCGGTTCAGCCCGACCCCGGCCACCCGCATGGTCTCGGCCCTGCAGACGTCGGCGCCGCTGCCCGCGCCCGAGCAGCCGGTCCTACCGACCGGTGTCGAGCCCGTACCGCAGGCGCAGCCGGCGCAGAAGAGGGGCTTCTGGAGCACCCTGGTCGACCTGTTCCGGGTCTGACAGATCACCAACTGACGGCGGTGCACCGAGAGTCCGGTGCACCGCATGTGACGGGAGCAACACAGAGCGGCGCATGACGGGGCATAGGGGAAGGGTAGGTTCCGCAAGTAACGGAAACGCCCAGCTATAAAGGAGCTCCGCGTGACCGCCGTTGGCGACATAAGCGGAACCACCACTGACCGTCGAGCCGTCATCTCCCTTCTCCGGCGCCTGCGTTCCCCCGAAGGCCAAAGCAACCCGCTGCCCGTGTGGGACCGACTCCGCGCCCTCGGCGACGTCGTTCCCGCTCCCTGGGGTGGTTACCTGGTCACCGGACACGACGCCTGCAACCAGGTCCTGCGCGGCAGGAACTGGCTGGTGCCGGACCTCGCCTGGCAGGAACGACAGCCCCACCCCGAACGCTGGCAGGATTCCGCCGTCCAGGCGATGAGCCGGGCCCTGTTCCGGCTCAACGCGCCGAGCCACACCCGGCAGCGCCGCAGCCTGGGCAACCTCTTCGACCGCCGCACCCTCGACTCGCTGGCACCCCGTATCGCGGACCACGCCCGGAGGATCGTGAACGAACTGGCCGATCGAATACGCGACGGCGGTGAGGCCGACTTCGTCACCGTCGTCGGTGACCAGTTGCCGGTCCTCACCGTCGGAGAGTGGCTCGACATCCCCGCGCGACACCACGCGCACATCCTCGACTTCACCCACCGCCAGGTCCACTCCCAGGAACTCCTTCCCACCAAGAGCGAGTTGGCCGTCTCCACCCAGGCGACCGCGGAGATGCGGACGTTCTTCACCGCACTCATCGCCGAACGCCGTGCCCGCCCCGGCGACGACGTGATCTCCGACTGGATCAGACACTGGGACGAGCAGTTGCCCGGTGACCCGGCCGCCGCCGACCGGACCGTCTACGACCTGGTCATGTTCATCACCATCGCCTCGCTGGAGACCTCGGCGACGCTGATGGCCACCGCCGTCTGGTTACTGACCAGGGACAGCGGCCAGTGGGAGTGGCTGCGCCGACACCCCGAACACGTCGACGACGCGGTCGAGGAGGCGCTGCGCTACGACCCCCCGGTGCACATCAACACCCGTATCGCCGCCGACGACACGGTCCTGGCCGGCACCCCGATCGCCAAGGACCAGATGGTCCACGTGATGTACGGGGCGGCCGCCCACGACCCGCGGCGCAACGAGCACCCGGAACGCTTCGACGTCCTGCGCGCCGGCAGCCACATGACCTTCGGCGGAGGCATCCACTACTGCCTGGGAGCGGCCCTGGCCCGGCTCGAAGGCCGTACGCTCCTGACCGAGCTGCTGAAACGTTTCCAGACTTTGCGCCCGGTCTCCGCCCCGGCGTACGCGCCCCGGATGGTGTTCCGCCGCGTGACATCCCTGAAAGTGACCACAGATGACGACCCCGCCGGTCCTGCGCCCCCGCCTCTCGCTGAAGACCTTGCGAGTCCATCGGCAGGACAGTGTCCTGTTCATCGAACTCAGCACCCCTGAGCCCGGCAACGTCGTCACGGACGCGATGCTGGACGACCTGTGGGCCGTCCTCGCGCACCAGGAACCGGACGTGCGGGTGCTCGTCCTGTCCGGTGCCGGGGACGACTTCTGCGTCGGCGGCGACCGCACCGAGTTCGCCGAGCACCTGGGCGAGGACCCCACGGGCGGCGGCGTCCGGATCTCGGGGGCCAAGGCCCGGCGCGTGAGTGAGGCGCTCACGTCCAACCCCGCGGTCACCGTCGCCCGGGTCCACGGCAAGGTGATAGGCGCCGGGTTCGCCCTGGCGCTCGCCTGCGACCTGCGCGTCGGTGCCGAGGACGCGAGCTTCCGGCTGCCCGAACTCGCCTTCGGCCTGCCCATGGCCTGGGGCGGTCTGCTGCCCCGGCTGCTCAACGAGGTCGGCGCCGCCCGCGCCCGTGAACTGGTCCTCACGGGCCGTGCCTTCGACGCTCAAGAAGCCCTGTCCCTCTCGATCCTGCACAAGGCCGTTCCCGCCGAAGGGCTCGACGCGGCCGTCACAGCATGGGCCAAGCCCATCACCAGACGCCCGCCCGCCGCCCTGCGGGTCACCAAAACCCTGCTCAACTCCTACACGGCCGCCACACGGCTGGCCGATCTCTCCGGACTCGACGCCGAACTGATGGCGGCGGTCGTCGCCGAGAACGGGCGCAAAGGCGCCGGCCACTGACTCACACCCACCGCTTGACCAGCGTGTACTCGGTGATCCCCGGCGGATAGTCGGGGATCACGGACACCACCTCGTAGCCCTGCTTCTGATAGAACCGCGGCGCCTGGAAGTCCCAGGTCTCCAGGCGTGCGGCCAAACAGCCCCGCTGGTCGCGGGCGGCTCGCTCCGCCCTGGCGAGCAGCCGGGAGCCGATCCCGGAACCCCGGTGGCGTTCGTCGACCCACAGGTACGTCACATGCAGCCAGCCCGCCCAGGTGTGGCCGACGAGGCCGCCGGCCAGGGCGTCGGTGTCGTCCAGCGCCCAGATGTGGAGCGGGACCTCGCGTGCGCCGGGTGTGGCGCGCAGGGCGCGTAGGACGGGGGAGGCGGCGGTGTTCGTCTCCCGCAGCCGATTCCGGAGCAGATCACGCCGTTCCTTGTCGACTTCTGTCTCGATACGAAACATGCGGCTCACCATAAACGCGTCGGACAGTCAGTTCTGCAAATTACCTTCCGCTCTCGGCCCTCGCCCGTACTCTGATGAACAGCACCGGTGGGGGCCGGTGCTGATCAGGGGGCGAGACAGTCGGGTACGACGCCCGATGGGGGGTAGCGGTCTCTTCACGGCGGCGGCCGTGCGGTGACGTCATCCCCAGGCGTCGTACCCGCGCTCCGTCACCGTTCTCCGGACCTGGGGTATCCCCGGCTCTTCAGGAGCTTGGGGAAGGGGGTTTCGTGGTTCGCATCCGAGTGCTGGTCGTCGACGACCATCGCATCTTCGCCGAGTCGCTCGCCGCCGCCCTGGCCGCCGAGCCCGACGTGGAGGTCTCCGCGGCGGGCAGCGGCCCGGCCGCGCTGCGCAGCCTGGAGCGCGCGGCCGCCGAGGGGCGCCGCTACGACGTGCTGCTCGTCGACGCCGACCTGGGCGGCGGCATACCGGGCATACGGCCCGCGGTGCCCGTCCAGGAGGTGGGCGAGGACGGCCTCGTCGACGGTATCTCGCTGGTCGTCGGCGTGCGTGCCGCGCAGCCCGCGGTACGGATCGTGGTGCTGGCCGAGAAGGACGACCCCCGGCGGGCGGCGCTGGCCCTGCAGGCCGGCGCGTCCGGATGGGTGGCCAAGGACTGCTCGCTGTCCCGGTTGCTCACGGTCATCCGGGGCGTGCTGCGCGAGGAGACCCATCTGCCGCCCGCGCTGCTCACCGGTGTGCTGCGGGAGCTGACGGCAGCCCGCAAGCACCGCACCGAGAGCGAGCGGCTGGTGGAGTCCCTCACCCCGCGCGAGCGGGAGGTGCTGCGCTGCATGGTCGCGGGTCTCGGCCGCAAGGCGGTCGCCGAGCGGCTGTTCCTCTCCCCGCACACCGTCCGCACCCATATGCAGAACGTGCTCGGCAAGCTCGGCGTGCACAGCACCCTGGCCGCCGTCGCACTGGCACGGCGAGCGGGCGTGGGCCCCGTGGACCTAGCCGGGGATGTTGTCGAACGGGGCGGTCAGCTGGCGTAGCAGGTCCGCCAGCTCGCCCCGTTGGGCGCGGGAGAGTTCCGCGAGGATCGCGCGCTCCTGGTACAGCAGACCGGCCAGGGCCTGGTCCGCGCGGTCCTGGCCCTCCTCGGTGAGGCGGACCAGCACACCGCGCCGGTCGCTGGGGTCGGGCTGCCGTTCCACCAGGCCCTTCTTCGCCAGCCGGTCGATGCGGTTGGTCATGGTGCCCGAGGTGACCAGGGTCTGCGTGAGCAGCTGCCCCGGCGAGAGCTGGTACGGCGTCCCCGCACGCCTGAGCGCGGTCAGCACGTCGAACTCCCAGGGCTCCAGGGCGTGCTCGGCGAAGGCCAGCCGACGCGCCCGATCGAGGTGCCGGGCCAGTCTGCTCACCCGGCTGAGTACCTCAAGCGGCTCCACGTCGAGGTCCGGGCGCTCCCGGCGCCACGCTGCGACCAGCCGATCGACCTCGTCCTCCATGACGATCAGTGTAGTGGTTGTGTCGATGTGAAGTCTCTTGATATCGAGTCTCTTGACATCAAGGTAAATCGGCGGAGATTCTGAGACGGTTCGATCACGGTCACACCGAGGAGGCCACATGTCCGCCGCCACCACCTGGGACCCCGCTCAGTACCTGCGTCACGCCGACCACCGGGCCCGCCCCTTCACGGACCTCCTGGCCCGCGTCCCGGACCTCCCGGCCGACCCGCCCCGCATCGCCGACCTCGGCTGCGGCCCCGGCAACGTGACGACTCTGCTCGCCGCCCGCTGGCCCACCGCCCTCGTCACCGGGTACGACAACTCGCCCGAGATGCTCGACCGGGCCCATGTGGAGTACGAGGGCCCGACCCCGGGGGGCGGCCGGCTCGACTTCGCCCACGCCGACGTGCGGACCTGGGCGCCCACCCGGCCGTACGACCTGATCGTCAGCAATGCCACGCTGCAGTGGGTCCCCGGGCACGTGGAGCGGTTCGCGGACTGGGTGGCGGGGCTGACGCCCCGTGGCACCCTCGCCTTCCAGGTGCCCGGGAACTTCGACTCCCCGAGCCACCGGCTGATGCGCGAGCTCGCCCACTCCGCCCGCTGGAAGGACCGCCTCGCCGACACCCTCCGGCACGACGACGCCGTCCACACCCCGCGGTTCTACCTGGAGAGGCTGGCCGACCTCGGCTGCGAGGTGGACGCGTGGGAGACGACGTACGTCCATCTGCTGCGGGGCGAGGACCCGGTGCTGGACTGGGTCAAGGGGACCGGCCTGCGCCCCGTCCTCACCGCCCTCGCGGACGATCCGGAGGCTCAGGAGGAGTTCGTGGACGCGTACCGGGCGGCTCTGCGGGAGGCGTATCCGTCGCGTGCGCACGGCACGCCGTTCCCGTTCCGCCGGGTGTTCGCGGTCGCCCGCAGGGAGGCGTGATGATCGTCGGGCGGTTCAGCTCTTCCGTCGCCCTATCAAGTGCGGCTTCGCCTCCAGCCCGTCCAGCCCGTGCCAGGCCAGGTTGACCAGGTGGGCGGCCACCTCCGCCTTCTTCGGGCGGCGGACGTCCAGCCACCACTGGCCGGTCAGGGCGACCATCCCGACCAGGGCCTGGGCGTACACGGGGGCCAGCTTGGGGTCGAAGCCGCGGCTCTTGAACTCGCGGCCCAGGATGTCCTCCACCTGGGTGGCGATGTCCGAGATCAGCGAGGCGAAGGTGCCCGTCGACTGCGGGATGGGGGAGTCGCGGACCAGGATGCGGAAACCGTCCGTGTACTCCTCGATGTAGTCGAGGAGCGCGAAGGCGGCCTGCTCGCAGAGCTCTCGGGGGTGGCCGGCCGTCAGCGAACTGGTCACCATGTCCAGCAGGCGGCGCATCTCACGGTCCACCACCACCGCGTACAGCCCCTCCTTGCCGCCGAAGTGCTCGTAGACCACCGGCTTGGACACCCCGGCCTTCGCCGCGATCTCCTCCACCGACGTGCCCTCGAAACCCTTCGCCGAGAAAAGGGTGCGACCGATCTCCAGCAACTGTTCGCGGCGCTCGGCACCGGTCATCCGGGTGCGACGCGCACGCCGCGGCTTGTCATTGCTCGGGGTGCTGCTGGAGTCGGTCGCCACGGCGTCAATCATGCCGCCTCGGCGGTCTCCCTCTTCCGTCGGGAGCCGTCCTCCCCGGTGTTACGGCGGGAATCGATACGCGAGCGTGACGGCCACCGCACGTCGTAGGCCCACCCCAGCATCTCGAACCAGCGGATGAAGCGTGCCGAGGAGTCCAACTGCCCCCGCTCCACCCCGTGCCGCGCCGACGTGGGGTCGGCGTGGTGCAGGTTGTGCCAGGACTCACCGCAGGACAGGACCGCCAGCCACCACACGTTGCCTGAGCGGTCTCGCGACTTGAACGGACGCTTGCCCACCGCGTGACAGATCGAGTTGATCGACCAGGTCACGTGGTGCAGCAACGCCACCCGGACCATCGACCCCCAGAAGAACCCGGTGAACGCCCCCCACCAGGACATCGTCACCAGCCCACCGATCAGCGCCGGCAGCGCCAGCGACACGAACGTCCACAGCACGAACTGGCGGGAGATCGCCCGGATCGCGCCGTCCTTGATCAGATCCGGGGCGTACTTCTCCTGAGAGGTCTGCTCCTCGTCGAACATCCAGGCGATGTGGGCCCACCACAGGCCCTTCATCAGCGCCGGGACCGTCTCCCCGAAGCGCCAGGGTGAATGCGGGTCGCCCTCGGCGTCCGAGAACTTGTGGTGCTTGCGGTGGTCGGCCACCCAGCGCACCAGCGGCCCCTCGACCGCCATCGACCCGGCGATCGCCAGCGCGATCCGCAGCGGCCGCTTGGCCTTGAAGGAACCGTGGGTGAAGTACCGGTGGAAACCGATCGTGATGCCGTGACAACCCAGGAAGTAGAAGAACACCAGCAGGCCGAGGTCCAGCCAGCTCACGCCCCATCCCCATGCCAGCGGCACGGCCGCCAGCAGCGCGAGGAAGGGGACGGTGATGAAGAGCAGCAGCGCGATCTGCTCGATCGAACGCTTCTGTTCGCCGCCCAGGGTGCCGATGGGCGTCAAAGAGCCGTCAGTCGCCTTCGAAGGATCGTCGATCACGTCGGAGCTTGAGGTCATGCGCGTCCCCTGTGGGGTCGTGGAATGTGGCAGATGCCAGGTCACCGGAATCATGGAGGGCTTCCTACGGTTCCGTAACCTACGGCATCGTAAGTATGGCAGTGCACTGCCCGGCGGCAAGAGCCCGACAGTCTGCGCGTCCACACGGACACCTATCCTTGTGTCGGTCGGACAGCGCGGTCCGCTCTGAACTCTTCCCGGCTGTCCAGCCTCGTATGCGGCAGCGCCGCCCGAGGCCGCCGTCCGGGTTCCCTCCCAGACGAGCTTCAACACTGCAAGGAGCCGCACCTGTGAGCAGTGCCGACGACCTGACAACTCCGACCACCCCGACGAGCAGCGCACTGCGCGCCGACATCAGGCGACTGGGTGACCTCCTCGGTGAGACCCTCGTCCGGCAGGAGGGCCCCGAGCTGCTCGAACTGGTCGAGAAGGTCCGCCGCCTCACCCGTGAGGACGGCGAGGCCGCCGCCGAGCTGCTGCGCGGCACCGAACTGCAGACCGCCGCCAAGCTGGTCCGCGCCTTCTCCACCTACTTCCACCTGGCCAACGTCACCGAGCAGGTCCACCGCGGCCGCGAGCTGCGCGCCAGGCGCGCAGCAGAGGGCGGCCTCCTCGCCCGCACCGCCGACCGCCTCAAGGACGCCGACCCCGAACACCTGCGCCAGACGGTCGCCAACCTCAACGTCCGCCCGGTGTTCACCGCCCACCCCACCGAGGCCGCCCGCCGCTCCGTCCTCAACAAGCTCCGCCGCATCGCCGCGCTCCTGGAGACCCCGGTCATCGAGTCCGACCGCCGGCGTCACGACACCCGGCTGGCCGAGAACATCGACCTCGTCTGGCAGACCGACGAGCTGCGCGTGGTACGCCCCGAGCCTGCCGACGAGGCCCGCAACGCCATCTACTACCTGGACGAGCTGCACGCCGGCGCGGTCGGCGACGTCCTGGAGGACCTGACCGCGGAACTGGAGCGCGTCGGCGTCAAGCTCCCCGACGAGGCCCGGCCGCTCACCTTCGGCACCTGGATCGGCGGCGACCGCGACGGCAACCCCAACGTCACCCCCCAGGTCACCTGGGACGTCCTCATCCTCCAGCACGAGCACGGCATCAACGACGCCCTGGAGACGGTCGACGAGCTGCGCGGCTTCCTGTCCAACTCGATCCGCTACACCGGCGCCACCGACGAGCTCCTGGACTCCCTCGGCACCGACCTGGAGCGCCTCCCGGAGATCAGCCCCCGCTACAAGCGCCTCAACGCCGAGGAGCCCTACCGCCTCAAGGCCACCTGTATCCGGCAGAAGCTGGAGAACACCAAGCAGCGCCTGGCCAAGGGCATCCCGCACGAGCAGGGCCGCGACTACCTCGGCACCGCCGAGCTGATCCACGACCTCACCCTGATCCAGACCTCGCTGCGCGAACACCGCGGCGGCCTCTTCGCCGACGGCCGCCTGGACCGCACCATCCGCACCCTCGCCGCGTTCGGCCTCCAGCTCGCCACCATGGATGTACGGGAACACGCGGACGCCCACCACCACGCCCTCGGCCAGCTCTTCGACCGCCTCGGCGAGGAGTCCTGGCGGTACGCCGACATGCCCCGCGAGTACCGGGCCAAGCTGCTCGCCAAGGAGCTGCGCTCACGCCGCCCGCTCGCGCCCACCCCGGCGCCGGTGGACGCGGCCGGCGAGAAGACCCTCGGCGTGTTCCAGACCGTGAAGCGGGCCCTGGAGGTCTTCGGACCCGAGGTCATAGAGTCGTACATCATTTCGATGTGTCAGGGTGCCGACGACGTGTTCGCCGCCGCCGTCCTCGCCCGCGAGGCGGGCCTCATAGACCTGCACGCCGGCTGGGCGAAGGTCGGCATCGTGCCGCTGCTGGAGACCACCGACGAACTCAAGGCCGCCGACACCATCCTGGAGGACATGCTCTCCGACCCGTCCTACCGGCGCCTGGTCGCGCTGCGGGGCGACGTCCAGGAGGTCATGCTCGGCTACTCCGACTCCTCCAAGTTCGGCGGCATCACCACCAGCCAGTGGGAGATCCACCGCGCCCAGCGCCGCCTGCGTGACGTCGCCCACCGCTACGGCGTCCGGCTGCGCCTCTTCCACGGCCGCGGCGGCACCGTCGGCCGCGGCGGCGGCCCCTCCCACGACGCGATCCTCGCCCAGCCCTGGGGCACCCTGGAGGGCGAGATCAAGGTGACCGAGCAGGGCGAGGTCATCTCCGACAAGTACCTCGTGCCATCCCTGGCCAGGGAGAACCTGGAGCTGACCGTCGCGGCCACGCTCCAGGCGTCCGCCCTGCACACCGCCCCCCGCCAGTCGGTCGAGGCGCTGGCCCGCTGGGACGCGGCCATGGACGTGGTCAGCGACGCCGCCCACGACGCCTACCGCAAGCTCGTCGAAGACCCCGACCTGCCCACGTACTTCCTCGCCTCCACGCCGGTCGACCAGCTCGCCGACCTGCACCTGGGCTCGCGGCCCTCCCGCCGCCCCGGCTCGGGCGTCTCGCTCGACGGGCTGCGCGCCATCCCGTGGGTGTTCGGGTGGACCCAGTCCCGGCAGATCGTCCCCGGCTGGTTCGGGGTCGGCTCCGGCCTCAAGGCACTGCGCGAGGCGGGACTACGGCAAGAAGGCGACGCCGTGCTGGAGGAGATGCACGAGCACTGGCACTTCTTCCGCAACTTCATCTCCAACGTCGAGATGACCCTCGCCAAGACGGACCTGCGGATCGCCCAGCACTACGTCGACACCCTGGTCCCCGACGAGCTCAAGCACGTCTTCGACACGATCCGGGCCGAGCACGAACTCACCGTGCGCGAGGTGCTCAGGGTGACGGGCGAGACGGAACTGCTGGACGCCACCCCCGTCCTCCAGCAGACCGTCTCCATCCGCGACGCCTACCTGGACCCGATCTCCTACCTCCAGGTCGCCCTGCTCAAGCGGCAGCGCGACGCGGCCGCCGCGGGCGAGGAAGCCGACCCGCTGCTCTCCCGCGCCCTCCTGCTCACCGTCAACGGCGTGGCCGCGGGCCTGCGCAACACCGGCTGACGGCCCCCGCACGAACGGCGGTGCCCCCGAGCCCTGAGAGACCCGGGGGCACCGCCGTTTCGCGTGATCAGGTCCTGCGGCGACGGAACACCAGGTAGCCGCCCGCGGCGACCAGCGCGGCCGCGGCCCCCGACAGCAGACCCACCGGGGCCCCGTTGCCGGTCTCCGCGAGGCCGCCACCGGGGCCCTGGGCGGACGGGGAGGAGGAGGCCGACGGGGCCGTCGACTCACCGACGGACGAGCTCGGGCTCGGCGACGCGGACGGGTCCGCCGACTCGCTCACCGACGAACTCGGTGAGGAGCTCGCCGAAGAGCTTGGTGAGGAGCTCGCCGAAGCGCTCGCCGAAGTGCTCGGCGAGGCCGACCCGGACGGCGTCGAACCGCCACCCCCGTCGTCCTCGCAGTCCGACCAGAACACCTTGTGCTTGGCGGCGCCGTTCTCGCCGTCGAAGTTCCAGAACAGCTTGTAGTGCCCGTCGGGCAGCGACATGTCGTCGGTACGGCCGTGACCGTCGGGGTCCAGGGCGATCTCGCCGGACTTCACGGTCTCGCCCTTGACGTCGGCCGTCGGGGCCCAGGCCTCGATGTGCCAGTCGACTTCCTGGACGGCGTCGAAACCGAAGGCGTCGAGGTAGAAGGAGCAGACGTGGGGCTCGTTCTTGCGGAGCTCCTCGCCGGTGGTGGCGTCGTGGATCTTCACGGTGCCGTTGTCGCCGGGGACGGCGGAAACAGGTGTGGCGTGCGCGAGGGGGGAGGCCAGGAGGGCCGCCGTCGCTGCGGCGGACAGGACGCCGACGCGGCTGAGGATACGCATGGGGCAGTTCCATCTTCGAGATGCGAAAGGGAAGATGTGGAGGGTGCCGCTCAGCTTCCGCCCGGACTGACCGCAGGTCAATCACAAAGAGGGCACGAATAGTTCGGCCACCGAAGCCGAGACCCCCGAAGCGCCTCAGACCACCACAAAAGTCGCCGTGAGCAACGCGACCCCCGACCCCGCCATCACCCAGGCCACCCGCGTCCGTCGCAACCCGCCCGCGACCACCACCGACGCCAGCAACAGCGCCCCGCCCATCGGCACCCACGCGTAGAGGATCCCGGCGGGACCCGAACGCACCACGTCGTCACTGCCGGGCTTGACCACCACGTCGTACGTCCGGCCCTTCCGCACGGCGACCGTGTGCTCGATGACCACGCTCCTCCTGGCCGTCGAACCGACGGACATCGGCGTGTACGGGCCCGTGCAGGTGTCCGCACCGCACCGCGTCACCTGGATCGTGCCCCGCTCCCGCCCCTTGGTGAGCATCACGTGCTGAGCGGAACCCCAGGACGCCCACACCCCCGCGATCAGGATCAGCAGCGCGACCGTGCCCATCGCCGCGACCCGCCCGAACCGCAGCGCGACGACCGAGGCCCGACGGGACGGGGTGGCTGAGGCACGCGAAGGCATGGCCGGGATCATTGGCCATGGTCCTGCACCCGGTCAACTCCAGCGAGGCCCGGTGGGCGGACAAGTCAGGAGTTGTACGTGCTTTGCGCCCGCTCCAACCCCTCGATCACCAGCGCCTCGACAGCGTCCGAGGCCCGGTCCACGAAGTAGTCCAGCTCCTTGCGCTCCGCCCCCGAGAAGTCCTTCAGCACGAAGTCCGCGACCTGCATACGACCCGGAGGCCGGCCGATCCCGAAGCGCACCCGGTGATACTCCGCACCCATCACCTTCGTCATCGACTTCAGCCCGTTGTGCCCGTTGTCCCCGCCGCCCAGCTTCAGCCGCAGCGTGCCGTAGTCGATGTCCAGCTCGTCGTGCACGGCCACGATGTTCGCCACCGGCACCTTGTAGAAGTCCTTGAGCGCGTTCACCGGCCCACCCGACAGGTTCATGTACGACATCGGCTTCGCCAGCACCACCCGCCGGTTCCCCGGCCCGGGCGGCCCGATCCGCCCCTCGACGACCTGTGCCTGCGCCTTGCCGGCCCGCTTGAACCGGCCCCCCATCCGCTCCGCGAGCAGATCGGCGACCATGAAACCGACGTTGTGCCGGTTCGCCGCGTACTCCGGCCCCGGATTGCCCAGCCCCACGATCAGCCAGGGCGCGTTGGCATCGGTCGTCACGTACATGTCTCCCTTGTATACGCGCCAGCCGCCGTCCCCGACGGGAACAGCGGCTGACGAAACGACGAAGGTGAGGATCAGGCCTCGGCGGCCGCGTCGCCCTCGGCCTCGTCCTCGGTGACCTCCTCGGCCTGCGCGGCCAGGATCTGCAGGACCACGGTGTCACCGTCGACGCCCAGCTTGGTGCCCGCCGGCAGCGGGATGTCCTTGGCGAGGATGGAGTCACCGGCGGTCAGACCCTCGATGGAGACCGTGGCCGACTCGGGGATGTGGGTGGCCTCGGCCTCGACCGGAAGCGCGTTCAGGACGTGCTCCAGCAGGTTGCCGCCCGGGGCCAGCTCGCCCTCGGTGTGCACGTAGATCTCGACGTTGACCTTCTCGCCACGCGTGACCAGCTGCAGGTCGACGTGCTCCAGGAAGCCCTTGATCGGGTCACGCTGCACGGACTTCGGGATCGCCAGCTCGTTGGACTTGCCGTCGATGTCCAGGGCGATCAGGACGTTCGGCGTACGCAGCGCGAGCAGCAGGTCGTGGCCGGGCAGCGTGAGGTGGATCGGGTCGGAACCGTGACCGTACAGAACGCCGGGAACCTTGCTGTCGCGGCGGATGCGACGGGCGGCACCCTTGCCGAACTCGGTGCGGGTCTGGGCGGCGATCTTGACCTCGGACATGCGGATCACTCCTCGTGAAACTAGGACGGACGTGGTCACCCGGCCACGAACGGCCTGCTACGAAGAGCGCGTCGATAACGGACAGCCACCACCTGCGCGAACAGGTACGGCCTCCCTCGCCGAGCAACTTCGGCAGTCTACTCGGAGGGGGAGGCCGTACCCAAAAGGATCTTCACCGCGGGACCGCCGCGGTCTTCACCGCGGGACCGCCGCGGTCTCTCCTGCGGTCCCTGCTGCTGTCTCTACTGCTCGTCGAACAGGCTCGTCACCGAACCGTCCTCGAACACCTCACGCACCGCACTCGCGATCGTCGGCGCGATCGACAACACCGTGATCTTGTCCAGGTCACCGCTCAACTCGCCCGGAGTGGGCAGCGTGTTGGTGAAGACGAACTCACTCACCCGGGAGTTCTTCAACCGGTCCGCGGCCGGACCGGAGAGCACACCGTGGGTGGCCGTCACTATGACGTCCTCGGCACCGTGCGCGAACAGGGCGTCCGCGGCGGCGCAGATCGTGCCACCGGTGTCGATCATGTCGTCGACCAGCACACACACCCGGCCCTTGACCTCACCCACGACCTCGTGGACGGTCACCTGGTTCGCCACGTCCTTGTCACGCCGCTTGTGCACGATGGCGAGCGGCGCGCCCAGCCGGTCACACCAGCGGTCGGCGACCCGCACCCGACCGGCGTCCGGGGACACGACCGTCAGCTTGTCCCGGTCCACCTTCGCGCCCACGTAGTCCGCGAGGAGCGGCAGAGCGAACAGGTGGTCGACAGGCCCGTCGAAGAAGCCCTGGATCTGGTCGGTGTGCAGGTCCACGGTCAGGATCCGGTCGGCACCGGCCGTCTTCATCAGATCCGCGACCAGACGCGCCGAGATCGGTTCACGCCCGCGGTGCTTCTTGTCCTGCCGCGCGTAACCGTAGAACGGCACGATGACGGTGATGGAACGGGCCGACGCCCGCTTCAGCGCGTCGATCATGATCAACTGCTCCATGATCCACTGGTTGATCGGAGCCGTGTGGCTCTGGATCACGAAGCAGTCCGCACCACGTGCCGACTCCTGGTAACGAACGTAGATCTCACCGTTCGCGAAGTCGAAGGCCTTGGTCGGGACGACCCCGACACCCAGCTGCTGGGCGACCTCCTCGGCAAGCTCGGGGTGGGCGCGGCCGGAGAAGAACATCATCTTCTTCTCGCCGGTCGTCTTGATCCCGGTCACAGCACTGTCTCCTCAGAGGTTTCTCAGCGGGTACCGGACGGCCCTCTCAGCTGATCGCGAGAGACCGTCTCCGGTGGCGGGGTGCGGGTGTGCACCTATCACGGTACGCCGTGCCCGGCGCGTCCGTTTCCGGTCAGTCTTCGCTTTCTTCCTGACGGGACGTGGCCTCGGCCGCCTTCGCCGCCGCGCTCCCCGGACGCTTACGGGCCACCCAACCCTCGATATTCCGCTGTTGACCACGGGCCACGGCCAGCGAACCGGGCGGCACGTCCTTCGTGATCACAGACCCCGCGGCGGTGTAGGCACCGTCCCCGACCGTGACGGGAGCCACAAACATGTTGTCCGAACCGGTACGGCAGTGCGAACCGACCGTCGTGTGGTGCTTGTCCTGGCCGTCGTAGTTCACGAACACACTCGCCGCACCGATGTTGGTGTGCTCACCGATCGTCGCGTCACCGACGTAGGAAAGGTGCGGCACCTTCGTCCCCTCGCCGATCGAGGCGTTCTTGGTCTCCACGTACGTACCGACCTTGGACCTCGCTCCGAGCCGGGTACCGGGACGCAGGTACGCGAACGGCCCCACGGTCGCCTGCGGACCCACCTCCGCACCGTCCGCCACGGTGTTGTCGACCCGCGCACCGGCCCCCACCCGGGTGTCGGTGAGCCGGCTGTTGGGACCGACCACGGCGCCCTCACCGAGATGCGTGGACCCGTGCAGCTGCGTCCCCGGCTGGACGGTGGCGTCCTGCTCGAACGTGACGGTGACATCGACCCACGTCGTCGCAGGGTCGACCACGGTGACACCGGCGAGCATCGCACGCGTCAGCAACCGGTCATTGAGGATCCGCCGCGCCTCGGACAGCTGCACACGGTTGTTGATCCCGGCGATCTCCCGGTGGTCGGCCGCCACGGACGCACCCACCCGGTGACCGGCCTCCCGCAGAATCCCCAGGACGTCCGTCAGGTACTCCTCACCCTGCGAGTTGTCCGTACGCACCTTCCCCAGCGCCTCGGCGAGCAACTGCCCGTCGAACGCGAACACACCCGAGTTGATCTCCCGGATCGCACGCTGCGCCTCGGACGCGTCCTTGTGCTCGACGATCGCGGTGACCGGACCCGACGCCCCCTCCCGCACGATCCGGCCGTACCCGGTGGCGTCCGGCACCTCGGCCGTCAGCACGGTGACGGCGTTGCCGTCGGCGGAGTGGGTGGCGGCGAGCTGCTGGAGCGTCTCGCCGGTCAGCAGGGGGGTGTCCCCGCAGACGACGACCACGGTCCCGTCCACCGGGCCGCCCAGCTCGTCGAGGGCCATCCGCACGGCGTGCCCGGTGCCGTTCTGCTGCGCCTGTACGGCCGTACGGACCTCGGTGTCGACCTCGGCGAGGTGCGCGGTGACCTTCTCGCGGGCGTGGCCCACGACCACGACCAGGTTCTCCGGCTGCAACTCGCGGGCGGCGGCCAGCACATGGCCCACGAGGGAACGGCCACAGATGTCGTGCAGGACCTTCGGTGTGGCCGACTTCATACGGGTGCCCTCACCCGCTGCGAGAACGACGACGGCTGCCGGGCGAATGGCGCTCACGGGGTTGCCCTTCGGCTTCTGGGGTGGGGTTGGTCATCCGCAGGATACCGGGGCGTTTCGCGGGGGACATGAGGAAGGGCCCTGACTGTGAGGTCAGGGCCCGCACCGAGAATGGCTCCCCCGCCAGGACTCGAACCTGAAATACATCATCCAAAGTGACGTGTGTTGCCGATTACACCACGGGGGATCACGGGACGCAGCCTACGCGGTTCGCAGCTCGGCCTCCACCACCATGGCAGACCACCAGCCTTCGATGCGACGGTACAAGTCGGCTCCCTTCAGGACTCTGACCACCAGGCAGCCCCGGTAGGAGTGACCTACGTTCTTCCGGACCGTCTTCGGGTTGTGCTTCTTGATGGTCGTTTTGTAGAACGCGGAGCGGTCGGCGCCGACGAGATCGGCCCAGTACTGTTCGGCAGCAGTCACGTCCGCGGTCTCATGGATCATGACGGTGTACCGCAGGCGCTCTCGGTCGACCCCGAGAAGGTCCAGCCAGGCCCGGAAAACCTTGATCATGCCTGGGTCGCTGTTGACGAAGATGACGTTTTCGCGGCGGTCGTACGGCTTGTCCTTGGTTCCCTCCGCCCAGTACAAGCCGACCCCCAAGAGGAACAGCTCTCGGTCGGACAGCTCGCCGATTTCCGCGGCAGCTGAGGTCTTTGTTCGCTGCCGTCCCTCGTCCCGCACCGCCAGCTCGTGCTCCCACCGCTTCCGAGCAGCCAACTTCGCCTGTTCCGTCGGGGCCCGTCGCTCCGGCTTCGGCAGATCCCGTACCCACAGCGAGATCGAACTCTTCGAGCACCCCAGCTCCACCTGGATCTGGTCATACGTCCAGCCCTGGAGGCGGAGTTCCCTCGCCCTGTCCCTCAGATCGTCCTTCGCGTTCGGGCGCTTTGTCCATTCAGGCGGCGGCTCGCCCTCCAGGAGGCGGTTGAGGATGTCGTTGTTGTCGATGCGCAGCCGGTCGCGGATCTGGCGTCGGCTGAGCCCCGCCCGCCGCAGCGCCACGGCCCGCTCCCGCAGCCCCTCGAAGTCGGCGTACTTGCCCTGTGGATGTGCCATAGGCATACCGTGCGGGCGGAATCCGATCTTCCGGTGTCGAACGGTGATCGAATCAGCAGTTCGAGGGATAGCGGGCGGATTCGTCGTCGTCCGGTCACGGGGTGTGGTGCGGGTCAGTCGCGGAAACTCACCGGAAAAGGGGCGCCCGGCGACCGTAGGCTGGAGGGCATGACCACGACGGGGGAACTTCGCGCGGCGGCCGAGAAGGGGCCGCCGTGGTGGTGGGTGATGTGGCGCAGCGCGGTGCTGGACGTGGGTCTGGCGCTGGTGTCCGCGGCGGAGTGTGCCGTGGAGGGGGTTCCGTTCGCGCAGGACGCGGGGATCCCGTTGGCGGTGGGGATCGTGTTCGGGCTGCTGGCCGGCTCGGTGCTGGTACTGCGGCGCCGGTGGCCGATCGCGGTCGTGCTGGTGTCGATCGCGATCACTCCCGCCCAGATGGGCTTCCTGATGGGCATCGTCGGCCTGTACACGCTGGCCGCGTCGGAGCTGCCGCGCCGGATCATCGGGTCGCTGGCGGGCATGTCGCTGCTGGGCACGTTGATCGTGACGTTCGTGCGGGTGCGGCAGGACATGGCCCGGGGCGATCTGACGATGGGGGACTGGTTCGTGCCCTTCGCGTCGATCACGACCTCGCTGGGGCTGACCGCGCCGCCGCTGCTGCTGGGGCTGTACGTGGGGGCCCGGCGCCGGTTGATGGAGAGCTTGCGGGAGCGCGCGGACAGTCTGGAGCGGGAGCTCCAGTTGCTCGCGGAGCGGGCCGAGGAGCGGGCCGAGTGGGCGCGGGGTGAGGAACGGACCCGGATCGCTCGGGAGATGCATGACGTGGTCGCGCATCGGGTGAGCCTGATGGTGGTGCACGCGGCCGCGCTTCAGGCGGTCGCGCGCAAGGACCCGGAGAAGGCCGTGAAGAACGCGGCGCTCGTGGGCGACATGGGACGTCAGGCGTTGACCGAGTTGCGGGAGATGCTCGGGGTGCTGCGCAGCGACGCGCCGAAGCCGCGTGAGGGGGTGCCGTTGGCGGCGGTGGGGGCGGCTGCCGCGGCGGCGGCGTCACGGGCCGCGGACGAGGAGAGCGTGGCGGACGGGCCGTGGCTGGCGGATCTGGATGTGCTGGTGGGGCAGTCGGCGGCCGCGGGGATGGTCGTCGAGTTGTCGGTGGACGGGGACTCGCGGGTGTACGCGGCGGAGATCGAGCAGACGGCGTTCCGGGTGGTGCAGGAGGCGTTGACGAACGTCCACAAGCACGCGGCGGGGGCGAAGACGCACGTACGGCTGGCTCATCGGGCGGCGGAGATCGCGATGCAGGTGGAGAACGAACCTCCGGACGAGGTGTCCGCCGCTGCGGCCGCGCGGTTGCCGTCGGGGGGCAACGGGCTGGTGGGCATGCGGGAGCGGGTTCTCGCGCTGGGCGGGGTGTTCGTGTCCGGTCCGACGGACGCGGGGGGTTTCCGGGTGTCGGCGGTGATTCCGGCTTCCTGACGCCGGGAGGCGGGGCGCGGTTGTTCAGCTTGTGGTGAGGCGGGTCGGTTCGATGCCCGAGACGAGTGTGGCGAGGGCGTGGTCGAGGTCGGGCCCCAGGTACCAGTCGCCGGTGTGGTCGAGGGCGTAGACCCGGCCTTCGGTGTCGATGGCGAGGAGGGCCTGGCTGTCGGTCTCGGCGCCGAGGGGGCAGACCTCGGTGCCGAGTGCGCGGCCGAGGTCGGCGAGGGTGCGGGCCAGGTGGAGGCCGTGCAGGGGGTCGAAGTGGAGAGCGACGGGGGCGATCCGACGGCCGGGGGCGGTCGGGGTGAGGTGGAGGCCGCCGAACTCGGCCCAGGCCTCGACGGCGGCGGGGAAGACGGCGTGCCGGTGTCCGGCGGGCGAGGCGTATTCACGCAGGGTGTCGGCCCAGATCTCGGCCTGCTTTATGTCCCAGCGTCCCGGTTGCCAGCCGGCGGCGCGCAGGGTGGCGTCGACGGGGACCGCGAAGCGCGTGGTGGAGGTGCGGTCGGGGTGCATCTGCCCTTCGTTCGTCAAGGCGCCTTGCCGTGGTACGTGCCGATGTACGTGTGGCGGTGCACGTGGAGGTACGTGGCGGGTGGGTGAGCGGCTCAGTCACCCGCCTGCGTGGAGTCGACGACGCGGATGCCGAAGTGGGCGCTGAGCGCCGTGCAGGCCCGGCAGGGGGCCGCGAAGCTGCCGTGCAGGGGGTCGCCGTCCTCGCGGATGCGCCGGGTGGTGAGTTTGGCCTGCTTGAGGGCCTTGCGGGCCTCGCCGTTGGTCATCGGTTTGCGGGCGGCTCGCTTGCTTCGGGCGGCGTCGACGGCGGCGATGTGCCGGGACAGCAGCAGGGCCTCGGCGCAGCGGCCGGTGAAGCGGTCCCGCTGTGCGCTCGGGAGGGTGTCGAGGAAGTCCTGGACCAGGGGGTGCAGGGCGGGCGGCTGGTCGCCGCGGGCGGCGGTGCCGGTGAGGGTGACGCCGCGGACGGAGAGGGCGGCGGCGACGGTGGGGAGTATGCCGTCGCGACGGTGCCGCAGGGCGGGGGCGTGCGGGGTCTCGGTGCTGCTCCAGCCGATTCTGGGGTCTCCGGACGGGCCGAAGGGCGGGCCGTTGTGCGGTCTGGGCTGCGTTCCCGGCTGTGGTCCGGCGGGTGATCCGGTCTGTGGTCCGGCCGGTGATCCGGTCTGCGGTCCGGGCTGTGATTCGGTCTGGGATCCGCTGTGGGGTCCCGTCTGAGGTCCCGTGTGCTGGCCCGCTTGCGTGCTGGTCCGTGGGTCTCCGGACGTGCCTGGTCGCGGTCCTGGGTGTGGTCCCGTCTGCGTCGCGTTCATGATCGTCATCCCCTCCCGGGTAGGCCCCGGCTGACACAGACTGCCAAACGGTGTGGCTGGTGCGGAAGCTGGGGCGGTGCGACACGCCCGTGTTCGGGCGTGCTGTCACAGCAGGGTGACGGCTGGTCACGGAAGTGGAGGGCCCTGGCCGGTGCCCGGTGACCGGTCTTGCCGTACCGCATAGGCTGTCGGCACCGCGATCCACGCGGTCAACGCGTGGACGGAAGTGCAGAGAAGTCGGGGCGGGCGTCGAGACATGGGTCGAGACGGTCGTCGTGACGGACGAGACAGTAGATACGGGGCGTAGTGGCGGGAAGCCGGCCACTACGGGTCGTACAGAGTGCCGCAGGGGGCAACCGCCATGACGACAGGTCGGCTCGGGCTGGGGGCACCTCCCGGCCGCCAGGCCGGGGGACAAGCCGCGCCGCCGAACGCGGCCTACGCCGGGCAGGTCGTGCACTTCCCGGATCCGGTTCGGGCGGCCCGTCACCCCAGAGGGGTACGGATCGACGAGCGCGGCTACCCCGACTTCTCCGCGTACGCGCGGGCGGCGGTGGACATCGCCGAGCCGCCGACGGGTTTCGGTGTCGACGAGCTGCGGCTGACGGACTACGTGTCGGCGAACGCGGCGCTGTCGGCGACCGGGCACGAACTGTGGGACACGGTGCCCGCGGTGGCGACGCCGCACGGCTGGACGTGGCACCACGTGGTCGGCGGTCGGCGGCTGGAGTTGGTTCCGGTCGAGGTCAAGGCGCTGCTGCGGCACCACGGCGGCATCGCGACGGCGGCGGTGGCCCAGGACAAGCGCGGCACCAGGCCGCTGCAGGAGACGCGTCCCGCGCACGTCCGGCTGCCGAAGTCCGGAGTGGCGGTGACGGAGGCGCAGGTGCAGGGCGTCGAGGAGGACCTCGGGTACCGGCTGCCGGGTGCGTACCGGACGTTCCTGAAGGCGGCGGGTGGTTGCGCGCCGGTGGGTGCGGCGCTGGACGCGGAACTGGGGCTGCTGGTGGACCAGCCGTTCTTCACGGTGCGCGACGAGGCGGCGGTCAATGACCTGGTGTACGTCAACAAGTGCCTGCGGGACCATCTGACCAAGGACTACCTGGGCGTCGGGTTCGTGCAGGGCGGTCTGCTGGCCGTGAAGGTGAAGGGCGATCGGATCGGCACGGTGTGGTTCTGCGCGTACGACGACGCGCGGGACGTGGATCCGGGGCTGCCGCCGGCCGAGCGGGTGGAGCGGCTGTTGCTGCCGTGCGGTGAGGACTTCGACGTCTTCCTGTCGCGACTGGCGGGCAACCCGCCCGAGTTGGAGACCGTGGCGAACCTGATGGTGGACGGCGGGTTCGCGCGGTCCGTTCCCGTCTCTTCGGTGGGGGAGTGAGCTCAGCGATGGTGACGTTCGCGCAGGCGCAGGAGCGCGCGGAAGAGTGGATCAACGGGGAGGCGCCGTCATACCAGCATCGTGAGGTGCGGGTGCGGGAGTTCGAGCGCGGCTTCGTGGTGTGGGCCGAGGATCGTGCGGACGGGCCCCGCGGCGACGGGGGCAGGCAACGGCTGGTGATCGCGCGGGACAGCGGGGAGGCCACGCTGTGGCCCTCGCTGCCCGTGGGTGAGGTGATCCGCCGCTACGAGGAGGAGTACGGCCGTCCCGACCCGGCGGACCAGCAGGCGCCGGCGCCGGCGGCTCGGGTGGACCTGAACCAGACGTCCTTCCTGCTGAGTCCGCCGGAGTGGTTGCAGGAGGCGGCGGACAAGCTGGGGATTCCGGATCAGCGGGGGGCGGGGGCGTCTGAGGGGGCGTCGCCGTCCGCGGGTTCGTCTGCGGGTGCGGAATCGGCTTCCGGTTCGGCTTCGGCTTCGGTCGGTGGGGCGGGGGCGCTTCCGGAGACGCAGGCCGGGCCCGGAGGTGTGGGTGCCGCGGCCGCGGCGGGTTCTGGTGGCTCCGGGGCGTCCGGCGGGCCCGCCGACGCGCCGGCTGTGCCGCCCGGGGCGACGCCGTGGGCCGGGACGGACACGAACGCGGATGCCGGCGAGGACCGTTCGGTACCGCTGCCGGCGACGGTGTTCGCGCCGCCGCTGAGCGGTTCCGACGACGCGGCTCAGCCGCCCGCGGCACCGCCGGACGCCCAGACGGCCCTGATGTCGGGCGGCAGCCAACTCCCGAGGACGGCGGAAGCGCCGGCGGTGGACGACCCGAACGCGTCGGGGGCGGGGACACCGCGTACGCCCGGGGCTCCGGATGGATCTTCCTATGGGTATCCGCAGGGGCCTGGTGGTGCCGGGGTGCCCGGTACCACGCCGCCTGCGGGTGCTTCGACGGGTGCCGTGCCGCCCGCGCCGCCGTCGGCTGTTCCCGGTGGGCCTGCGTACGGGTACCCGCAGGGGGCCGACGGCGGGGCGCCGCAGCCTCCCGCCCCGCAGCCTCCGGCCGCGCAGCCTCCCGCCCCGGGCGCCGTCGCGCCGGGACGGTCGCTCGCTCCGAACGCCGGGGACATCGCCGACGCCGCGACGAGCAAGGCGGAGCCTCCGATGCGGCGGGCGCGCGGTGGGGGCGCGAACCCGCCGCCTCCGCCGGGCGCCCCGGGTACGCCGGGGGCGCGACCTGCGGGTACGCCGGGTACGGCGGGTCCGGCGGGCGGGTATGTGCCTACGCAACTCGTGTCGGCGCTCGGTTCCGACGGTCCCGAGGGGCCGCCTGCCGCAGGGCCGGGGGCTCCCCCTGTACCGCCCGCTCCGGACGCGCCCAGGGCTCCCGGGGCGCCGCCTCAGCCTGGTGCCGCTCCCCACGGGCCTGGTGCGCCGCAGCCGCCCGGTGCTCCGGGAGCGCCCGGTGCTCCGGGGGCTCCTGGCGGGACGCCTCCCGGCGGTGTCCACCAGGCCGCCACGATGCTCGCAGACCCGAGCCGGACCGGCCCCGGCGCGGGCCCGCCGCCCCCTCCGGGCGCCCCGGGCGCGCCCGGTACACCCGGTGCGCCCCACCCGCCCGGTGCTCCGGGGACCCCTGGCGCGCCGCAGCCTCCCGGGGTGCCAGGCGCGCCCCAGCACTCGGGTGCCCCCGGTGCCGCCGCTGCCCAGGGCGCACCCGGAGGCCCGCGCGGGGCTGTGCACCACGCGGAGACCGTGTTGTCCGGGCCCCCGGTAGGCGCGCCCGGCGCACCCCCGCCGCCACCTCCCGGTGCTCCCGGCGCCTTCCAGCCGATGCCGCCGGGCGCGCCCCAGCCGATGCCGCCCGGCGCGATGCCGCCGCCGGGCGCCATGCCGCCTCCCCCGCCGGGTGCCATGCCGCCTCCCCCGCCGGGTGCGATGCCGCCTCCGCCGCCGGGTGCGATGCCGCCTCCCCCGCCGGGCGCCATGCCGCCTCCGCCGCCGGGCGCGATGCCGCCGCCTCCCCCGTCCGGGGCCGGGCAGCAGTCGTACGGCTATCCGCCGCAAGTGCAGCCGACGGTCGGGCCCGGGTACCAGGCCGTGCTGCGCTACCGCGCGCAGGACGGTTCCGAGCAGCAGCTGATCCGGCGTTCGGCGCCGGGGACGCCGCACCCGGAGTGGCAGATCTTCCACGAGCTGCGGGCCATGAACGTGCCGCCGGACCAGGTGCTGGAGCTGCACACGGAGTTGGAGTCGTGCGAGCTGCCGGGTGCGTACTGCGCGCGGATGATCCGCGAGCAGTGGCCGCAGGCACGGCTCGCGAGCATCGCCCCGTACGGCACGGATCACGCGAGCCGGCAGCAGGGCATGCGGCAACTGATCGCGCACCAGGGCGAGTTGCACCAGGTGGCCGACGGTCCCGCCCGCCCCGCTCCGGTCCGCGCCCCGCTGCCGCAGGTTCAGCCGGCGCCGCCGATTCCGCCGGAGGGCGTGGCGCAGGAACTGGCGGGGGCGTTCGGGCCGGGGCTGTTCCGGTTCGAGCAGGCCGCGGTCTCCCGGCAGGGCGTGCCGCCGGTCGTGGCGCACTCGCTGGTGGTGGCGGGCCTGCCGACGGACATGGGACCGTTCTTCTGGGCGCAGGCCCAGCCGGGCCGGCCGGTGCCGACGCTGGCGGAGTTGGCGGCCGAGCGCGGGGTGCAGCCGTCCGCGGACGCGGGCTCGTACCTCGTCATGGGCAGTGACTTCGGCAAGGCGATCTGCGTGCAGTACGGCACGGCGAACATCGTGGCCGTGCCCGTGGAGGCGGGGCCGGGCGGTGCTTCCGTACCGCCGCAGTTCGTGAACACGGGGCTGCCGGAGTTCCAGCGGTGCCTGGCGCTGCTGGGGCGGATGTGGCGGCTCAGGTTCGGGCTGAACCAGGAGCAGGCGGGCCGGTGGAGCGTGGACTTCCAGGCCCAGTTGGCCTCCCTCGATCCGGCGGCGCTCGGTTCGCCGGAGAGCTGGTGGTCGGTGCTGCTGGAGCAGATGTGGGACGGACTGCTGTGACGCGACGACGCTGACGCGAACCGCGTCGGGAGAGGGCCGGACCTGGTCGAGTGACCGGGTCCGGCTCTTTTTGTGCGCGCCTGTCGCCCGTGGGTGCGGTGTGCGGCCGTGACCCGCCCTCGGAGTGTCGCGTTATGAACACTTACGTCCGATATATCAAGATGTGCGCGAAATCATCATGTCGCATCCGTTCGGCGGAGAGGGGTCCAGGATGAGCAGCGCATCGGTGTCGGCACGGGGGTTCGTGGCCGGTCGAGGGCGCGGCTACCGTCCCGAGCAGGTCGACGCGTACGCCGAGGCCCTCTCCCGGGACCGGGACGCCGCCTGGGAACGCGCAGCCCGGCTGACCGTGCTCGCCAAGCAGATGGAGTCGCAGGTGGCCGAGCTGCGGGAGACCGTGGCGGCGCTCGCCCCGCAGACGTACGAGACGCTCGGTGAGAACGCGCGGCGGCTCTTCGAACTCGGGCAGGAGCAGGCCGCGGCGTTGCGGGAGGGCGCGCGGCAGGAGGCGCGGCGCCTGGTGGAGGAGGCGCGGGCGGGGGTGGCCGGCGTGCGCGAGGCCGCTCAGGCGCACGCCGACTCCGTACGCGCCGAGGCCGAGGAACGGGCCCGGCAACGGCTGCTGGCGGCGCGCGCCGAGGCTGAGGAGATCGGGATCACCGCCCGGCGTGAAGTGAAGGAGGAGCGCGCTCAGGCGCTGTTTGCGGTGCGGGAGCTGCGGCGGCGCACCGACGGGATGCTCGCCGAACAGGAGAAGGAGCACGCCCGGCGGTGGGCCGACGCCGAGCGGGAGGCCGCGGAGCAGTTGGCCGCGCTGGCGGCCCGGACCGTGGAGCGGGGGGAGCGGGCCGAGGCCGCGATGTCCGAGGCGAAGCGGGCGTACGCCGACGCGGAGCTGTTGGCGCGACGGCTGCCGGAGGAGGCGCAGGCCCGGGCGACCGAGGTGGTCGCGGAGGCGAGGGTGCTGGAGGAGCGGATCGCCCGGGAGACGGAACAGGTGCTGCGCGACCACGGCGACCGGTGGGACGAGGTGCGGACGCAGATGGATCACGTACGCAACAGCCTGACGGCGCTCACGGGGCGGGCCGCGCTGGAGTGAGGGAGTCAGTCGGTGAGCCCCGTGCACAGGTAGCGGACGGCCGGGCGGCCGTTGAGGGTGACGGACCCGGTCTCGGTGAACCCGTTGCGCTCCAGGACGGTTCGCGACGCCGGATTGTCGAGGGTGGCTCGCGCGGTGAGGGAGACGAGGCCGTACGCCGTCCCGGCCAGTCGGCACACGTCCCGGACGGCCGTCGTGGCGACACCGCGTCCCACCGTCAACTCGCCGACGCGGTAACCGAGTTCGGCGCATCCGGCGGCCACGTCCACCAGGTTGACCCGGCCGACCAGCTCGCCGTCCTCGTCCACCAGGACGTGGAAGTGGCAGAGCCCGGCGTCCTGTTCGGCGAGGAGGGCCTTGTGGCGGGCGGCGAACTCCTCGAAGTACGCGTCCCCGCGATCCGGGATGGACCGGGCGAAGTAGGCGCGGTTGGCCCGCTCGAAGGCGAGCAGCGCGTCCGCGTGATCGGCCCGCAGACGTTCCAGGTTCGGCATGGGGGCAGCGTACGCACGGCGAGAGTGGGTGTCGTGGGTATTTGTTGGCGGAGGCGGACGCGGAGGCTGCGGACGGGGCACCCGCCGGAGGTGGACCGAGGGGGGTGGACAGAGGGTGGACCGAGGGGGTGGGCCGGGGCGCTCGGCCGTCCGTCTGAGGTAAGGGTCCCGTAGGACTACGGGACCACGTGCTGATGAGACCGGGGGGTGATGTCAGGCCCGTGTCCCGCGGCCTAGCGTCCTCGGTATGACCAGATCACGCCGCTTAGCCACGGCCGCGACCGCCGTGCTCGCGCTCACCCTGACCCTGCCGATCGCCGGTGCCGCCTCCGCGGCCACGTCGAACTCGTCGGCCTCAGTCTCCGCGTCCACGTCGAAGTCGTCGGCCCCTGTCTCCGCGACCGCGTCGAACTCCCCGGTCTCCGCCGCCACTTCCGCCCGACTGCCCCGCCCCGCCGGCCCGTACCCCGTCGGTCGCGGCACGCTTCACCTCGTCGACGCCGACCGGCCCGACCCCTGGGTGCCGGAGGCGGGCGCGCGGCAGCTGATGGTGTCGATGTACTACCCAGCCCGGCGCGGCACGGCCGGCCCCACGGCGCCGTACATGACCACCGAGGAGGCCAGTTTCCTGCTCCGGCTGAGGGCGCCGGACGCCACCGTCCCGCCCGAGGTGATCAGCGGCGTCCGCACCTGGTCGCACCCAGACGCGCGCCCCCTGGGCGGCCGGTTCCCCCTGCTGGTGCTCTCACCCGGGTTCACCTTCCCGCGTGCCACGCTCACCGGTCTCGCCGAGGACCTGGCGAGCCGGGGGTACGTCGTCGCGCTGGTCGACCACCCCTACGAGAACGCCGGCACGACCCTGCCCGACGGCACGACCCTGCCCTGCGCCGTGTGCGACAAGCGGCCCGAGGTAGGCCTCCAGACCATCGCGGAGAGCCGGGCGGTGGACGTGTCCTTCGTGCTCGACCGGCTGACCGGCCGTCACCCCGCCTGGCGGTACGCCCGCATGATCGACCAGCGGCGGATCGGCATGGCCGGGCACTCCATCGGGGGTGCCGCCGCCGTCACCACCATGGCCGCCGACTCACGCGTGCGGGCCGGGGCGAACATGGACGGATCCATGAAGGCGCCCGTTCCCGAGACCGGACTCGACGGCCGCCCCTTCCTGATGTTCGGCGCGAAGGACAGGATCACCGATACGACCTGGGACGAGGGTTGGGCCCACCTGGACGGCTGGAAACGCTGGCTGACGGTCACCGGAGCCGACCACGGCTCGTTCACCGACGTACCCCTGCTCGCCGAGCTGGCCGGCATACCCGACACCGCCTCGCTCCCTTTCGAGCGGGGGGAGGCCCTCACCCGCGCCTACCTCGCCGCCTTCTTCGACCAGCACCTGAAGGGCATAGCCCAGCCCGTGCTGGACGGCCCGGCACCGGAGAACCCGGAAGTCACCGTACGGCTGCCCTGAGGGCGGCGCTCTCGGGGCTCGGTCAGCCTCGGTGAGTCTCAGTCCTTGAGTACCGGGAACCTGCGCGGCGCCAGGAACAGCAGCACCAGGAACGCCACCGCCGCCGCGCAGGACGCGCCCAGGTAGACGGCGTGCACGGCGTCCGCGACGGCCCGGCGGGTGGCCTCGGGCGCGTGGTCCCCGTCCAGGGCGCGCGTCACCGAGTCCAGGTCGCCGGCGCCGCCGAGCCGCGACGCGAGCACACCGTTGGCGACCGCCCCGAACAGCGCCGCGCCGACCGTCTGGCCGGTCTGCCGGCAGAACAGCACGGACGCCGTCGTCGTGCCGCGTTCCGCCCAGCCGACCGTCGACTGGACACCCACCAGGAGCGGAAGCTGGAAGAGGCCGAGCGCGCCGCCGAGCAGCAGCATCAGCAGGGTCGGCTGCCAGGCCTCGCCGGGATACGGCAGGAAGGGGAACGCGAACAGGAGCAGCGCCGCCGTGCCGATGCCCAGCATCGCCGTGTTGCGGAAGCCGATACGCCGGTACACGTGCTGACTGAGGGCGGCCGAGACGGGCCAGCTCAGCGTCCACACGGACAGCACGAACCCGGCTGCCACCGGCGCCAGTCCCAGCACCGACTGCGCGTACGTCGGCAGGAACACGCTCGGCGCCACCATCAGCAGGCCCAGCGCGCCGAGAGCGAGGTTGACCGCGGCGATCGTCCGGCGGCGCCACACCCACCCGGGGATGATCGGCTCGGCGGCCCGGCGTTCGATGACGACGACCAGCCCGGCCAGCGCGAGCCCCGCCCCGAACAGGGCGAGCGAGGGCCCCGACAGCCACGGCCACGCCACCCCGCCCTGCACCAGGGCGGTCAGCAGCACCCCGCCGCACGCGAACACGGCCAGCGCGCCCGCCCAGTCGACCCGCGCGCGGGCCCGGGTCTCCCGTTCCGGTTCGTGCAGGTACCGGACGATCAGCCACAGGGCGAGCGCCCCGATCGGCAGGTTCACCAGGAAGATCCAGCGCCAGTCCGCGTACGCCGCCAGCACCCCGCCCACCCCGGGCCCCGCGACCGCCGACACCGCCCACACCGTGGACAGCTTGGACTGGATCTTCGGGCGTTCCTTCAGGGGGTACAGGTCGGCGGCGAGGGTCTGGACCGTGCCTTGGAGGGCGCCGCCGCCCAGGCCCTGCACGATCCGGAACGCGATCAGCGCGCCCATGTTCCAGGCCAGCGCGCACAGCAGGGAGCCCACCAGGAACAGGACCGCGCCGGCGACCAGCACCGGTTTGCGGCCGAAGGTGTCGGAGAGCTTGCCGTACACCGGCAGGGTCACCGTCACCGCGAGCAGGTAGCCGGAGAACAGCCAGGAGAACACCGAGAAGCCACCGAGGTCGCCGACGATCTGCGGTACGGCCGTGGAGACGATGGTGGCGTCGAGGGCGGCCAGCGCCATCGCGAGCATCAGGGCGGCGACGACCGCGCCGCGCCGGTCGGGGATGGTGCCCCGCCCGGCTTCGCGTATCGCCGGTCTCGTGTCGCCCACGCGGTTCCCTTCCCCTTGCACCTATCTGCCGCGGGACAGCTTCCCATCCCGCCCGTGATCGCGGGAGGGCTTGACCCTCACGCCACGGCAGGGTGGAGCCTCAGTGGGCCGGAGGGTGGAGCCGACCCCGAGAACGCCTCCACCCCGCGGTGGAGGACCCCTAGGGGTACCTCCGTACTACGGGTCGGGGAGGGTTCGTACCGCCGGAGGATGAGACGGCACAGGCGCGTCCATAACCTGGCTTTACGCCGCTGGGGGGCGGCTCACCACACCGACGGGGGTGGGGTTTTCCTCAGGGAAAGACTGCGCTGAGCACCAGCGCGCCGGGCCCCCTCCGGGGGCCAGACTCATCGACGTCAGCACTTCTTCCCGCGCTCCACCCGCTGCACCGCACGTTCGCCCACCGGCCGACCGGTGGCCGAACATCGACTCGCACTGACCGACTTAGGAGACATACCGTGACATCGGCTGTGACCATTCCCAGGCACGGGGGCACTGGAGGGCGTACGGCCGTTGCCGCGCGGGCGCGGCAGGTCGTGAAGGCCTACGGCACCGGCGAGACCCGTGTCGTCGCGCTCGACCACGTCGACGTGGACATCGCCCGCGGCCAGTTCACCGCGATCATGGGCCCCTCGGGGTCCGGCAAGTCCACCCTGATGCACTGCCTCGCCGGTCTCGACACCGTCACGTCCGGACAGATCTACCTGGACGACACCGAGATCACCGGCCTGAAGGACAAGAAGCTCACCCAACTCCGCCGGGACCGGATCGGGTTCATCTTCCAGGCGTTCAACCTGCTGCCCACGCTGAACGCGCTGGAGAACATCACGCTTCCCATGGACATCGCGGGCCGCAAGCCGGACCGGGCCTGGCTGGGCCGGGTCGTCGACACCGTCGGGCTCTCCGACCGGCTCAAGCACCGGCCCACGCAGCTCTCCGGAGGCCAGCAGCAGCGGGTCGCGGTGGCCCGGGCGCTCGCCGCCCGACCCGAGATCATCTTCGGGGACGAGCCCACCGGAAACCTCGACTCCCGTGCCGGAGCAGAGGTGTTGGGCTTCCTGCGCCAGTCGGTGGACGAGCTGGGCCAGACCATCGTGATGGTCACCCACGACCCGGTGGCCGCCTCGTACGCGGACCGGGTGCTGTACCTCGCCGACGGCCGGATCGTCGACGAGATGCACAAGCCGACCGCGGACGCCGTCCTGGACCGCATGAAGGACTTCGACGCCCGGGGGCGTACGTCATGACCGTCCTGAAGACCTCGATGCGCAACTTCTTCGCGCACAAGGGACGTATGGCCCTGTCGGCGGTGGCGGTGCTGCTGTCGGTCGCCTTCGTCTGCGGCACGCTCGTCTTCACCGACACGATGAACACGACGTTCGACAAGCTCTTCGCTACCACCGCGTCCGACGTCACGGTCTCCCCCAAGGAGGCCAAGAACGACGACACCCCGCAGAACGGCAAGCCCGAGTCCCTGCCGGCCTCCCTGCTGACGCAGGTCGAGAAGGCGGACGGCGTCAAGTCGGCGGAGGGCACGGTCAGTTCGATGAACGTGACCGTCGTCGACCGCGACAACGACAACATGGGGACCACCGGCGGCGCCCCGACGATCGCCGGAAACTGGACCAGGAACGACCTGCGGTCCATGGAGATCACCTCCGGACACGCCCCGCGGGGCCCGACCGAGGTGATGGTCGACGCCGACACCGCCGACAAGCACGACCTCAAGATGGGCGACGAACTGCGCACCATCGCGCAGACCGGTGACTTCAAGGCGAAGATCGTCGGCATCGCCACCTTCAAGGTGACCAACCCCGGTGCCGCCGTCTTCTACTTCGACACGGCCACCGCCCAGCGCGAACTCCTCGGCACCACCGGCCGGTTCACCCAGATCTACGTGACCGCCGAGTCCGGAGTCTCCGACCCACAGCTCAAGCGGCACGTCACCCAGGCCCTGGACGGCACGTACAAGATCCAGACGGCCAAGGAGAACGCCGACGAGAACCGCCAGGGCATCGACTCGTTCATGAACGTCATCAAGTACGCCATGCTCGGCTTCGCCGGGATCGCGTTCCTGGTCGGCATCTTCCTGATCATCAACACCTTCTCCATGCTGGTCGCCCAGCGCACCCGCGAGATCGGCCTGATGCGGGCGATCGGCTCCTCCCGCAAGCAGGTCAACCGTTCGGTCCTGGTCGAGGCGCTGCTGCTCGGTGTCGTCGGCTCGGTCCTGGGCGTGGGCGCCGGGGTCGGCATCGCCATCGGCCTGATGAAGCTGATGTCGGCGGCCGGCATGAACCTCTCCACCGACGACCTGACCGTGAAGGCAACCACCCCCATCGCCGGTGTGGTCCTGGGCGTCGTGGTCACCGTCCTCGCCGCCTACCTGCCGGCCCGCCGCGCGGGCAAGGTCTCCCCGATGGCCGCGCTGCGCGACGCGGGAACGCCGGCCGACGGCAGGGCCGGCCTGGTGCGCGGCGTGATCGGGCTGGTGCTGACGGCCGCCGGCGTGGCCGCCCTGTTCACGGCGGCGGGTGCCGACAAGGCGAGCGACGGCGCGCTGATGCTCGGCGGCGGGGTGGTGCTGTCCCTGATCGGCTTCGTCGTCATCGGCCCGCTGCTGGCCGGCGGTGTCGTCCGGGCGATCAGCGCGGTGCTGCTGCGGGCCTTCGGCCCGGTCGGAAGGCTGGCCGAGCGCAACGCCCTGCGCAATCCGCGCCGCACCGGCGCCACCGGCGCGGCCCTGATGATCGGCCTGGCCCTGGTGGCCTGCCTGTCGGTGGTCGGCTCCTCCATGGTCGCCTCGGCCACCAGCGAACTCGACAAGTCGGTCGGCGCGGACTTCATCGTCCAGGGCAACCAGCGGATCGTCCCGCAGGCCGAGAAGGCCATGCAGGACACCCCGGGCCTGGCCCACGTCACCCGCTACAAGCAACTCGAGGCCACCCTGACCTCGCCCGACGGCAAGACCGACGACGACGGAGTGACGGCCGCCGACCCGACGTACGCCCAGGACCTGCGCCGCCCGACCACGGCCGGCGACCTGTCCGCCGCCTACGGCAAGAACGCCATGTCGGTCGGCTCCGACTACGCCGACAAGCACGGTGTGCACGTCGGTGACACCCTCTCCGTCGCCTTCAAGGGCGGCAGGACGGCGAAGCTCAAGGTCGAGGCCATCACGGACGACGACACCGCCATCGACCAGGGCGCGCGCTACATCAGCATCGACACGATGCGGACGTACGTTCCGGCAGACCAGATCCCGCCCAACGTGATCATGTTCGCCAAGGCCAAGGACGGTCAGGCGGAGCAGGCGTACGCGGCGCTGAAGAAGTCGATGCACGACTACCCGCAGTACCAGGTCCGCGACCAGACCGACTACAAGCAGGAACTGAAGGACCAGATCGGTCAGCTCCTGAACATGGTCTACGGCCTGCTCGCCCTGGCGATCATCGTGGCGGTCCTCGGTGTGGTGAACACCCTGGCGCTGTCGGTGGTCGAGCGGACCAGGGAGATCGGCCTGATGCGGGCCATCGGCCTCTCCCGCCGCCAGCTGCGCCGCATGATCCGCATGGAGTCGGTGGTGATCGCCCTCTTCGGCGCCCTGCTGGGTCTCGGCCTGGGCATGGGCTGGGGCGCGACGGCCCAGAAGCTGCTCGCCCTGGAGGGCCTGAACGTCCTTGAGATCCCCTGGCCGACGATCATCGGCGTCTTCATCGGCTCCGCCTTCGTGGGCCTGTTCGCCGCGCTGGTCCCGGCCTTCCGGGCGGGCCGGATGAACGTCCTGAACGCGATCGCTACCGAATAGCCACCGCGGACGGGGACGGGGACGGGGGAACGGGGGAACGGGGGATGTCGGGCCCGGTGCGGGAGGTTGCTGCCTCCCGCACCGGGCCCGACGGCACGTCACGGGCCGCCCGCGGTGTCCCGCTTCATCAGGACGTAGCCGTGGGTGGCGTCCACGACGGTGTAGGTCGCGTGGGGGTGCAGCTTCCGGGTGTACGCGTCGGCGTCTTTCAGCCACTTCCTGTTGTTGTCCACGGCGATGAAGTCCGGGTTGATCCCGCGGGTCTCGCCGATCCAGAACACCCGGCAGCGCGAGGTGAGCCGGCTGATCGGACCGATGTTCGCCTCCACGCTCGCCCCGTCCGGAATCCGCGCCAGCATCCGTTCGACGGCTGTCACCCCGGCCGGCTTGCGGTAGGCGTCCGACTCGGTCAACGCGGACAACGGCAGGCTGGTGGTCAGCGCCAGCGCGGCCGCGACGACGGCGGTGGGCAGGTGATGGGCGTACGACCGCACCCGGGGACGCGGGCTGTGCCGTACGGCGGTCAGGGCGTCGGCGAGCGCGAGGGTGACGACCGGCATGAGGACGGCGCTGTAGTGCCAGTCCGTGCCCCAGTAGCTCGACTCGGAGGACAGGAACCGCCAGCCCAGTGTCGGCACCGCGACCAGCAGGAGCGAGGACCGCAGGGCGAGCAGTCCACTGGTGGGGATCAACAGCCAGGCGAGCGTACGGAGTTTCGTGTCCAGGCCGTCGAAGGGGCCACCGCCGCCCGAGCCGCCGACCTTGTCCCAATAGCCGTACGCCCCGCTGGTGTTGAAGGCCGGTATGACCAGGGTGAGCGTGAGGACTGTGGCGGCCAGTCCGAGGACGGCGACCCCGAGCGCGTACCAAGCGGCCCGCGAGGACGTACGTCGGGCGCGTATCGCGACCACCACCGCGATCGCCGCCAGCGTCACCCCCAGGTCCTCCTTCACCAGGACGAGCGGAGCGGCCCAGCACAGGGCGCGCCGCCACCGCCCGGCGAGCACGGCCTCCAGGGACCAGGCGATCAGCGGGACCGCGAAGCAGATCTCGTGGAAGTCGAAGTCGACCGCCCGCTGAAGCCCCCAGGACAGCCCGTACGCGAGCCCGAGCGCGAGCCCCCGCCGCCGCCCCAGCAGCGCCCCGGCGGCCCGGGTGACCGGCACCGCGGACACCGCGAACAGGGCGGCCTGCGCCACGAGGAGGGTCACGGGGGACGGGAAGACCCGGTACACCGGGGCGAGCAGCGCGGTCACCGGGCTGAAGTGGTCGCCCAGGATGTCGAACCCCGGCCCCTTGAGATCCGCGACCGGCACCCGCAGATGCGCGTACGCCCGGACCGCCTGCTCGAAGATCCCCAAGTCCCAGGAACGGTTGGTCATATGCCGGTACCGGCTGAGCGACACGACCGCGTACGCCAGGAAAAGTACCCCGGCCAACACCCACGCATCCCGCCGCGAGGGAGAAACGAGCCGGTCACGCGGAGGATGCGTGACCGGCTCCGGTATGAGGGGGTGCGCGGACGCGGACGGCAGAGCGGGAACCGGCATATTGGGCCTCATGAATCGGGGCGGGGTGTGGGCCGAAGGTTACTGGGCGTGAGTGCGGTCCTTTCAGCCCGTCCGGCGGTTGGGTTGCTTCAGCCCGTCCGGCGTTTGAAGACAAGGCCGTTCAGGCCGAAGGGGGTCTGGGGCACAGCCCCAGGACGGGGCCGAAGGGGCAGCGCCCCTGGAGGACGGGAAGGGTAGGGGCGTCGGGGGCGAGAAACCTCCGGGGCGTCCAGGGGCCGGATCCTCTGGAAGGGCGGGGCATCCCGGGGGCCGGACACCCCACGCCCACCCCGCCCACGCGCACCCCGCCACGGAGGTTGTCCACAGCCCCCGACGTCCGCGACAGCGCCGTCGTACGCTGGACACCCCCGGCCCGTAGGCCCTGGCTGACAATTCCCGTCTGCCGCGCGACGCCATGCACGCACTCTCGCCGCACCGGGCGCAGACCCACGTACGTCCAGTACGAGGGTCCACGCCCGGCACGCCGAGAGCACGCACCTGACGCCGCGCGGCCGCCCTTCGGGCGACGACGGGAATTGTCAGCCAGGACCTAACCCGCGTCGGGCGATTCGCGTTGCCCACCCCCGGACGAAAGCCGCCCCCGAATGAGCCTGCACGGTCTGCTCGACGCCGTCGTCAAGGACACCGCCCTCACGGAAGCGATCACCGCGGCCGCAGACGGCAACCGTATGCACGTCGACCTGGTGGGACCCCCCGCGGCCCGCCCCCTCGCCGTCGCCGCCCTGGCCCGCGACTCCGGCCGCCCGGTCCTCGCCGTGACGGCGACCGGCCGTGAGGCGGAGGACCTGGCCGCGGCCCTGCGCTCGCTGCTCCCCCCGGAGGGCGTCGTGGACTTCCCGTCCTGGGAGACCCTCCCGCACGAGCGCCTCAGCCCCCGCAGCGACACCGTGGGCCGCCGCCTGGCAGTCCTGCGCCGCCTCGCCCACCCCCGCCCCGACGACCCCGACACCGGCCCGGTCTCCGTCGTCGTGGCGCCCGTACGCTCCGTGCTCCAGCCGCAGGTCAAGGGCCTCGGTGACCTGGAACCCGTCGCTTTGAGGACCGGTCGGACCGCTGACCTCGGCCAGGTCGTCGAGGCCCTCGCCGCCGCCGCGTACGCGCGCGTGGAGCTGGTCGAGAAGCGCGGCGAGTTCGCCGTCCGCGGCGGCATCCTCGACGTGTTCCCGCCCACCGAGGAACACCCCCTGCGCATCGAGTTCTGGGGCGACGAGGTGGAGGAGATCCGCTACTTCAAGGTCGCCGACCAGCGCTCCCTGGAGATCGCCGAACACGGCCTGTGGGCCCCGCCCTGCCGCGAACTCCTGCTGACCGGCGACGTCCGCGCCCGCGCGCGGGACCTCGCCGAACAGCACCCGGAGCTCGGCGAACTGCTCGGCAAGATCGCCGAGGGGATCGCGGTCGAGGGCATGGAGTCCCTGGCCCCCGTCCTGGTGGACGACATGGAACTCCTCCTCGACGTGCTGCCCAAGGGCGCCATGGCCGTCGTATGCGATCCGGAACGGGTCCGCACCCGCGCCGCGGACCTCGTGGCCACCAGCCAGGAGTTCCTGCAGGCGTCCTGGGCGGCCACCGCAGGCGGCGGCGAGGCCCCGATCGACGTCGGCGCGGCCTCCCTGTGGTCCATCGCGGACGTCCGGGAGCGGGCGCGCGAGCTGGACATGATGTGGTGGTCGGTGTCGCCGTTCGCGGCGGACCTCGAACTGGACGCCCTGGACGGGGACACCCTGAAGCTGGGCATGCACGCCCCGGAGACCTACCGCGGCGACACCGCCAAGGCCCTCGCCGACACCAAGGGCTGGCTGGCCGAGGGCTGGCGCACGGTCTTCGTGACCGAGGCGCACGGCCCGGCGGCCCGCACCGTCGAGGTGCTCGGCGGCGAGGGCATCGCGGCCCGCCTGGACGCGGAACTCGGGCAGATCGAGCCGTCCGTCGTACACGTGGCGTGCGGTTCGATCGAGTACGGCTTCGTGGACCCGGCGCTGAAGCTGGCCGTCCTGACCGAGACCGACCTGTCCGGCCAGAAGGCGGCCGGCAAGGACGGCGCCCGGATGCCCGCCCGCCGCCGCAAGACCATCGACCCGCTCACCCTGGAAGCGGGCGACTACATCGTCCACGAGAACCACGGTGTGGGCCGCTACATCGAGATGGTGCAGCGGACCGTGCAGGGCGCGACCCGCGAGTACCTGGTCGTGGAGTACGCCCCCGCCAAGCGCGGGCAGCCCGGCGACCGCCTCTACATCCCCACCGACCAGCTGGAGCAGATCACCAAGTACGTCGGCGGTGAGGCCCCCACCCTTCACCGTCTGGGCGGCGCCGACTGGACGAAGACGAAGGCCCGCGCGAAGAAGGCCGTCAAGGAGATCGCGGCCGACCTGATCAGGCTGTACAGCGCGCGGATGGCCGCCCCCGGGCACGCCTTCGCGGCGGACACCCCCTGGCAGCGCGAGCTGGAGGACGCCTTCCCGTACGCGGAGACCCCCGACCAGCTCACCACCATCGCCGAGGTCAAGGAGGACATGGAGAAGACGGTCCCGATGGACCGCCTGATCTGCGGCGACGTCGGCTACGGCAAGACGGAGATCGCGGTCAGGGCCGCCTTCAAGGCAGTCCAGGACGGCAAGCAGGTCGCCGTGCTGGTCCCGACGACCCTGCTGGTGCAGCAGCACTTCGGGACGTTCTCCGAGCGCTACTCGCAGTTCCCGGTGAACGTGCGGGCGCTCTCCCGCTTCCAGACCGACGCGGAGGCGAAGGCCGTCCTGGAGGGCCTCAGAGACGGCTCGGTGGACATCGTCATCGGCACCCACCGCCTGTTCTCCTCGGAGACCAAGTTCAAGGACCTGGGCCTGGTCATCGTCGACGAGGAGCAGCGCTTCGGCGTCGAGCACAAGGAGCAGCTGAAGAAGCTCCGCGCGAACGTGGACGTGCTCACCATGTCCGCCACTCCGATCCCCAGGACCCTGGAGATGGCGGTCACCGGCATCCGCGAGATGTCGACCATCACCACCCCGCCGGAGGAGCGGCACCCCGTGCTGACCTTCGTCGGACCGTACGAGGAGCGGCAGATCGGCGCGGCCATCCGGCGTGAGCTGCTGCGCGAGGGCCAGGTCTTCTACATCCACAACCGGGTGGAGTCGATCGACCGCGCCGCGGCCCGCCTGCGCGAGATCGTGCCCGAGGCCCGCATCGCGACCGCCCACGGCCAGATGTCGGAAGGGGCCCTGGAGCAGGTGGTGGTCGACTTCTGGGAGAAGAAGTTCGACGTGCTGGTGTCGACCACCATCGTCGAGTCCGGGATCGACATCTCCAACGCGAACACCCTGATCGTGGAGCGCGGCGACAACTTCGGCCTCTCCCAGCTGCACCAGCTGCGCGGCCGCGTCGGCCGAGGCCGCGAGCGGGGGTACGCGTACTTCCTCTACCCGCCGGAGAAGCCGCTGACCGAGACCGCGCACGAACGGCTCGCGACCATCGCCCAGCACACGGAGATGGGCGCGGGCATGTACGTGGCGATGAAGGACCTGGAGATCCGCGGCGCGGGCAATCTGCTGGGCGGCGAGCAGTCCGGCCACATCGCGGGCGTCGGCTTCGACCTGTACGTCCGCATGGTCGGCGAGGCGGTCGCGGACTACCGCGCCTCCCTGGAGGGCGGTGTGGAGGAGGAGCCGCCGCTGGAGGTCAAGATCGAGCTCCCGGTCGACGCGCACGTCCCGCACGACTACGCCCCCGGCGAGCGGCTGCGCCTCCAGGCGTATCGGGCGATCGCCTCGGTGAACTCCGAGGAGGACGTCAAGGCCGTACGCGAGGAACTCGTCGACCGCTACGGCAAGCTGCCCGAACCGGTGGAGAACCTGCTTCTGGTGGCGGGCCTGCGGATGCTGGCCCGCGCGTGCGGCGTCGGCGAGATCGTCCTTCAGGGCACCAACATCCGCTTCGCGGCGGTCGAGTTGCGCGAGTCCCAGGAACTCAGGCTCAAGCGGCTGTACCCGGGCACCGTCATCAAACCGGCCGCACACCAGGTCCTGGTCCCCCGCCCGAAGACCGCGAAGGTCGGCGGCAAGCCGCTGGTCGGACGGGAACTGCTCGGCTGGGTGGGGGAGTTCCTGACGTCGATCCTGGGGTCGTAGAGCTCCTGGCCTGGGGACGCGGGTTTCCTGCCCTGGGGCGGAGGCATCCCTCGCAAGGAGATCAGGCCACCGGACGTGCCCGTGCGCCGGTGGCCTGGCGCAGCGCCGCCGCCAGCCTGTCGCGTACGGCGGTCTGGGCGGCGATGCGCTGCTCCAGCACGGCGAGGCGCTCGGCGATGACCCGCAGGGCCTGGTCGGAGGGCGGCCCGGCGGTGACATCGCCGTCCAGGCAGGACAGGAACACCTGCACGTCGTCGAGGGTGAGGCCGGCGTCCAGGAGGCGGCGGATGTTGCGGATGCGGACGGTCGTCGCGGGATCGTAGAGCCGGTAGCCGTTCGCGGCACGCTCGGAGGTGATGAGCCCCGACTGCTCGTAGTGGCGCAGGGCGCGCGGTGTCGTGCCGGTCTCCTCGGCCAGCTCACCGATCCGCATACGGGGCTGTGGGAAGGGCTGTGACATGACGGCCAGTCTCATGTGACGACGGCTCCGCCGTCCACCGGCAGGACCACCCCGGTGATGAACGACGCCTGGGGCGAGGCGAGTTGGATGATCGACCAGGCGACGTCCTCGGGCCGGCCCACCCGGCCGAGTGGGGTGTGGTCGAGCTGCCACTTACGGATCGCGGCACGCTGCTCGGGCGTGTAGCCGGAGTGGTCCGCGATCGGGGTCTCGATGGCGCCGGGGGCCACGGCGGCGACGCGGATGCCGTGCGGGGCCAGCTCCACCGCCCAGCTGCGGGTGAGTGCGTCCAGGGCCGTCTTACCCGCCGCGTACAGGGAGTTTCCGGGCCAGCCGCGCTGGCCGACCGACGTCGTCACGTTCACGATGACACCGCGGCTCTCCTCCAGTGCTGGGAGCGCGGCCTGGGTGAGCAGCACGGGTGCGACCAGGTTGGTCGCGAGCTGGGCGTGCGCCGACCCGCGCGTGTACGTGCGCAGGGACTCGGTGGTGACGATCGCGGCGTTGTTGACCAGGACGTCGAGACGGCCGTACCTCTCCCGCGCCGCACGGACGATCGCCTCGGGGCCGTCCTCGGCCGTGATGTCCATGGCGAGCGGAGTGATGCGGGCTTCGTCGTACGCGGCGGTCTCCGCGAGCGGCGCCTCGCGTCGGCCCACGGCGACGACGTGCGCGCCCCGCGCGGCGAAGGCGCGGGCGGTGGCCCGGCCGATTCCGGTGCCGGCGCCGGTGACGAGGACGGTTCGAGGCGGATTGGGGTTGCCGTTGGGGTTGCTCGGCGGCGTGTTGGTGTCCATGGGGGCGATGGTCGAACCCTGCCGCCGGTGTCAAGGTCAAGCGCAACCGCTCAACGACGTCAGCGGGCGCGGAACAGTGTGGCCGCCAGGGTCCGGAACACCTCCTCGGGGTTCTGGTCGTCCACTGCGGCGTCCAGGTTGTGGCCGAGGAGGAGCGTGGCGAAACCGTGCGCCAGGGACCAGGCGGCGACCCCGGCGAGGCGGGTGTCGATCCCGTAGTCCTCGGGTTGTACGGCGGAGACCGCGTGGCGCAGGGCGTCGGCGGCCAGAGCGCGGGCCGCGGCGAGTTCGAGGTCCTCGGCGCGCAGCAGCTCGGGCGCGAACATCACCGGGAAGTGCGCCGGGTGCTCGCGGGCGAAGCGTACGTAGCGCACGCCCGCGTCCTTCAGGTCCGCCGCGTCCGCCAGTGTGGCCGCGAGCAGTCCGAAGCCCTCGGCGGCGATGGCCGTGAGCAGCCCGGTGCGGTCCTTGAAGTGGTGGGCGGGCGCCGCGTGTGAGACTCCGGCGCGGCGGGCGAGGTCGCGCAGGCTCAGCGCGGAGGGGCCGTCGGCGGCGATGACGTCGAGTGCGGCGGTGAGGATGGCGCGCCGCAGGTCGCCGTGGTGGTAGGGGCGGCTGCCGGGCTTCGTTTCCGTGGGGGCCATGGCAAGCAGCGTACGCCGCATCTAGGCGTTGACAAGTTGAGGGCGGTTCGGGCAATCTTGTCAGTGGCAAGTTATGGGGGCGGGAATCGGCCCTGTGGGGAACACGGCGAGGAGGCGCGTCATGTCGGAGTACGGCAGTGAGGCCGCGGGGACGGTGTCCCTGGACGGCGGCGGTGTGGAACTCTCCCGTGTGCGTCAGCTCTGGCACCTGCTTGAGCCTCTGCACGCGGTGCTGTACTACGCGCCGGAGGTCTTCGAAGAGGCGGCGGCTCTGGGGTACGAGGTCCACGAGCGTTGGCCGACCTACTTCCCTTACCGCGCTGGCCCGTTGGGTGCCGTGGGCGGCGAACGCGTGTCGTCCGCCTTCTACAGCTTCAGCCCGCGCATGGTCACCGAGCACATGGCTCCCGCCTGGGACATCGCGAGCCCCGAGGTGATGCTGGCGGCGAGGAGACGCGGCATCGACCGGGCCTACCGCGCCATGTTCGGCGACCGTGCGGACAGTCCCGAACTGGCCGAGGCGGCGGCCCTGGCCCGACGTGCGGCCGAGTCGGCGAACACCGCGGGCCGCCCCCTGGCAGCGGCCAACGCCGCGTTGGAATGGCCCGAGGCTCCGCACCTCCAGCTCTGGCAGGCGGCGACGATCCTGCGGGAACACCGTGGCGACGGCCATGTCGCCGCCCTGCTGGTGGCGGGCCTGGACCCGGTGGAGTCACTGGTGTCCTTCGCCGCTATAGGTGCCGCCAGTGCCGAGCGCTTCGAGAGCCGGGGCTGGAGTGCCGCCGAATGGACGGCCGCCCGGGAGCGCCTGTCAGTGCGCGGCCTCGTCGATGCGGACGGCACGGCCACGGACGCGGGCCGCGCACTGCGTCACCGCGTCGAGCAGGACACCGACCGGCTCGCCGCCGCACCCTGGCGGGCCCTCGGTTCGGACGACACGGCCCGGCTCGCCGACCTGCTGGGCGAGTTCTGGGTCGCCGTCCTGTCCTCGGGGCTGCTGCCCTCGGAGACGACTCTGGGAATCGGGAAAACGTGAGCGTCGAAGCCGCCCGCGGGAGGTGAGCCTCCGCGGGCGGCATTCCATCCGCTCGACGGCATGGTGGGTGAGCGAAGTGAACCGGTCAGCCGCCGTCTCCGGCGCGGACAGTCGCCATGGCCCCCGTGAGTCTCCCGGTCCCTAAGGCTGCTCGGGCCTGTCGCGATCCATGCCTGCCTGGTCCTCGATGCGCTGCTGCGCGTCGTCGACCTGGCGCTCGTACTTGTTGCCCGTCTTCTCGTTGGCCTTGCGTTCCGCGGCGTCGGACATGTCCTTGCCCTTGCTGCCCTTCGCCTGGCTCTTGAATCTGTCGAAGATGCCCATCCGGAGCTCCTTCCGGAGACGACTCGCACTCGACGATACGCCCGACACCTGAGGAATGCCCATTTAGGCCCGGTATGGTCTGGACCTCTTGGCCACTACCGTGAATCCCCGACAACCGCCCGTGCGGAGGCGGAACCGGAAGGCAGGGGAGGGGCGCAGCATGATGCGTCTGAGGGGCGGGCCGCGTTCCGCCGTCATGACCGGACTGGCCGCGTGCGCCGCCGTGACGCTGGTCGCCGGATGCGAAGGCCTCGACACGAGTGGCTCCACACCGGAAAGCGGCGCGCCGGCACCCGCGCCGGACGGGCGATCCGTCAGCCCACTGAACAATCCGGACGGCACGAAGCCGGGCCTCGCACCCGTCACCAGCGACACCGACGAGGCCGCCGCCCGCAAACTCATCGAGAGCCTGCGCACCAAGGGCCGCGGCCCCAAGACGGGCTACGACCGGGACGAGTTCGGCTACGCCTGGATGGACACGGCCGACGGGGTGCCGCTGGCGAGGAACGGGTGTGACACCCGCAACGACCTGCTCAAACGCGACGGCCAAAGTCTGCGTTTCCGCTCCGGTTCCGACTGCGTGGTCGTCGCCATGACCCTGCACGACCCGTACACCGGCACGACCATCCAGTGGCGCAAGCAGAAGGCCACCGAGGTGCAGATAGACCACGTGGTGCCGCTCTCCTACAGCTGGCAGATGGGCTCCTCGCGCTGGTCGGAGGAGAAACGGAAACAACTGGCCAACGACCCGCTCAACCTCATCCCCGCCGAGGGCCGTGCGAACTCGTCCAAGGGTGACTCCGGCCCCGCGTCCTGGCTCCCGCCGAGCAAGCAGATCCGGTGCGCCTACGTCGTCCGCTTCGCGCAGGTCGCCGTCAAGTACGAGCTGCCGGTGACCGCCCCGGACCGGCAGATGATGCTGAAGCAGTGCGACGGGTGAGACGACGCCCGCGCGACCACGGGTGCGCGGGCTTCGGCGGCCGGCCTGCCGCCCGGCCGGTGACGCTCACCGCAGGCCGGGCAGCCGCCGCAGCTCACCGACCCGCAACAGACGGGCCAGACCGAGGTAGGCCAGTGCCATGGTGACCGTCCCCGCCACGAGGGCGAGCGCGGTGGACCAGGTGCCCGGGTCGGTGAAGCCGGCACAGGCGTGCGCGGCGGCCCAGCCCAGCACGGCGGCGAGACCGGCGGCGCACAGCAGCTTCGCGTAGGTGCGACGCAGGGCCCCGTCGTCGAGACGGCCACCGACCTTCCGGCGCAACAGCCGTGCCGTCAGGGCGAGCCCGGCGAAATACGACAGCGTGTAGGCACCGGCCATACCGGTCACCGCCCACCGCACGGGCAACACCACCTGGCACACCGTGGCCAGAGCGATGTTCACCGCGGCGATCCAGCAGGCCATGAGGAACGGGGTGCGGGTGTCCTCGAAGGCGTAGAAACCGCGTAGCAACAGGTACTGCGCGGAGAACGGGATCAGACCGAGCCCGAAAGCCTGCAACATCTGCCCGAGCGGCTCGGCGCCGGCGGCGTCGGTGGCCCCGTGCGCGAACATCAGCGCGGCGAGCTGCGGCCCGAGCGCGACGAAGAGGAAAGCGGCGGGCACGATGACGACACCGCTCACCCGCAGGGCCCGCGAGAGATCCGCCCGCAGATCCCCGATCCGGCCCTCGGCCACGGCACGGCTCATCCGAGGCAGCAGCGCGGTCACCAGGGAGACGGTGACTATGGACTGGGGAAGCATCCAGATGGTCTGCGCGTAGGTGTAGGCGCTGTAGCCGACGCCCGAGTTCGCCTGTTCCTGGTCGGCGCTGCCCGCGAAGTTGGTGACGACCGTCAGGGAGACCTGGTTGGCCAGCACGAACAACAAGGTCCACTTGGCCGCGTGGATGCCCGAGCCGAGTCCGGTGCCACGCCAGTCGAACCGTGGCCGGAACCGGAACCCTGCGGCCCGGGCGAACGGGATCAATGCCAGGGCCTGTACGGCGATACCGGCGGTGGTCCCGATTCCGAGCAGCCGCACCTGCCCCGCGGTGACGTCCTCCACCCCGTCCGGGACACTCGTCAGCCCCAGATAGGCGGCGAACATGCCGACCAGTACGACGTTGTTGAGGACCGGCGTCCACATCATCGCCCCGAACTTCTCTCGGGCGTTCAGGACTTGGCCGAAGATGGCGAACACGCCGTAGAAGAAGATCTGCGGCAGCAGGAACCGGGCGAAGACCACCGTCAGCGCGAAGGACTGGTGGGTGTCGGGTGTGTCCCGGACGTACACAGTGACGATCTGCGGCGCCGCCCACACCGCCAGCGCGGTCCCGACCCCGAGCACGGTCAGGACGAGCGTCACCAGGCGCTGTTCGTAGGCCCGCCCGCCGTCCGGGTGCGTGGCGCGGGCCCGTACCAGCTGCGGTACGAGGACCGCGTTCAGCGCTCCGCCGATGAGCAGCGTGTAGAGGCTGGTCGGCACGGTGTTCGCGGTGTTGTACGTGGTCGCCAGCAGACCGGTGCCGAGCGCCGCCGCCTGGAGCACCGTACGGATCAGTCCCGTCGCCCGCGACACGACGGTGCCCGCCGCCATGAGCAACGAGGACCGGGCCAGTCCCGCCGACTTCGACGCCGACGCAGACTCCGACTCAGTGGTGGTCCCCGACGCGGCGTCGGATAAGGCCTCCGTCGTGACGTTCCCGGTTGTCCTGCCCGGTGTGTTCCCCGTGGTCCTCGCCCCCTCCAGCATGCCGCCAACCTACGCCGACACGATCTACGGACACCAACCAGCCGCAGACAAAGGGACGTTGGGGTCAGGGCGCGCGAAATCCGATGTCCCCTCCCGCGCCCCCCGGCCTACGGTGACCGTATGGAACTGAAGGTGTCGAGCCTCGCCGAGCGCCCGGACATGTACGAGCGGGTCAACGCGATGGCCAGCAGCTGGCCCGAGTTCGTGAGCCAGGACGCCGTGGCCGACTCCCACTTCGGGCGGATCGCCACCGAACTCCCGCAGCACGTGCTGTTCGCGGAGGACGAGCGCGGCGAGGTCGTGGCGCAGGCCCACAGCGTGCCGTTCGCCCTCGATGTCGAGGGCCGCCGCGAACTGCCCGCCCGAGGCTGGGACCAGGTGCTCCTGTGGGCCTTCGCTGACCTGCGCCGCGGCGTGCGGCCCGACACGGTCAGCGCGATCTCCATCGCCGTCACTCCGGGCCTCCAAGGTCGCGGACTGTCCGGACGCATGCTGTCGGCGATGCGCGACAGCGCCCGGGCCCTGGGCTTCCACGAGGTCGTCGCCCCGGTCCGCCCCAACGCCAAGCACCTGGAACCGCACACTCCGATCGAGGAGTACGCCCACCGGGTGCGCCCCGACGGGCTCCCGCACGACCCGTGGCTACGCGTCCACGCCCGGGCCGGTGCCACCGTCGAGTCTGTGGCACCGGCCTCCATGACGGTGTCCGGCTCGCTGGAACAGTGGCGCCGCTGGACCGGGCTCGCCTTCGACAGGGCGGGCGACATCGAGGTGCCCGGGGCGCTGGTGCCGGTGCGGTGCGAGCCGGAGCGGGGCTACGCCGTCTATGTCGAGCCGAATGTGTGGATGCGGCACACCTTGTGAATAGCAACTGACTAAGCGTCAACCAAAGGCCAAGGCCCACATCCTGGGCACCGGCAAAGAATCTTCCAAATCGCAAAGGTGCAGACGGGCTGAAAAGCGGTCAGGTTCGGTGAGGAGTGGTCAAGAACTGCACAAGTCCGCCTCCACGGTGCATTCATACAATCTTCACAGATGGCAAGATCGGCAGGCTTCTTTGTCGATTTCTCTTCATCTGGAGACCAAGCCGTGCTGCCCCACCGGCCGCTCAATCGCGCGCGCTCCGTACGCCGTCCCCACCGCACCCGCCGCGCGCTGCGCGGAGTCGCCGCGCTCGTGCTCACCACCCTCGTCCTGATGCTGACGACCGATCAGGCCGTCGCCGAGGGAAGGCAGCTGGGCCGCGTCGAGCTGCCGAGCATGAGCCTGTCCTCGCTGGCGTCGTGGTTCACCGATCCGCACTGGGGCAAGCTGCCCCACCAGCAGTCCGGCATGGCCGCCGGCCACCGCCACCAGGTGCCCGCCTCAGCGACCGCGGCCCACCGCGGCAAGGGCCACGCCCCCGGCAAGGGCAAGGGTGAACTGCCCGGGTACCACGCGCACAAGGCCACCGTGCACAAGGGGCGCAGCGCCGTCGCCGCCCGCTTCAACGCCAAGACCAGCAAGCGCAGCGCCGCCAAGTCCGCGCGCAACGAGACCGTCTACGACAACGCCGACGGCTCCGTCACCCGCCGAATATCCCCGACCCCCGTCAACTACCAGGTCGGCGACGGACGATGGGCGCCGATCGACGTCGACGTGCGGGCGGGTCCGGACGGGCGCTGGCACGAGAAGGCCAACTCCCTCGCCGTCGACTTCGCCGCCGACGCCACCGATCCCCTCCTCGCTTCCCTCACCTCTGACGAGAAGCACCGCGTCGCCTACGCCCTGCAGGGCGCCGCCCCCGTCCAGGGCACCGCTGACGGCTCGACCGTCACGTACGCGAACGTCCTCGACGACACCGACCTCGCGGTCGCCCCCACCGCGACCGGCGTCAAGGAGTCCGTCGTCCTGCACTCCGCGGACGCCGGCAACACCTGGACCTTCCCCCTCAGCCTCAAGGGCCTCACGCCCGTCCAGCGCGACACCGGCTGGATCGACCTGCGGGACTCGGCCGGCAAGACCGTCGAGCGCATCCCTCCGGCGTACGCGTACGACTCGAAGGTGAACCGCCGCTCCGGTGACCCGGCCACCACCCACGACGTCACCACGGAACTGGTCCGCACCGAGGACGGCTACGCGCTGCGGGTGACCCTGGACAGCGCCTGGCTGCACAGCGACGAGCGGGTGTTCCCGGTCACCGTCGACCCGACCGTCCAGGACGGCTGGACCACCACCTACGCGGAGTCCGGGACCGGCAACAACATCGACCACTCCTACGAGCAGACCGTCAAGGTCGGCTCCTACGACTCCGGCACCCACGCGGCGAACAGCTTCGTCAACCACTGGGACACCGCCTGGGACGGCAGCAAGGCCACCGTCACCTCCGCGTCCCTGCACCTGTTCGACACCTGGGCCGCCACCTGCACCCCCGAGCGGTTCGACGTGGCCCTGGTGACCAGCGCCTGGACCCCGGAGTCCGTCACCAGCTACCCGGGCCCCGCCAAGGGCTCCTCCATCGGCAACGCCACCCCGAGCGTGCCCAACGCCTGCGCCAACACCGGCGCCGACCGCAGCGTCGGCGACTGGGTGACCGTCCCGCTGTCGACGTCCGCGATCCAGGGCTGGTTCAGCGGCGCGAGCGCCGACAACGGACTTGCGGTGTACGCCTCGACCACCGACGCCCTGCACTGGAAGCAGTTCGGCTCCTTCAACGACCCGAACAAGGGCCCGTGGATCGAGGTCACCTACACCGGCAACACCGCCCCGCAGCTGTACGAGCAGTTCCCCGCCGACAACGCCGTGGTGGGCACCACCACACCGGAGTTCACGGCCTGGGCGGGCGGCGCCAACTCCACCAGCGGCAGCGGCAACCAGTACCTGTTCCGGGTCTACGACGCGAGCGGCACCAAGGTCGCCGACTCCGGCCTGGTCTCCACCGGCGACTGGATCGCGCCCGCCGGCAAGCTCGCCTGGGGCAAGTCCTACTCCTGGACCGTCCAGGCGTACGACTCCGCCACCAACCTGTACTCGCCGGCCACGCCGTACGAGCTGTCCGTGCAGGTCCCGCAGACCGTGATCACCTCCGGCCTGTCGCAGAACAGCAGCGACCACGGCTTCGACGCGGCCATCGGCAACTACACGACCTCCGACACCGACGCCTCGATCTCCACCGTCGGCCCGTCGCTGGACGTCGACCGCGACTACAACTCCCGCGACCCGCGCTGGACGGGCGCCTTCGGCTCCGGCTGGTCCAGCATCTTCGACTCCAGGGCCACCGAGCAGTACACCGCCTCCGGCGCGGTCGCCAGCGTCCAGGTCACCTACCCCGACGGCTCGCAGGTCGGCTACGGCAAGAACGGCGACGGTTCCTTCACCTCCGGCAACGGACGCTTCGCCACCTTCAAGACGGTCACCGGCGGCTACACGCTGACCGACAAGGACGACACCGTCTACACGTTCACCCAGTCCCTGGGCTCCGGCGGGTACGGCCTGACCGCGGTCACCGACGCCAACGGCCGCTCGGTGAACCTCACCTGGAGCGGCGGCCACGTCACCAAGATGGCCTCCGCGGTCTCCGGGCGCTCCCTGAACCTGACCTGGAACACCCCCTCCGGCGCGCTGGCCGCGCACGTGGCGACCGTGTCCACCGACCCGGTCACGCCGGGCGACACCGCGACCGTGCAGACGTGGACCTACGGCTACACCGGCGACCAGCTGACCAAGGTGTGCTCGCCGGTGTCCACCACCAAGTGCACCACGTACGGCTACACCACCGGCTCCGGCTACCAGAACGCGGCCCTCGACCTCGACCCGCACACCTTCTGGCCGCTGTCGGAGGCCTCCGGCACCACCGCCAAGGACGCGGTCCTCGGCAACGAGGGCACCACCAACGCGACGTACGAGAACGTCACCCTCGGCCAGAGCGGCCCCCTGACCGGATCCTCCGCGAAGGCGGCCGGCTTCAACGGCACCTCCTCGGACATCGCGCTGCCGAAGGACCTCGGCAACGACACCGACTCGGGCGCGATCTCGCTGTGGTTCAAGACCTCGGCGGGCCCGGGCGTGCTCTACTCGTACGCCTCCCAGCCGATCGGCTCCGGGCAGGCGGCCGGCTTCTACACGCCGTCCGTCTACGTCGGCACCGACGGCAAGCTGAACGCCGAGTTCTGGTACAGCGGCGGCGTCAACCCGATCGTGTCCTCGGCGTCCGTGGCCGACGGCAAATGGCACCACGTGGTGCTGTCCGCGGCCGGCAACTCGCAGACCCTGTACCTGGACAGCGCCAAGGTCGGCTCGCGCACCGGCACCATCTCCATCCAGAGCGCGGTCGCCTTCGGCAAGAACCAGTCCTTCAACTACCTCGGCACCGGCTTCCTCGGCGACAACTGGCCCGACGAGCCGAACAGCGGGAAGGACGCCAAGGCCACCTACTTCAACGGCTCCATCGCGAACGCCGGCTGGTACAGCCGCCCGCTGGTCGCCGCCGACGTCAAGGCCCTCTACACCTACGGCACCCACAGCACCAGCCTGCTCACCTCCGTCACGCGGCCGTCCGGCAAGACGTACGCGACCATGTCGTACGACGCCAACACCACCGCGCTGACGCAGCTCACCGACGAGAACGGCGGCGTGTGGAAGATGGGCACGCCGTCCGTCGCCGGCTCCAGCGACACCTACCGCGGCGCGGTTCTCGGCCAGGCGCCCTCCGAGTACTTCCGGCTGAACGAGGCCGCGGGCGCGACCACGGCAGTCGACCAGGTGCGCGGCGGCAACGGTGGCTACAACGCGGTGACGCTCGGTACCGCCGGTCCCTTCAGCGACCAGAAGGCCGCCACCTTCGACGGCACCGCCTCCACGCTGACCCTGCCGAACGGCTCGGTGCCCGGCTCGGGCGCGGAGTCGACGAGCATGTGGTTCAAGACCACGACCGCGAACGGCGTCCTGCTCGGCGCGAGCAAGGGCCCGCTGGCCGCGACCACCACGACGAGCTTCACCCCCATGGTGTACGTGGGCAGCAGCGGCAAACTCCACGGCGAGTACTACTTCTCCGGTGGATCCCCCAAGCCGCTCGTCTCCGCAACAGCCGTCACCGACGGCAAGTGGCACCACGTGGTGCTGTCGACCAGTGCCACCAGCCAGACGCTGTACCTCGACGGCACCCTGGTCGGCACGCAGACCGGCACCGCCGCGATGTCCGGGCAGCCGTACACCTACGTCGGCGCCGGGTTCAACGGCGGCAACTGGCCGGACGAGTCCCACACCAGCTCGACCAGCAGCACCGGCTACGCGAGCTACTTCAAGGGCTCCATCGCCGAGGTCGCCCTCTACCGCGCCCAGTTGTCCGCGGCGGACGTCGCCCAGCAGTACGAGGCCGCGAAGAACTCCACCGGCCTGCTGCCCGTGGAGACGGTCAAGGTCACCTCGCCGACCAACTCGACGCTGACGTACACCTATGACGTCACCAACGGCAACCGCGCGCTGACCCAGACCGACGGCCTCGGCCACAAGACCAGCTTCGGCTACGACTCCGCCGGTTTCGAGCACACGGTGACCGACCCCAACGGGGCGATGACCGTCACCGGTCACGACGTGCGCGGCAACGTGGTCTCCTCGACGTCCTGCCAGGACCAGGCCGCCAACAGGTGCAACACCGAGTACTACACGTACTACCCGGACGACACCACCGACCGGCTGACCACCGCCGACCCGCGCAACGACCAGCTGCTGACCGAGCGCGACGGCCGGTCGGCGTCGGCGACCGACACCACCTACCTGACGTCGTACACCTACGACACGGCGGGCAACCAGACGGCGATCACCGGCCCGGCCGTGCCCGGCTTCCCCGACGGCCGCACCACCACGACCGTCTACAGCGACGGCACCAGCACCTATCCGTCCGCCGACGGCGGCGTGGTGCCCAAGGGCCTGCCGGTGAAGACGGTCAGCCCGGGCGGCGCGGTCAACCAGGTGTCGTACTTCAAGAACGGCGACGTGGCCGGCACCACCGACGCCGTCGGGCTGAAGGCCTCGTACACCTACGACGGTCTCGGCCAGGTCCTCAGCCAGAAGGTGGTCTCCGACACCTACCCGGGCGGCCTGGTGACGGCGTACACCTACGACGCCGCAGGTCAGGTCGTGGCGGAGCACGACCCGCAGCTCACCGACCGCGTCACCGGCGCCACCCACGCCGCCGTCACCACCTCGGTCTACGACGAGGACGGCAACGTCACCTCGCAGACCGTGTCCGACGCGAGCGGCGGCGACCAGGCCCGCACCCAGACGTGGAGCTACGACCCCTACGACCGCGTGCTGACGGAGTCGGACGCCAACGCGGCCGAGGACGCCCCGGCCGGCAACACGACGACGTACTCCTACGACACCTCCGGCAACAAGACCAAGGAGGTCACCAGCGCCGGCAACGAGACCCGGTACACCTACGACGACAACGGCAACCTGCTCACGCAGGGCCTGATGTACACCGGTGACCCGGTCAGCCCGCAGGCGGCGACCCTGCTGACCGAGTCCTCCCGGGCCTACGACCCGGCCGGACGGCTGGCGTCGGTCACCGACGCCATGGGCAACACCACGTCGTACACCTACACCGACGACGGTCTGACCGCGACGGTGAAGCGGTCCAGTGCCGACGGCAAGAGCACCTATGTGCTGGAGTCGGACACCTACGACGCGGCCGGCAACCTGCAGCAGTCCACCACCGACAACGGCGAGACGGTCACCAAGTACAAGGTCGACGCGGCCTCCCGCACCACCTCCACCGAACTCGACCCGACCGGCGTGGACCGCGTGACCGCGGTGTCGTACACCCCGGACGACCAGGTCGCCTCCGAGAACGAGCACGACGCCTCCGGCTACGACCGCACCACCACCAACACCTACGACGACATGGGCAACCTGCTCAGCGAGACGCTGTACGGGGACGCCTCAGGTCACCCGGCGGGCTGGTGGAAGCTGAACCAGGACTCCGGCAGGTCGGTCACGGACTCCTCCGGTACCGGCAGCACCGCGACCGCGGGCCCCGGCGTGACCTGGACGGGCGACGCGGCCAAGTTCGCCGGATCCAGCACCGGCACCGGTGACGTCGTCGCCACCGACAGCCCGGTCCTGGACACCAGCGCCTCCTACACCGTCTCGGCGTGGGTGAACCTCGCCGACACCTCCACCTACCGCACGTTCGTGGCGCAGGGCGGCAGCACGAGATCGTCGTTCTACCTGCAGTACTCGTCCAGCACGGGCGTCTACCGCTTCATCTCCCCCAGCGGGGACGTCGCCTCCCCGACCTACGCCTCCGCCTCCGCGTCCGCGGCGCCCACGCTGAACACGTGGACGCACCTGGTGGGCGTCTTCGACGCCACCAACGGGGCGATGAAGCTGTACGTCGACGGCGCGCAGGCCGGCACGGCCACCAACGCCACGCCGTGGACGGGCTCCGGGCCGCTGTCGATCGGCGGCGCGCAGCAGGCCGACGGCACGGTCGGCAACGTCGTCGCCGGATCGGTCGGCAACGTCCAGACCTACCAGCGGGCCCTGTCGACCTCCGAGATCTCCTCGCTGTACGGCAAGGGCCGCAGTGGCGGCACGGTGGGTTCCTCCACCGAACAGACGACGAAGTACACCTACGACAAGCGCGGCCTGCCCACGTCCATGACGGACGCCGAGCAGCACACCACCGAGTACGCCTACGACGAGGCGGGCAACCTCGCGGTCACCACCGCGCCCGCCGTCCAGGCCGAAGCGGACGGCACGACCGCCGCCACCGTGCGCCCGGTCACCACCAGCGGTTTCAACACCTTCGGCGAGGCCGTCGAGGAGCAGGACCCGAGCGGCCCGGTCACCACGACGGTGTACGACGCCGAGGGCGACAAGGTCTCCGAGACCCTGCCGCCGTACACCCCGGCGGGCGCCTCCGCACCCGACGCGGGCACCACCGTGTGGACGTACGACAGCGAGGGCAATCAGACCTCGGTCACCACGCCGGGCGGCCGGACCACCTCGTACCTGTACGACCAGATGGGCAACGTCGCGCAGATCACCGCGCCCGACGGCACCAAGACGCACGCCGTCTACGACGCCAACGGCGAGACGCTGTCCTCCACGGACGCCACCGGCGCGCAGGCGCAGGCGACGTACGACTACCTGGGCCGCCAGCTGACACAGACGACCCTGGAGCGCTACCCGTCGACGAGGACGCTGACGGCGACCACCTCCTACGCGGTGACCACCGGCAACCCGTACGGCGCGCACGCCGCGTCGAGCACCTCGCCGGGCGGGGTGACGACGACGTACGGCTACAACCGGGCCGGCGACGTCACCTCGGTCACCGACGGGGCGGGCAACACCACCGGCTACACCTACGACTTCCAGGGCAACCCGCAGAAGACCACCCTGGCGGACGGCACCGCGACGCAGACCGACTACAACGCCTCCGGCGACCCGGCCGCCACCCGCGGCTACGACGTGTTCGGCAACAAGCTGTGGGAGACCTCGCAGAGTTACGACGGCGTCGGCAACCTCACCGCCGCCACCGACGCGAACGGTCACACCAGCCGCTTCACCTACGACGCGGCCGGCACCGTCACGCAGGAGATCCAGCCGGTCGACGCCACCACGTCGATCACCACGAGCTTCGGCTACGACGCGGCCGGCAACCGCACCCGCTTCACCGACGGCCGCGGCAACTCCTGGCGGTACACGTACACGCCATGGGGGCAGCAGGAGAAGCTCATCGAGCCGACCACCGCGAGGTACACCTCCGCGGCCGACTCGACCACGACCTTCGCCTATGACGCCGACGGGCAGATGACGTCGGCGACCCTGCCGGGCGGCGTCACGACGGCGCTGACCTATGACGTGAACGGTCAGCTGAAGTCGATGTCCGGCGCGGACGCCGACGCGGCGACGGCCAGGCGCAGCTTCGACTACGACGCCGACGGCCGGGTGCTGTCCGCGGACACCGACCAGGCGGGCACCACGGGCGAGGCGGACCACCAGAGCGCCACGCACGACGCGTTCACCTACGACGACCGCGGCGACGTGCTCACCACCTCGGGCTCGGCGGGTTCCTCCAGCTTCGCCTACAACGACGACGGCGCGATGACCTCCCGCACCGACGCCGCGGGCCGGACGGCCTACGGCTACGACACGGCCGGCCGCCTGTCGTCCCTGGACGACGCGGCGACCGGCACCCAACTGACGTACGGCTACGACCAGTTGAACGCGCTCAAGACCGTCAAGTACGGCTCGACCGGCCAGACCCGCACCTTCGGCTACAACAGCTCCCACGAGCTGACCAGCGACGTGCTGACGCAGGGCGCCTCGACCCTGGCGAGCTTCACCTACGGCTACGACAAGATCGGCAACCTGACGTCGAAGAAGACGACGGGCGTGTCGGGCGCGTCGGACAACACCTACACCTACGACTGGGCCAACCGCCTCACGTCCTGGAACGACGGCACCAAGACCACGGCGTACGGCTACGACGCCTCCGGCAACCGGGTCCGCAGCGGGGCGGACGTCTACACCTACGACGAGCGCGACGAGCTGACCTCGGACGGCACGCACTCCTACAGCTACTCGGCGCGCGGCACGATGACGCAGGAGACGTCGACCGGCGGCGGCACGGTGTCGTACCGGACGGACGGCTTCGGCGCCCAGATCGTGGCGGGCGACCAGTCCTACACGCTGGACGCCACCGGCCGGAACATCACCGACACCGACCACTCCGACAACTCCACGCGCACCTTCGCCTACTCGGGCGCGAGCAACACGATCGCGTCGGACGGCGACGCCACGTACTCCTACGACCCGGCGGGCGGCAGCGTCGGCATCAAGCCGGCCGGCGGCAGCGGGGTGCTGGCCCTGACCGACCAGCACAACGACGTGGTCGGCACGTTCACCTCCGGCGCGACGACGCTCACCGGTTCGGCGTCGTACGACCCGCTGGGCAAGGTGCTGTCCACCGCGTCACTGGCGGGCCACCTCGGCTTCCAGTCCGGCTGGACCGAACCCGGCACCGGCGACGTGGGCACGGCCTCACGCTGGTACGACCCGGACACCGGAGTCTTCCTCAACAAGGACAGCATCTCGCTGAACCCGGTGCCGAACTCCGTCTCGGCCAACCCGTTCGCCTACGTCGACGACAACCCCCTCGCCGGCACCGACGAGTCGGGCAACTGCTCCTGGTACGACGTGGTGTGCGGCACGAAGAAGGTCGCGCACAAGGTGCACCACGCGGTCAAGCACGCGGCGCACAAGGTCTACCACGCGGTCAAGCACGCGGCCCGCAAGGTCGTCCACGCCGTCAAGCACGCGGCCCGCAAGGTCGTGCACCACGTGCGGGACGTCTACCACGCCACGGTGCACGTGGTGCGCCGCGTCTACCACTACACGGCACGGCACGTCAGACGCGCGTATCACAGGGTCGTCCACGCCGTGCACAGCGCGTACCACAAGGTCTCCCATGCGGTGCACCGAGTGGTTCACACGGTGAAGAAGGCAGCGAAGAAGGTCACGCACGCCGTGAAGAAGGCGGCCCACGCGGTCGCCCACGCGACGAGGACCGCGTACCACGCCACCGTCAAGGCGGCGAAGACGACAGCGAAGTACGTCAAGCACCACGCGGCCGCGATCACGTCCTTCGTGGTCTCCACGGCGGTCTTCGCCGGCTGCGAGGCCCTGACGGGCGGCGTCGGCTCGATCGGCTGCGCGGCCGCGGCGGGCGCGGTCGGTTCCCTGGTGGAGCAGGGCTTCGCCTGCGCCGAGAACGGCGGCGACGACTGCGACGCGGGCGCCTTCGCGGGCGCGGCGGTGACCGGCGCGGTGGCCGGCGCGCTCGGCGGCGCCCTGGGCAAGATCGGCGGCAAGCTCCTGGCAAAGGCGGCCCCCAAGGCGATGAAGGTCGTCGGCGGGCTCTTCGGCAAGGGCGCGACGGGAGCGGAGGAGTCGGCGGCGACGGACGCCACCGAGGTGGCGGCGTCGCGGGCGGAGTCGGAGGGAGCCGGGACCCGGGCGCAGTCCCACTCGGACGACGCGGGCGGGGCCGGCGGGGAGTCGGGCCCGGGCTGCCGGGTCCCGACCATGCCGCACAGCTTCACCGGTTCGACGCGCGTGCTGATGTCCGACGGTTCGACGAAGGCGATCGACCGGGTGCGGGTGGGCGACACCATCGCCAACTCCGTACCGGGAGCTTCGGGTACCGAGGCGCACGAGGTCACGGACGTGATCGTGACGCGGACTGACCGGGACTTTGTGGATGTGTCGGTGACGGGGGCGACGGCTGCCGGGAAGGCGGCTGCTTCTGCGACCGAGGTGCCGAAGGCTGAGGCAAAGTCTGCGGCGAAGGCCGGGGCGAAGTCGCTGGCCAACAAGGTCGCCCGTAAGGCGGCGTTCGGCCTGGCGGCGTCGGCGGCGGTGCTGGGTGCCCTGTCGGGCGGCCACGGTCACGGCGACGCCCGGACGCCGGCGACGCAGCCGGTGGCGGCGGTCAGCACGGCGTCCGGAGCGACGGCACAGGCCGCCCACCTGACGACGACCTTCCACCACCCCTTCTACGACGAGACCCAGTCGGCTTTCGTCGAGGCCAAGGACCTCAAGCCCGGCGACGTCCTCCAGACCCCGACCGGCACGACCGAGGTCACGGACGTCCGCCTCTACCACGCGAACACCACGACGTACGACCTCACGATCGGCAGCCTCCATACGTACTATGTGCTGGCGGGGGCTACGCCGGTCCTGGTTCACAATTGCGGTGACGCTGACTATGGGCAGGTGCTTTCTGATGAACGGCGCACAGGAGTGACGGCCATCATCACCCCGGCGGATCTTGGTACGGGAAGCAAAGCTGGTCGCAGGATCATCCCTCCGGGATTTGTCAAGAACTCCCCCGGCCATACAAGAGGTCACCTCCTTCCGCAATCATTGGGTGGAGATGGCAAGGTGGCGGCCAATATCGTCAGGACAAATTCCAAGGTGGACAATGGGGCGATGTCTGCATTCGGCGACTCGATTGCCGCGCATGTATCGAATGGGAATGAGATCCTGTTTCAGGCGACGCCGAGATATCTACCAGGATCTAATGTTCCGTTCAGGGTCGATATAAGCGCGTTCGACGATAACGGTTGGTCCACTGCAGCTCAGTTTCTGGTCGGGTGAGGGTGGATAAACATGTTTCCGTTTGAGCTCGTACGGCTGACCGATTTTGAAAACGAAGTCCGGATCGTTGTGCAGTCATCAATGGATGGCGGTTTCTGGGAAGCGCAGATCGAGATTACTAGCCTGTTCGTCAAGGGCAGCACTCTCCTCGTCCTCTCCCAGTCCAAGCTCGAAGCCTGGGCCCAGGCGCTGGACGTGCTGTCTCTGGGGCAGGACGTCACGTGGATGCAGATGGATCGCGGCCCTACGGTGAGCGTCCAGCTCGAAGGCGAACGGGATTGCCCAGAGGTTGTCGTGGAGGACGAATCCATCTCCATGGTGACCGTCCGCATCCCGATTGCCCTGGAAGATGGGTGGATCTCCGACCATCAGGCACGCATCCGCCGCTTCATCGAAAACTTGCGATAGAAGTAGAAGCTAATCCTTCAAATTGCCAGAAAAAAGCCTCACCGGCCGGGTTGCCGGTGGGGCTTTCTGGGGTGCGTGACGACCACAGTGACGGCAAGGGCCTGGGATGCCGACCCCGAGCCGTCCGAGCCGCCCGAGCCGTCACGGGTGCTCGACCGGCCTGCCGACGAACTGGACGAGTTCAGCGAGTTGGACGAGTTGGGCGAGTTGGAGGGACGGGCGCGGACTGGCGCTGGTGCGGGCCTGTGCCGACCTCTGCGGCTGGCAGCCGTCGGCCGGGGAGGGTGGTGGGCGGGGCGAATTCGTGTGGTGCGAGCTGGCAGTCGCGTAAGGGCGACGGGCTCACCGTCCGTACGGGTGGTCCGGCCAAGGTGCCGGTTTGGCCGGTTCTGTGACTTCGAAGTGGGTGCACTGTGCGTGTTTTTGCCGGGACTTGAGGGAATCTTGTGGTGATCAAGAGGTGATATTGCCCGATCGGTGAGGCGCCGTCAGTTACGGTTCTCTTCCCTTCGCGCGCAGGATGAAGGTCGCTGTCACCGTCGTCATCGACGTGATCGCCGTACCGCCGCGCCGTCTCGGGGGCTCAGAGAAACTTGGTTCGGGCTGACGTACGCCGTCGTCACGCGACGCCGTACGCCGCTCAGGCGCGTACGCGAAAACGACGTACGCATGAAGGGGTGGGACATGGCCGAGCACCGGCAGTCCAGGAAGCGCAGATACATCACGTGGGCGGTCGCCGGCGCTGCCGTCGTCGCGGGGGGCGGGATCGCCGCGCAGACCTCCATGGCCGCCACCGCCTGGCCCGCCCAGAAGACGTACACCGGCCGCGCCTTCGACACCTGCACCGCTCCCTCGCTGAACGCCATGAAGGCATGGAAGGGCGGCCTCTACGGCGCCGCCGCCGTCTACGTCGGCGGCAAGAACCGCGGCTGCTCCCAGCCCAACCTCACCAACTCCTGGGTGAAGTCGGTCAACACCGCCGGCTGGAAGCTCATACCGATCTACGTCGGCGCCCAGCCGCCCTGCCAGACCAGCTCCAACCCCGAGAAGCTCACGGCCACCAACGCGGCCTCCCTCGGCGCGACCGACGCGGCCGACGCGGTGTCCAAGGCGTCCGCCCTCGGCATGAAGGCGGGCAGCCCCATCTACCTCGACATGGAGCCGTACGACATCACGAACACGTCGTGCAACAACGCCGTGTTGACGTACGTCCGCTCCTTCACCAAGACACTGCGCGGCAAGATCTACCGTGGCGGCTACTACGGCTTCACCAGCTCCAGCGCCAAGGCCATCGCCACGGCGAAGGACAAGACGGACCTGCCGGGCAACCTCTGGTACGCGCTGTGGGACAAGCAGAACACCACGACCACCGACTGGCCGTGGGGTGCCACCCAGTTCACCGACCACAGCCGCGGCCACCAGTACCTCGTCAACAGCAAGGAGACGCGGAACGGTTACACGATCACCGTGGACCGCGACGCGTGGGACGCGCCGGTCGCCATCGTCGGCTGACGCCGAAGTCGGGTGCGGGGATGACACGGGTGCGGGGATGACAAGGATGCTGAGACCGGCGAAGGTTTTCGCCGCGCCGGTGCTGCGCGCGACCGCGGTGCGAGCCGGGTTCGCGGTGCTGCCCCTGGTCAGCCTGGGCCTGCTGTGCCCCGTGCCCTCGCTCGTGCTCGCGCTGCGGCGGCGCGCCCGCGCCGACCTGTGGGCCTTCGCCGGTTTCAGCGCGGTCCTGGTGGCCTGGGTCGCCGAACTCGGGCTGACCCCGGACGACACCCACGGCGTGCTGTTCGCGTCCGACCTGCTGCTGATCCTGCTGTCGATGGTGGGCGCCTCGCTGCACGCATGGACGGTCTGGCCCCGCCGGTCCGGACAGCGCTGACGGCGACGCAGCACAAAGCAGTACAAAGTTCGAAAGCAGGAAAGCAGTGGGCAAGCAAGTGAGACAGGTGTCGCGGGCGCGCTCCGCCCGCCAGGAACGGTCCGGAGGGACCGGACGGATCGGGGGAGCCGGAGCGGCCGGACGGACCGCGGTCGTGGGGAGGGCCGTCGTCGCGTGGCTGCGCTCGCTGCGCGGGCGCACCATCGCGCTGGCGACGGGGGCGGTCGCCGTCGTCGCCGCGGTGGTCGTGACCCTCGTACTCCTCAACCAGGGTGACGACCGGCCGCCCGTCCCGGAGACCCGGGCCCGGCACTACACCGAAGCGGACGCCTGTCTGCTCACCGGTGAGAAGGGCATCACCGCCGGGGCCGAGGCCGAGGTCTGGCAGGGCATGCAGGACGCCTCCGCGAAGACGCACGCACGCGTGAGCTACGCGCAGGTGACCGGAGAGCAGAGCGCGGGGAATGCGCGACCGTTCCTCAACGGCATGCTCCAGCGCTCCTGCGAAGTCGTCCTCGCCGTTGGAAAGCCCGAGGTCACGGCCGCCGCGCAGACCGCGCCGCAGCACCGCAAGGTGGGTTTCGTGCTGGTGGGCGACGGCAAGGCGGGCGGTTCCAACGTGACCGCCGTCCGCGCCGGCGACGGGGTGCGGGCCGGTGTCGCCGACGCCGTCGAGCGGGCGGTGGCCGGGCGGGACTGAACACCGCCCCGCACGGTGAGGGCGGGGAGCAGGCGCGGCGGTGCCCGAAGTCCTGGTGAATCGTTGGTCCAATGGGTTGGCCAGAGCCTGCCCACTGCCTAACATCGATCATCGCAAGACCTTGTGCACCGTCGCACAATCTCCTCGGGAGGTCTCCTTGCACCGCCGTCGCCGTCGCACCGCGCTCCTGCTCTCCGCCGCGATCGCCGCAGCCCCCCTCCTCACCGCCTGCGGGAACGACGCGCATCCGGGCGCCGCGGCCGTGGTCGGCGACCAGCGGATCACCGTCGCCCAGCTGGAGAACCGGGTGAGCGAGGTGCGCGACGCCCAGCGGGCGGCGGTGCCGGACGAAGCGCAGTACCAGCAGGTCATCGCCAAGACGGGCACGCTGGCCCGGGACACCCTGCACAACATGGTCCTCGACCAGGTGCTGCACCGCGCCGCCGACGACGCGGGCGTGAGTGTCAGCCGCAAGGAGATCCAGCAGATGCGGGCCGGCCTGGAGCAGCAGACCGGCGGAGCCCAGGCGCTGGAGACCGCCTGGCTCCAGGAGTACGGCATCGCCCCCGAGCGCCTCGACGAGAACCTCCGCCTCCAGCTGGAGGCCCAGAAGCTCGCCGCCAAGCTCGGCACCGACACACGTGACCCCGCCTTCTGGAGCGTCCTCGCCAAGGCCTCCAAGGAACTCGGCATCGACCTCAACCCGCGCTACGGCACCTGGGACGTGAAGAAGAGCAGCCGCGTCGACGCGAAGACGCCATGGGTACGCGAGGTCACGGTGTCGGTGACCGATCAAACGGCGTGAGCGTGAGCGTGAGCATGCGCTGACGCGGGGCGGGCGGGGAGGCGTGACGGTACGCCGGGACGCCCACACGAGAGATGTTCATACGATCGCACCGCCCCCCTGTGTCTGTGGACAACCTGATCGCCCGCCCGGCGGCGTGCGTTAGCTTCGAATGGTGAACGCAATCAGCCCCGAAGCCGCCTCGACCCCAGGTCACCCCCCGGACGCCGACCCCGCCCCCGGCCGTGTCGTCCTGCTCACCACCAGTCACCGTGTCGCACCCGGACTGCTGTCCTGGCCTGCCTGGCAGGCACTGCACGCCGCCGATCGCGTGCTGTGCGCGGACGGCGCGCATCCGCAGCTGCCGTATCTGCGCGAGGCCGGGATAACCGTCGACGAGGCGTCCCCCACCGCCGAAGAACTGGTCGCCGCGTGCGCCGGGGGGAAGACGGTGGTCGTGGTCGCGACCGGTGAGGGCGAGTCCACCCTCACCGACGGCCTGGCCCGCCTCGCCGGATCGGGCCGGGTCTCGATGCCGGAGCTGGAGTTGTTGCCCGCCTCCTACGACCTCCCGGGCGCCCGCCTCCTCGACCTCGTCCAGGTCATGGACCGCATCCGCGCCGAGTGCCCCTGGTCGTCCCGGCAGACCCACCAGGGCCTGGCGAAGTACGGCATCGAGGAGGCGTACGAACTCGTCGAGGCGATCGAGGAGGGCGACCGCGACGAACTGCGGGAGGAGCTCGGTGACGTTCTGCTCCAGGTCGTCTTCCACGCCCGCATCGCGGAGGAGGGCCGCGCCGAGGACGGCACCGACCCCTTCTCCATCGACGACGTGGCCGGCGGCATCGTCGCCAAACTCATCCACCGCCACCCGCATGTCTTCGGCGACGAGACGGCGACGACCCCCGAGGAGGTCAAGGAGCACTGGCTGCGCACCAAGGCGATCGAGAAGTGCCGCGAGTCGGTGACCGACGGCATACCCCTGGGGCAGCCGGGCCTCGCCCTGGCGGCGAAGCTGGCGTCACGAGTCCGCACGGCGCAGCTCGACGTACCGCTCCCGGGCGGCGAGGGCATCGGCTACGAGCTGCTGACCCAGGCGGTCCGGGCGGAAGCGGCCGGAGTGGACCCGGAAGCGGCACTGCGCGTCGCCGCCCGGGCCTACCGGGACGCGATACGGGCTGCCGAGGGGCTCGGAAGCTAACGGGTCCCGGCGATCCGGATACCGTCGGGGAGTGACCGACCAGCCCACTCCCACGAGCTCAGTCCCGGAACTCTTCACCTGGGAGTTCGCCACCGACCCGTACCCGGCGTACGCCTGGCTCCGGGAGCATGCCCCCGTCCACCGGACGAAGCTCCCGAGCGGCGTGGAGGCTTGGCTGGTCACCCGCTACGCCGACGCCAAGCAGGCCCTCGCCGACCAGCGACTCTCGAAGAACCCGGCGCACCACGACGAGCCCGCGCACGCCAAGGGCAAGACCGGTATCCCCGGTGAGCGCAAGGCCGAGTTGATGACCCATCTGCTCAACATCGACCCGCCGGACCACACGAGGCTCCGTCGGCTGGTGTCGAAGGCGTTCACTCCGCGACGGGTCGCCGAATTCGCCCCTCGGGTGCAGGAACTGACCGACGACCTGATCGACGCCTTCGTGGAGAAGGGGAGTGCCGATCTGATTCACGACTTCGCGTTCCCCCTCCCCATCTACACGATCTGCGACCTGCTCGGCGTCCCACGCGAGGACCAGGACGACTTCCGTGACTGGGCGGGCATGATGATCCGTCACGGGGGCGGGCCACGCGGTGGCGTCGCGCGGTCGGTGAAGAAGATGCGCGGCTATCTCGCCGAACTCATCCACCGCAAGCGTGCGGCACTCCCCGCCGAGAGCGCCGCCGGCGAGGACCTCATCTCCGGGCTCATCCGAGCCTCCGACCACGGCGAGCACCTCACCGAGAACGAGGCCGCCGCGATGGCCTTCATCCTGCTGTTCGCCGGGTTCGAGACCACCGTCAATCTCATCGGCAACGGCACCTACGCCCTGCTCACCCACCCCGACCAGCGCGCCCGCCTCCAGCGATCCCTCGCCGCCGGCGAACGCGGCCTCCTGGAGACCGGCATCGAGGAACTCCTGCGCTACGACGGCCCCGTCGAGCTCGCCACCTGGCGGTTCGCCACCCGGCCGGTCAGCATCGGCGGACAGGACATCGCGGCCGGCGACCCCGTGCTCGTCGTACTCGCCGCCGCGGACCGGGATCCGGAGCGGTTCGCCGATCCGGATGTGCTCGACCTCTCACGGAGTGACAACCAACACCTCGGATACGGCCACGGCATCCACTACTGTCTTGGCGCGCCCCTCGCCCGGCTGGAGGGCCAGAGTGCCCTCGGGACGCTCCTCACCCGCCTCCCGGACCTGCGACTCGCCGTGGATTCGGCCGATTTGCGCTGGCGCGGCGGGCTCATCATGCGCGGACTGCGTACCCTGCCCGTCGAGTTCACGCCACGTGGTCGAGCCCCTCACCTGCGTAAAGGTGACACGCCTTCAAACCTGTGATCTTCACGTGATCTACGCGGCATTAACTTGTGACAAGTGATCGTCTGCCTATACGTTCACGGATCAACGCGGCGGCGAATGTCACCCGCCGTGCGGTCACTGTTGTCTCGCGAAAGGTCTCCGCATGCTCTCCGGGAACGGCCGGCATCGTCGCCCCCGTCAGGCTCCGGCTCTTTTCGTCGCGGCCGGAGTGACCGGCTCCGCCATCGCGATCCCGCTGCTCGGCGCAACCGGCGCCAGCGCGGCCACCGGAACCACGTGGGACCAGGTCGCCAACTGCGAGACCGAGGGCTCCTGGAGCGCGAACGAAGGCGACGGTTACTACGGCGGCCTCCACATCGCGCAGAAGGACTGGGATCAGTACGGCGGACTTGACTACGCCGCGCGCGCCGACCAGGCCAGCCGCAACCAGCAGATCGCCGTCGCCGAGAAGATCCTGGCCGACCAGGGTGTCGGCTACTGGTCCACCTGTGGGCTGCTCAACGGGCTCACCAAGGACTCCCAGGCGGCCGACGTGGACACGGGTCTGGGGGCCGACACGGGCTCGGGCGCCTCGAACGACTCGGGTTCGTCCGGCTTGTCCGACTCTGAAGGTTCATCGGCCGATTCGTCCGGGAGTGGATCCTCGAGCGACACGTCGGGCACGCCTTCGGCCTCCGCGTCGGACAGCCCCTCCGGCTCGTCGTCCGATTCCTCCGGGGCGTCGGACGGTTCGAGTCGTGCGGGTAATTCGGCTGAGCCCGGCAAGTCCGGTAATTCCGGATCCGAATCCAGTGACTCGCAGGACTCCGGAGATACCTCCACCGGTACGGCGAAACAGGACGACTCGGGCGACTCGGGCAACTCCTGGCGGGTGGGCGGCTCTTCGAGTCTGGTGGACACCGGGGCCCTCGGTGGCGGCAAGCACCGCGGCGGCAGCGCCGACGAGGGCGCGGCTGTCGACGCCGCCGACGCCGGCACCGCCGGCGGCCGTCATGCCGCCGGTCGTGACTCGTACACCGTCCGTCTCGGGGACACCCTTGAGTCCATCGCCGGCTCCCTCGACCTCCAGGGAGGGTGGCGCGCCCTCTACGAGGAGAACAAGCAGGCGATCGGCTCCGACCCAAGTCATATCTCCCCCGGTCAGACCCTTGGACTTGGTGCCGAATAGGGCTAAACCGGCGGAAGTTCACGTCACACTTCGCGCTGAATGTCCTGTTTGGTGAAAGTGTGGGATGAGTCTCAGAAGACCTGATCGTCTTTGATATTCCACGGATCGCGTGTCTAACGTCGGACCGCTCGCCAACACGAGCCCCGGCTGCCGCAACGCCGAATCCTGCCAGCGGCCGTACGGGAACAGTCGTCGCGTCAAGCGCCGTAGGCAGGAGCGGGGGACCCAAGGTAGGCGCCGGGCTCAGCAGTTGAGCTGGACCCGGCTTGGGGTGAAGCCGCGTCCCGGAAGGGATGCGGCCGGGCAACTCAACCGGCCCGAACCCGACAGCTCACCTCGCAGGCGTCGGTGAGGGGATCAACCATGCTGTTTTCCGGCAAGGGCAAGCACCGTCGTCCGTCCAAGACCACTCGCGCCGCCGCGATCGCCGGAGTCACCGGCGTCGCCATCGCCGCTCCGCTGATGGCGGCCGGCAACGCCTCCGCCGCCACCTCCTCCGAGTGGGACACCGTCGCCCAGTGCGAGTCCGGCGGCAACTGGTCCATCAACACCGGCAACGGCTACTACGGCGGCCTGCAGTTCTCCGCCTCGACCTGGGCCGCGTACGGCGGCACGCAGTACGCCGCGCAGGCCAACCAGGCCTCCAAGGCGCAGCAGATCGCCGTCGCCGAGAAGGTTCTCGCCTCCCAGGGCAAGGGCGCCTGGCCGGTCTGCGGCAAGGGCCTGTCGAGCGGTGGCTACGACGGCGGCACCAGCACCTCGTCGGACAGCTCCAGCAGCTCGGACAGCTCCAGCGGCTCGAGCAGCTCCAGCGGCTCCTCGGAGGTCAACACCCGTTCCGCCGAGCAGCCGGCCTCGCGTTCCCAGGAGCGCCCGGCGGCCAAGAAGACCGTCACCACCCCGACCGGCAAGAAGGTCAAGAAGGGTGACGGCGAGTACAAGGTCGTCAAGGGTGACACCCTCAGCTCGATCGCCGAGAAGCACAAGGTCAAGGGCGGCTGGGAGAAGCTGTTCGAGCTGAACAAGGACATCGTCGAGGACGCCAACCTCATCTACCCGGGTCAGCAGCTGCACCTGAAGTAGTACGCGGCGCCCGTCCGAACCACAGCGCCCTCCCCTCCGTGGCCCTCATGTCGAGGGCCTCGTGAGGGCCCCGTCCCCACGGGCTCCCCGCTCCGGTGCGTGTTCCCCCGTACGCACCGGAGCGGGGTCTTTTTGTGTGGTCTTCCGCGCGACCGTTGTGGGCTTCCACGCCCACGCTTTGTTCCGTTCGGAAACAATTTCCTCTCGGTTCTGCCCAAGGGGTGGGCGACAGGGGGGCCGATCGCCCCGAGGCGGTTAGGCTCATCCCGCGGAGCCGACCGCGACTCCGTGCACTACGGGTCCCCGCGGCCCGCGTACCCCGCGTCACATCCCAGAAGGAGATGCTCGTGCCGTCCATCGACGTCGTCGTAGCCCGGGAAATCCTGGACTCCCGAGGCAACCCCACGGTCGAGGTCGAGGTCGGCCTCGACGACGGCAGCACGGGTCGTGCCGCCGTCCCCTCCGGCGCCTCCACGGGCGCCTTCGAGGCCATCGAGCTCCGCGACGGTGACCCGAACCGCTACCAGGGCAAGGGTGTCGAGAAGGCCGTCCTCGCCGTCATCGAGCAGATCGGCCCGGAGCTGGTCGGCTACGACGCCACCGAGCAGCGCCTGATCGACCAGGCCATGTTCGACCTGGACGCCACCGACAACAAGGGCTCCCTCGGCGCCAACGCCATCCTCGGCGTGTCCCTCGCCGTCGCCCACGCCGCCTCCGAGGCCAGCGACCTCCCGCTCTTCCGCTACCTGGGCGGCCCGAACGCGCACCTGCTGCCGGTGCCGATGATGAACATCCTGAACGGCGGCTCGCACGCCGACTCCAACGTGGACATCCAGGAGTTCATGATCGCCCCGATCGGCGCGGAGTCCTTCTCCGAGGCGCTGCGCTGGGGCACCGAGGTCTACCACACCCTCAAGAAGGTCCTGAAGAGCAAGGGCCTGGCCACCGGTCTCGGTGACGAGGGCGGCTTCGCCCCGAACCTCGGCTCCAACCGTGAGGCCCTCGACCTCATCCTCGAGGCGGTCAAGGAGGCCGGGTACACCCCCGGCGAGCAGATCGCCCTCGCGCTCGACGTCGCCGCGTCCGAGTTCTACAAGGACGGCGTCTACACCTTCGAGGGCAAGGAGCGCTCCGCCGCCGAGATGACGGACTACTACGCCGAGCTCGTCGAGGCGTACCCGCTCGTCTCCATCGAGGACCCGCTGTTCGAGGACGACTGGGCCGGCTGGAAGACCATCACCGACCGGCTCGGCGACAAGGTCCAGCTCGTCGGCGACGACCTGTTCGTCACCAACCCGGAGCGCCTGGCCCGCGGCATCGACGAGGGTGCCGCCAACGCGCTGCTCGTCAAGGTCAACCAGATCGGCTCGCTGACCGAGACCCTGGACGCCGTCGAGCTGGCCCAGCGCAACGGCTTCAAGTGCATGATGTCCCACCGCTCCGGCGAGACCGAGGACGTCACCATCGCCGACCTCGCCGTCGCCACCAACTGCGGCCAGATCAAGACCGGCGCCCCGGCCCGCTCCGAGCGCGTCGCCAAGTACAACCAGCTGCTGCGCATCGAGGAGATCCTCGACGACGCCGCGGTGTACGCCGGCCGCTCGGCCTTCCCGCGGTTTCGCTCTGCGAACTAGTAAGCACGGCCGCTCCGCGAACTAGTAAGCACGGCCGCTCCGCGAACTAGTAAGCACAGCGCTCTGCGAACCAGTAGGCGTGAGCACAGCCGCGGCGCGATCCCCAAGGCCTGACCCGTTAAGGTCCAAGCCTTAGCCAGTCGTACGTACGTCCCCGTACCCGGTCCCGTACCGTGTCCGGGGACGTACGCACGTGTGAGACGGGAGGCGGGGACATGGCCGTGAAGGACCGGGACCGTTTCTCCACGACGACCAGGATCAGGCTGCTCGGCGAGCAGACGGCCGCCCGTGTCTACCGCTCCCAGACCAAACGGCAGGCCCGCCGCTCCCGGCTCACCGGCCGGGCCGCGCTGCTCGCCCTCGTGCTGTGCACGCTGATCGTGGCGCTCGCCTATCCCATGAGGCAGTACGTCGCCCAGCGCGCCGAGTTCGCCGAGGTGCAGCGCAAGCAGGAGCGAACCCGGGAACGGGTCGAGCAGCTGCGCGACCTCAAGGCACGGTGGCAGGACGACGCGTACGCGGAGCAGCAGATCCGGCAGCGGCTGCACTACGTCATGCCGGGGGAGACCGGCTTCGTCGTCATCGACCCCAACGCGGCCAGGCAGTCCCGCTCCGACCTGGGCGCCGCGGACCGCCCCTGGTACGCGAACGTCTGGGACGGCGTCGACTCGTCCGACGCCTCCGACCAGTGAACCGACAGACACCTAAGAGAGACTTCCGTACAGGCATGCAAACGCCCCCGCCGCCCACCCCGCGCACCGAGCCCACCGACGCGGACGTCGAGGCCTTCCAGCAGCAGCTCGGGCGCCCTCCGCGCGGCCTGCGCGCGATCGCGCACCGCTGCCCCTGCGGCGAGCCGGACGTGGTGGAGACGGCCCCGCGCCTCCCCGACGGCACGCCCTTCCCGACGCTGTACTACCTGACCTGCCCGAAGGCCGCCTCGGCGATCGGCACGCTGGAGGCGAACGGCGTGATGAAGGAGATGACGGCCCGGCTGGAGAGCGACCCGGAGCTGGCCGCCGCCTACCGCGCCGCGCACGAGGACTACATCCGGCGCCGCGACGAGATCGAGGAGCTGACCGGCTTCCCCAGCGCGGGCGGCATGCCGGACCGGGTGAAGTGCCTGCACGTCCTGGTCGCCCACTCCCTCGCGGCGGGCCCCGGGGTGAACCCGCTGGGCGACGAGGCGCTGGAGATGCTGCCGGAGTGGTGGCGCAAGGGGACCTGTGTGACGCGGGCTCAGGAGAACGCCAAGTGACCAGGGTCGCCGCCGTCGACTGCGGCACGAACTCGATCCGGCTCCTGGTCGCCGACGCCGACCCCGAGACCGGGGAACTGGTCGACCTGGACCGCCGTATGACGATCGTCCGGCTCGGCCAGGGCGTCGACCGGACGGGCCGTCTCGCCCCCGAGGCGCTGGAGCGGACCTTCGCCGCCTGCCGTGAGTACGCGGCGATCATCAAGGAGCACGGCGCGCAGCGGGTGCGCTTCGTGGCCACCTCGGCATCCCGGGACGCCGAGAACCGGGACGAGTTCGTGCGCGGGGTGCTGGACATCCTGGGCGTCGAGCCCGAGGTCATCTCCGGTGACCAGGAGGCCGAGTTCTCCTTCACCGGCGCGACGCGGGAGCTGACCGGACGGGACGACCTGCACCGGCCCTTCCTGGTCGTGGACATCGGGGGCGGCTCGACCGAGTTCGTGGTCGGCGACGACCAGGTGCGCGCGGCACGCTCGGTGGACGTCGGCTGCGTGCGTATGACGGAGCGTCATCTGGTCCGGGACCGTGTCGTGTCCGACCCGCCGTCCGAGGAGCAGGTCGAGGCGATGCGCGCCGACATCGAGGCCGCCCTCGACCTCGCCGAACAGACGGTCCCGCTGCGTGAGGCGCGCACCCTGGTGGGCCTGGCCGGCTCGGTGACGACGGTCTCCGCGATCGCGCAGAACCTCCCCGAGTACGACTCCGTGGCCATCCACCACTCCCGCGTCTCCCGCGACCGGGTCCGCGAGATCAGCGACTGGCTGCTGCGCTCCACCCACGCCGAGCGCGCGGCCGTTCCCTCCATGCACCCGGGCCGCGTCGACGTGATCGGGGCGGGCGCCCTCGTCCTCCTCGCGATCATGGAACGGACCGGCGCGGCGGAGGTCGTGGTGAGCGAGCACGACATCCTCGACGGGATCGCGTGGTCGGTGGCGTAGGTCCGCCATCGAAGATCCACGGGCCTCTCCTGAGCAGGTCGGAGAACGTATGAGCGCCTCGGGGAGGTCCGCGCGGGCCCCTCGGTGACGGGCTCCCGAGAAAGTTCGTGAAGTTCTTCACAAGGAAATCGGCCCGCTCGGAGGACGAATGGCGGCCCGTTGACCCTTCTGGGGGGTCAAAGCCCCTTTGAACGTGTTCAGAAGGGGTGTGCGGGGGTGCTTCGAAGGGGGTGGCGGAGGGCCGGGCGAGAGGGCTTCACAGGGGGCTCGGGGGCACAGAGAGGCAGCTCACGCGGCATTGACAACGGCGTTCTCTGCGCACAGGTTCCCGGTTCACGCCATGATGTGGATCACGCGAGCCGCGGAGAATAGCACACACCCCGACCATGCTTGTGAAGGGGCGCACGAGCCATGGTCCAGTGGCGGGTGGATACTCGATGGCATGAGCACCACGGAGCGTCCCAGGATCCTCGTAGTAGGCGGTGGGTACGTAGGCCTGTACGCAGCTCGGCGCATCATGAAGAAGATGCGCTACGGCGAGGCGACCGTCACGGTCGTCGACCCCCGGTCGTACATGACCTACCAGCCCTTCCTCCCCGAAACCGCCGCCGGAAGCATCTCCCCGCGCCACGTCGTCGTCCCGCTGCGACGCGTGCTGCCCAAGGCGGAGGTCCTCACCGGCCGGGTCACCACCATCGACCAGGACCGCAAGGTCGCCTCGATCTCCCCGCTGGTCGGCGAGGCGTACGAGCTGCCCTTCGACTACCTGGTGATCGCGCTCGGCGCGGTCTCCCGCACCTTCCCGATCCCCGGCCTCGCCGAACAGGGCATCGGTATGAAGGGTATCGAGGAGGCCATCGGCCTGCGCAACCACGTGCTGGAGCAGCTGGACAAGGCCGACTCCACGCAGGACGAGGAGATCCGCCGCAAGGCGCTCACCTTCGTCTTCGTCGGCGGTGGCTTCGCGGGTGCGGAGACCATCGGCGAGGTCGAGGACATGGCCCGCGACGCGGCCAAGTACTACAACAACGTGTCCCGTGAGGACATGCGGTTCATCCTCGTCGACGCGGCCGACAAGATCCTCCCCGAGGTCGGCCCCAAGCTCGGCCAGTACGGCAAGGAGCACCTGGAGAGCCGCGGTGTCGAGGTCTACCTCTCCACCTCCATGGACTCCTGCGTCGACGGCCACGTGGTACTGAAGAACGGCCTCGAGGTCGACTCCAGCACCATCGTCTGGACGGCCGGCGTCAAGCCCAACCCGGTCCTGTCCCGCTACAACCTTCCCCTGGGTCCCCGTGGTCACGTCGACTGCGAGTCCACGCTCCAGGTCAAGGGCACGGACTACATCTGGTCCGCCGGTGACAACGCCCAGGTTCCGGACCTCGTCGGCCGCAAGGCGGGCAACGAGAACGCCTGGTGCCCGCCGAACGCGCAGCACGCGCTGCGGCAGGCGCGGGTCCTCGGTGACAACGTGATCTCCGGTATGCGGGGCTTCCCGCAGAAGGACTACAGCCACGCCAACAAGGGTGCTGTCGCGGGCCTCGGCCTCCACAAGGGCGTCGCGATGATCGTCATGGGCAAGATGAAGATCAAGCTCAAGGGCCGTCTCGCCTGGTACATGCACCGCGGCTACCACGGTCTGGCGATGCCGACCTGGAACCGGAAGATCCGTGTCTTCGCCGACTGGACCCTCGGCATGTTCCTCAAGCGCGAGGTCGTCGCCCTGGGCGCCCTGGAGACTCCGCGCGAGGAGTTCTACGAGGCGGCCAAGCCGGCGCCGGTCGCCGCGCCCAAGGCCGCGGAGAAGCCCAAGGCCGAGCAGGCCAAGGCCTCCTGACCTCCGGTCACTGAACGCCCCGAAGGGGCCGCCCGCCATCCGTGGTGCGGGCGGCCCCTTCGGCGTGTTCCGGCTCTCTCAGTTCACCATCTCTCGGGTTCGCACGCGAGCCCGGCGTCGTGCGGAGGAGATGAGTGTGAAGCAATTATGCGAGTGTGCATTCGACTGCTCAGGCCGCCTCCGCCGTTGATACGTCAAGAGTTGGGTAAGGGAATCCGTGATCAGTCGCGCGTTCGCGACTGTCGCGGCACGGGGAACGCGGGAGGGTACGGGGCATGGCCTGGGACGAGTGGGAGCAACTCAAGTCCGACGCGGCACGTGGGGGCTCTGCGCAGATGCAGCTCAACCAGCTGCCTGCGGAGGGTGGTGGTAGCTCCGGGGATTTGGTCGTCCACGACGACGAGTTGGGCAAGCTCGGGAACATGGCGTACGACCTGCTCGGGAAATTCCGGGTGGACGCGGACTTCGCACGGCCCAGCACTTTTACGGCGTCCATCGACCTTTTCAACGACGGCCTGGACATGGGGTCCGCCCTCACCGAGTTACACGACGCGTGGAACACCCAACAGCAGACGCTGAAAGAGGCCTGCGCCCACATCTCCAACCATCTGGACTTCAGCCGTGCCCAGCACGCCAAGGACGACGCGGCCGTCGTGACCGGCATGAGGAACGCTGCGGGCGACCTGATGACGGTCTCCCGCATAAACGAGTACTTCAAGTAGCGGCGGCGGGGCTGACGAAGATGGCGACGGAAACACTCACCGCGCAGGAACTCACGGACCTGCGCCTGGGCACGCTGAACACCGCGGTCTCCGACTGGAAGACCATGGCCGACAGACTGGAGCTGCTGGCCACCGGCGGCAACGGCGAGGCCAGCGCGACGGATCTGGAGAAGAAGGCCAACGCCGCGAACTGGAAGGGCGCCAACGCCACGGTCTCGCGGGAGTTCGTCACGAAGACGGCGGCGCAGTTCGCGGACGCGGCCGATGAGGCGAAGAGCGTACTGGCGGTTCTGCGTGACGCGCACACTGCCTTAAAGAAGCACAAGGAAAGCCTGCGCACCGCCATCGACGAGCTGGCGAAGAGCAACATCTACGTCAACGGCAACGGGAAGGTCGCCGCCTCCGTCCCCTCCGGCCAGGCCGCCGGTGACGCCGATATCCACAAGCCCACGGACGGGGAACTCGACGCCGCCCAAAGCAGGATCACCAGGATCCTCTGGGAGGCGACTGAAACCGACCGCATCGCGGCCCGGGCGCTGCGCCAACTTGCCAGGAACAAGTACGACTTCACCGACCAGGGCCCGGACAACCTGAAGGACGCCGATCGCGACCAGGGCAAGGCGGACGCCGAGTACTGGCGCAAGGAGGTGGCCAAGGGCGACGTCTCCGAGTGGAGCGAAGAGAAGCTGGCGCGCTTCAACGAGACCCTCGAGAACCAGCGCGACAACCCCGGCTTCACCGAGTCCTTCGCCACCGGTCTGGGCGCGGACGGCACTCTCCAGTTCTGGCGTGACCTCGCCGCCCCACCCGGCGGTGCGGTCGAGGGTGACCGGGCCAAGATGTTGGGGCACGTACAGGACAACCTGAGCATGGCCCTCGCCAACGCCTCCCACAGCGACAGCCAGGCCATGGAGACCTGGAAGAAGGACGTGATCGCGTCCGGCACCAAGATCTTCCCCGTCGATCCCGCCATGCCCATGGGCCCGAACGGCTACCAGGTGATGAGTAGCCTGATGGGCAAGGGAAAGTACGACGACGATTTCCTGCACGACTACGGCGACGCGATGCTCAAGTACGAACGCGAGTACCCGGGCGACCCCGGCGTCGCCTGGCGCGACACGACCGACCTCAGCTACCCGCCCACCGGCAACGCCAACGATCCGGTCGCCGGCTACATGGAGGCCCTCGGCCACAACCCCGAGGCGTCCCTGGAATTCTTCAACGACTCGACGACAGCGGACGGCAAGAAGCTCGACAACTGGGACTACTTGGTCGGTCATGGCAATGACGCCCGCAAATGGCCGTTGGGCGATGACGGCAAGCCGACGGGATTCGACAATCTCGGCCACGCGCTGGAGTCCGCCACGCTCGGGTATGCGTACGACGACCAGGATCCCAGCATTCCGCCGATGAAGACCGAGGCACAGATCGAGGCGCGGAACGACCGACTGGATCTGGTCTCCAAGGTTGTGGACAACTATGAGTCGGCGGAGGTGATCGACAATCAGCCGGGGATCAGGGACAGCATCGCGAACATCGCGGCGGGCCATATCGACAGCCTCAACTACTCCATGGCCGACTGGGGTGGCAGCGGAGATCTCGCCGACCGGGACGGGATGTTCAATGACGATCAGCGGCATCTGCGGGATCTCGGCGAACCCAACACGGCGAACTTCCTCAGGGCCCTGGGTTCCGACAAGGACTCCTACGACACCGTTTCGGTGGCTCAACAAACGTATGGCTCCAGCCTGATGGCCGCGCAGGGGGATCATCAGAGCAACGCGCTCGACGCCGGGCTGCACAGCGTCACGATGCACGGTCTCTTGGACCAGGCCCGCGCCGAGAGCATCGGGGAGCAGTTCGCCGACGACGAGAAGGAGCGGAACAAGGCGCTCGAAAAGCAGGGCGAGTGGCGTAACTTCGCGGCCGGTGCGACGGTCGGTGTCGCCGTGGGTGTGGCCTCCGGGGTGGTCGTGCCTGTCGGGGCGGCCGCGGCCATCGCGGTGCCGCTCGCCTTCGAGACCGCCGGGAGCGCCGCAGAGACTCATATGGCGACGGAAACGATCGACTGGCTCGACGAGAACGAGTACAAGAACGACCAGCAGGCGGTGGAAGGCATCCAGAAGGCCAAGCAGGACGGACAGCACAACGCGATGACCCCGCTCTTGAACTACGCGGAACAGCACGACATGTCGGCCAGCGAGGTGCGGAAACTGGCCAGGGATGCGCGTGGCGTCTACAACGACGGCGGCGAGTACACCGACACCGATGACACGCGGGGATGGTGAGGATGCGAAAGACCGCCGTCGGCTCGCTGCTCGTCCTGCTGCTGGGGGCGGGGAGCTGCACGTCCGGGAATGGGGACGGCGATGAGGACGGCACAGAGGCGACTGCCGGCGAGCAGACGACTTGCGAGCAGTTGCTGGGCGCGTCCGGCGTGGACTGGGTCAAGAACAGCACCAAGGACAAGACGGGTGTGGCGACCGACTCCGAGACACTGAAGAGCGCCAGATCGCTGTTCTACAGCTATGCGAAGGCATGGTCTCCGAAGAGTTCAGAAATCCCCATGTTCACGAACTCTGAACTGTGCAGGGTTTTGAAGACGGCGGGCGCCTCAGGTAATAAGAATCTGTCGATCCACTATGGTGCGTCCATCGTCCCCTTCCATGAGAAATCGGGCGCTTCAGAGGCTGGGACGGCCACCGCCGTCAACGCCGACGTGAAACTGGTGCATAAAACAGCACGAAACGGAACCGCCAAGTACTACGTCTACATAAAGTGTCGGGTTTCCGGCGCACCCGAAGGGCAGGAGAACGAGGTACCGATCGAGGGAGTCATGAATGACACTCTCACCGGCGACACCGATACCCGGACCCACATGAAGTACCTCTTGCACTCCGCCGGCGTCGTGGCCCGCTCCTTCGACTGCAAGAACAACCCGACGGTTCCGGCAGACCCGCCCACCGCCGTGAAGTAGCGCCTATGGATGAAGGCCCGCTCACTCTTTGTGATGACGGTCGTCGGTCGCGGTGGCAACCGATGACCGTGTCGCGCCGGACGTAGTCGACGCACCGTTCCTAAAGACTGAGCGGGAGTGGGTGGGGACAACACCCCCAGTCCGCAGATCAGTCAACGTGGCGTCTGCACGCGCTTTGCCAAGCCGTAACGCGCATGGGGGACTGTGCCCCGGCCCCGCAGGTGTTTACGTGGTGTTGGACATTCCGGGATCCATTGTCACGGAGGTGCACATCATGCCGGATGCCGCGCTGCGGCTGCAGAGCCTCGTGGAACAGTTGGTGGGAGCCCCGCTTCCGGTGCGCGTCCGCGCCTGGGACGGTTCGCAGGCGGGGCCGCCGGGCGCGCCCACCCTCGTGGTGCGCAATCGCCGGGCCGTGCGCCGCCTGCTGTGGAAGCCGGGCGAGCTGGGTCTGGCCCGTGGCTGGGTCGCCGGTGACCTGGACATCGAGGGAGATCTCTACGCCTGCCTCGACCTGATGTCTGGGCTCGTCTGGGAGCGCGGGGACGACGCCCGCACGCTCGTCCAGGCACTCCGCGACCCCGAGTTCCGGGCCGCCGCCCGGGGCCTCGTCGCGCTCGCCGGGCCCCCGCTGCCGCCCGCCCCACCGCGCGAGGAGATCCGCAGACCGCGCCGTGGCCTGCACACCAAACGGACCGACAGACGCGCCATCAGTCACCACTACGACGTCGGCAACGACTTCTACGAGATCGTCCTCGGGCCGTCCATGGTGTACTCCTGCGCCTACTGGCCCGCCCCCGAAGCGGACGGCGGCATCCTGGAGGCCGCCCAGCGCGACAAGCTCGAACTCGTCTCCCGCAAGCTCGCTCTGCGGCCCGGTCAGCGGCTCCTCGACGTCGGCTGCGGCTGGGGCTCGATGGCCATCCACGCCGCACGCGAGCACGGCGTGCGGGTCGTCGGCATCACCCTCTCCCAGGAGCAGGCCGCCTACGCCCGCAAGCGCGTCGCCGGCGAGGGACTGACCGACCGGATCGAGATCCGCGTACAGGACTACCGGGACGTCGCCGACGGGCCGTACGACGCTATCTCGTCCATCGGGATGGCCGAACACGTCGGCTCCGAACGCTACCTGGAGTACGCGGAGAACCTCTTCCGGCTCCTCAAGCCCGGCGGACGGCTGCTCAACCACCAGATCGGCCGCCGCCCGCAGCGCGACGAATCGGCCTACGACATGGACGAGTTCATCGACGCCTACGTCTTTCCCGACGGCGAGCTGGCCCCGGTCGGCACCACCGTGACCCAGCTCGAACGCGCCGGGTTCGAGGTGCGGGACGTCGAGTCGATCCGCGAGCACTACGCCCTCACCCTGCGCCGCTGGGTCGCCAACCTGGAGGCCGACTGGACCCGGGCCGTGCGGCTGACCAGCCCCGGCCGGGCCCGCGTCTGGCGGCTCTACATGGCCGCGTCCGCGGTCGCCTTCGAACGCAACCGCATCGGCGTCAACCAGGTCCTCGCCGTCCGGACACCCGAGTCCGGCGACTCCGGCCTGCCACTGCGCTCCCGCACCTGGAACTGAGGCGAAGGGCCCGCTTCCCTGGACGGAAGCGGGCCCCGACTGCCGTACCCCTGTCCCAGCCGCTACCGGACATCATTCGCAGTGCTCCGGCCTTCAGGCCGGGGGTGAAGCGAATCTTGTGGCTGCGACGCGGAGTGTCGTGGTCTCGTTCCGGCGGAGCCGGACTTCGCTTCGTGGCGGTGACGGATCGTCCACATGTTCCCGGTGACGACGGAGGTTCGACTTACCTAGTGTGATCGTCATGCAGCTCCGGTACGCCTTCCGCCTGTACCCCGACGCCGCTCAGCAGGCCTCGCTGGCCAGGGCGTTCGGGTGCGCACGCGTCGTGTTCAACGACGCCGTGCGTGCCCGTGAGGACGCCCGTAAGGCCGGGCAGCCGTTCCCGACGGCGGGGCAGCTGTCCACCTGCCTGATCACGGAAGCGAAACGGACGCCGGAGCGGTCCTGGCTGGGTGAGGTGTCCGCCGTCGTCCTCCAGCAGTCCCTGCGGGACGCCGAGACCGCGTACCGCAACTTTTTCGCCTCCCTCAAGGGTGCGCGGAAGGGCCCGAGAATGGGCCGGCCCCGGTGCAAGTCCCGCAAGGACGCCCGGCAGTCGATCCGGTTCACCGCCAACGCCCACTGGAACATCACCGACAGCGGCCGTCTGAACCTGCCGAAGATCGGCGCGGTGAAGGTGAAATGGTCCCGCACCCTACCCGCCACCCCCACCTCCGTCACCGTCATCAAAGACGCAGCAGGCTGGTTCTTCGCCTCCTTCGTCATCGACACCGACCCCGCCGCCGACGCGGCCCGGATGCCTGAGACCGACGGCACCATCGGTATCGATCTCGGCCTCACCCACTTCGCGGTCCTCTCCGACGGCACGAAGATCGACTCCCCGTGCTTTTTGCGGCGCGCGGAGAAGAAGCTGAAGAAAGCCCAGCGTGAGCTGTCCCGCAAACAGAAGGGATCAGGGAACCGGGCCAAGGCCCGTCTCAAGGTCGCCCGCGCCCACGCCAAAGTTGCTGACGCACGCCGTGAGTTCCACCACCAACTCTCCACCAGGCTGATTACCGATAACCAAGGGATCGCCGTGGAGGACCTGTCGGTGGCGGGACTGGCTCGCACGAAGCTGGCCAAGTCCGTGCACGACGCCGGATGGTCATCGTTCATCAGCATGCTGGAGTACAAGGCGGAGCGGTATGGCCGCACCCTGGTGAAGATCGGCCGGTTCGAGCCGACCTCCCAGACCTGCTCCACCTGCGGGATCAAGGACGGGCCCAAACCCTTGAACGTCCGGGAATGGACCTGTAGCGCCTGCGGCACCGTCCACGACCGGGACACCAACGCCGCGATCAACGTGAAGACGGCCGCCGGACTGGCGGTGACGGCCTGCGGAGCGCCGGTAAGACCGGGAGCAGTCCCGGCACAGCGCGAAGAAACAGGAAGCCACGGATTCTCGACCGAACGCTGTGCCGCGTAGCGGCACAGCGTTCGGTCGAGAAGGCCAGAATCCTTGGGCTTCAGCCCGAGGTGCAAGTCAATCCGACTTGATCGCCGTCAGCATGTTCAGGCGGGCCGCCCGCCGGGCCGGCCACAGCGCCGCCAGGATGCCCACCGTCGCCGCCAGCAGGAGGAAGACGGCCATCCGCGCCCACGGCAGGACCAGTTCGTACGTCGGCAGGCTGGTGCCGATCAGCTCACCGGCCGCCCAGCCGAAGAACACACCGAGCCCGATGCCGAGCACCCCGCCGAAGAGCGAGATGACCAGGGACTCCAGGCGGACCATCCGCTTGATGCCCTTGCGGTCCAGGCCGATCGCGCGCAGCATGCCGATCTCCTGGGAGCGTTCGAAGACCGACATGGCCAGGGTGTTGATGACCCCGAGCACCGCGACGATCACGGCCATCGCGAGCAGCCCGTAGAGCATGTTCAGCATCAGCGTGAACATCTTCGCGATGTCGTCGGAGAGGTCCTGCTTGCTCTGCACCTTGATGGCCGGGTTGGAGCCGAGGGCCTTCTCCAGCCTGTCCTTGGTCGCGTCGGACGCGCCGTCGGACGTCTTGACCATCACCTGCATGTCGGCCAGGTCGGACTGGTGCGGGGAGAGCGTGGCGTTGTCCAGGATGATGCCCTGGATCAGCTCGTTGCCCTCGTAGACCCCGGCGACGGTCAGCGTCTGCTTCTTGCCGTCCTCGTAGGCGACGGTGAAGCCCGAACCGGCCTTCCAGCCGTGCGACTCGGCCGTCGTCCTGTCCACGACGACCTGTGTGCCGCCCACCTCGAAGGAGCCGTTGTCGACCTTGAGGTCGGTCAGCTCTCCGATCGCGTCGCCCGTGACGCCGGTGAGGTACTCGGTCTCGCCGCCGATGCGGGAGGGGGCGTTGCGCAGCGGGCTGACGGCGGTGACGTCGTCGGTCGCCCGGAGCTTCTTCTCGACGTCGGGGGAGAGCTCGTTGCCGTTGGCCATGCGGACCACGTAGTCCGCGCGGATCGCCGAGGAGGCCATCTTGTCGATGGACTTCTGCACGCTGCCCGCCATCACCGTCATGCCGGTGATCAGGGTGAGGCCGATCATCAGCGCGGACGCGGTGGCCGCCGTACGACGGGGATTGCGCACCGAGTTCTGACGGGCCAGCTTGCCCGAGACGCCGAACACCCGCATGACCGGTGCCGCGGCCGCGATCAGCGGGCGGGACAGCAGGGGCGTGAGGATGAAGACGCCGATGATCAGCAGGGCCGCGCCCATGCCCATGGGGGCCTGGCCGTCCGAACCGGACATCGTCGTCGCGGCCAGGACCACCGCGACACCCGCCGCCGAGAACAGCGCGCCCAGCGTGTTGCGCAGGACCAGCGACTTGGTGGTGGCCGGTGCGTGCAGGCTGCTCATCGCGGCCACCGGCGGGATCTTCGCGGCGCGGCGGCCGGGCAGCCACGCGGCCAGCATGGTGATGAGGACGCCGACGGCGAGGGCCGCGCCGACCGTGCCGGGCGTGATGACCAGCGGTCCGTCCGGGACGGTCGCCCCGAACGAGCCCATCAGCGACCGCAGGCCCGCCCCGATGCCGATCCCGGCGACCAGGCCGGTCACCGCGGCGACCGCGCCCACCAGGAACGCCTCCATCAGCACCGACCTGGTGACCTGGCGGCGCGAGGCGCCGACCGCGCGCAGCAGCGCCAGTTCCTTGGTGCGCTGGGCGACCAGCATGGTGAAGGTGTTGGCGATGATGAACGTTCCGACGAACAGCGCGATGCCCGCGAACACCAGCAGGCCCTGCTTCATCCCGGACATCGAGGTGGAGATCATCTCCGCCTGCCTGTCGGCCAGTTCCTGCCCGGTCGTGGTGTACACGAGGTCGTCCGGCAGCGCCTTGTCCAGCTCCGCCTTCAGCGCCGTCTGGCTGACCCCGGACTTCGCCCGCACGTCGATCTCGTCGTAGGTGCCCTTCTTGCCGAACAGCTGCTGGGCCGTGGCGGTGTCGAAGAGGGCGAGGCTGCCGCCTGCGGTGACGTTGCCGTCGTCGGTGGTGAAGATGCCGGTGATCTTCGGGGCGAGGACCGGACCGTCCACCGAGATCCGCACGGTGTCACCGACCTCGTATCCGGCGCGCTTCGCGGTCTCCGCGTCGATGAGGACCTCGTTCGCGCCGCTCGGCGCGTGGCCGTCGGCCAGCGGGTACCGGGAGTCCTTGGCGCCCCAGTAGTTGCCTCCCTGGGACTGGAAGCCGCCGCCGATGAGCTTGCCGTCCTTGTCGGCGATCGCGGTGAATCCGTTGACGACGCCGACGGCGGACGCGGCCCCCGGCACCTTCGAGCTGTCGTCGAGCAGCGCCTGGGTCAGCTCGGCCGTCTTGCCGACGGTGTCTCCCTTGTCCTCCTGGGTTTCGGCCTCCACGGCCACGTCGACCTGGTCGAAGCCCTTGGCCGAACTCTTCTGGAAGGCCTCGGAGATGGTGTTGGTGAAGACCAGGGTCCCCGACACGAAGGCCACACCGAGCATCACGGCGAGCACGGTCATGAGCAACCGGGCCTTGTGCGCGGACACGTTGCGCAGGGCGGTGCGGAACATCAGCTGGTACGGCCCTTCGCGTCGAACTCGGGGGTCTGGGGCCGCGCGGCGGAGCCGCTGGTGTTACCGCCCCCGGGAAGTCGCCGCATGAGGTCGAGGACCGAGTCCGCGGTCGGGTCGTGCAGTTCGTCGACGATCTGTCCGTCCGTCAGGAACACCACCCGGTCCGCGTACGCGGCGGCCACCGGGTCGTGAGTCACCATCACCACCGTCTGCCCGAGCTCCCGTACGGAGTTGCGCAGGAAGCCGAGGACCTCCGCGCCGGCGCGCGAGTCGAGGTTCCCGGTCGGCTCGTCACCGAAGATGATCTCGGGCCGGGACGCCAGGGCGCGGGCCACCGCGACGCGCTGCTGCTGGCCGCCGGAGAGCTGGGAGGGACGGTGGCCGAGACGGTCGGCCAGGCCCACCATCGTGATCACCGAGTTCAGCCAGTCCTTGTCCGCCTTGCGGCCCGCGATGTCCATCGGGAGGGTGATGTTCTCCAGGGCCGTCAACGTGGGCAGCAGGTTGAACGCCTGGAAGATGAAGCCGATCTTGTCCCGGCGCAGCTTGGTCAGCTGCTTGTCCTTGAGGGACCCCAGCTCCGTCTCGCCGATGCGCACCGAACCGGACGAGAAGGTGTCCAGGCCGGCCACACAGTGCATCAGGGTGGACTTGCCGGAGCCCGAGGGGCCCATGATCGCGGTGAACTCGGCCTGCCGGAAGTCGACGGAAACCCGGTCCAGGGCGACCACCTGGGTGTCGCCCTGTCCGTAGATCTTCGACAGATCCGTGGCGCGCGCGGCCACTGCGGTGGTCCGGTCGGCGATGGATGCGGTGGTCACGAGTTGGCACTCCTGAGGGAACGACGACGGATGGGGCCCCCGACGGGACGTGTTCAATCGTCGCCGCCACGGGCCGCCGTGTAGTCAGCCGCTGTTCTGGTTCCGAAGGCAGCCTCGGGTCGGACCACACCGTGCGCTGTCATACCTGGGGATGACAGCGCGGTGGGGGCGGGAGGCGTCAAGAACAGGTGGAGCGTCCTTGTTCAGACGGTGAAATTCCGTCATTCCGCATGCGTGGCCGTACGCCGCGCGCAAGGCTGTTGGCAAGTGCGGATGGCCTGTTCCACGTGCTGATGCACCCTCAGACCTCAATAAAATAAGACAACATCGGTCCGCCCACCCGATGTTCGGGGGAAGCCTCCCGATAGGCTCGGGACTTCGATGCGGAGCCCATGGCCTGCCCGGATGGTGGAATGCAGACACGGCGAGCTTAAACCTCGCTGCCCCTTCGCGGGCGTGCCGGTTCAAGTCCGGCTCCGGGCACCACGTGGAACACGGCTCTGTTTCAGACCGAGCGGTTCGACGACGAGGCCTCGGCGGAAGTCTTCCGCCAGGCCGTCGACGACAAGGCCGGCGGTGGCCGCCCGGCAGGGTGAAAGGCGCGGGGTGCATCGGCCCTGGGCCCGCGTCGAGGAGCGGTACTACTTCGAGCTGTGGGCCCGTCAGCGCGTCAGGGCCGTACGGGTGTCGAGGACCGCTACCGCGGGGGTTGCGTTCGAGAACTGGAGACATACGTTCTGGCCGGCTTCGGCGAAAAGGGCATGAGCTCCAGACGGGCCAGCTGCCAGGGGGTGTCCGGTCGGCGGCGACGACGGCCTCAGAGGTCGGCCGTGTACAGCGCGGACCGCATCGTGCGCACTCCGCCACCACACCGCTCAGCGGCGCATTCCGGCGGTCCTTTGGCCGGTAACCGTCTCTTGCGCCGGGGGTGGCAATCCGTCAACTAGGGTGCCGCGCATGGTGCTTTCAACTCCGACCCACGGCCGATTAAGACGGGTGCGTGGCCATTCGATGGCCGCCGGACGGAGTGTCGCATGAACAAACCGCTCAGGCGCATAGCCATCTTCTGCGGACTTCTGACGCTCGCGCTCCTGCTTCGGGCCAACTGGCTGCAATACGTCAAGGCCGACGACCTCGCCACTGACGACTCCAACCGACGCGTGCTGATCAACCGGTACTCGATGCCGCGCGGCGACATCATCGTCGGCGGCCGGCCGGTCACCGAGTCGGTGAAGGTGGAGGGCTCGGAACTGAAGTACAAGCGCAAGTACATGAACGGCCCGATGTACGCGCAGGTCACCGGCTATGCCTCGCAGTCCATGGGCATGACCCTGCTGGAGAGCACCTACGACAGCGTGCTCAGCGGCACGGATGAGCGGTTCGCGTTCGAACGATTCACCGATGTCGTCACCGGCGAGGAACGGCGCGGCGGGGACATCATCACGACGATCGATCCCAAGGCGCAGAAGGCGGCGTACGAGGGCCTCACCAAGCTCAACGCCCGAGGCTCGGCGGTGGCGCTCGACCCGAAGACCGGCAAGGTGCTCGCCCTCGTCTCCACGCCCTCCGCCGACCCCGGCGCGTTCGCCGGCAACTCCCTCAAGGAGAGCAAGCGGTTCAAGGCGCTGGAATCCGACAAGGGCAAGCCGCTGTCCAACCGGGCGCTGCGCGAGACGTTCCCGCCCGGCTCCACCTTCAAGATCCTCACCGCGGCGGCCGCGCTGGAGCACGGCGTCGTCACGGACGTCGACGCCCGGTCGGACGCGGTCTCGCCGTACCCGCTGCCGCTGTCCACCAACAAGATCAGCAGCCAGGCCGGGGACGCCGTCTGCAACAAGGCCTCGATGAAGACCGCCATGCAGTACTCCTGCAACAACGTCTTCCTCGACGCCGCCGTCAAGGTGGGCCGGGACCGGATGCTGGAGACGGCCGAGAAGTTCGGCTACAACAAGGACGTCTACGCCCCGGAACTCGGCGACCTGCGGGCCGCCAAGAGCCTGTACCCGGGCGGCCTGGACAAGCCCGGCACCGCGCTGACCGGCATGGGGCAGGGCAGTCTGACCAGTTCGCCGATGCAGATGGCCATGGTGACCGCGGCCCTCGCCAACGACGGCAAGGTGATGCAGCCCTACCTCGTCGACGAGGTGCGCTCGCCCGCGCTGAACACCCTGGAGAAGCACCAGCCGAAGCTGATGAGCCAGGCCGTCTCCAGCGAAACGGCCGCGAAGGTCCGGGAGATGATGGAGTTCACCGCCAAGGAGGGCAGCGCCAAGCGCGCCCTGATCGACGGCGTCACGGTGGGCGGCAAGACCGGCACCGCCCAGCGCGGCGTGAACGTGCGGGACCAGGTTCCCTACGGCTGGTTCGTCTCCTACGGCATCACGTCCGACGGCCAGTCCGTCGCCGTGGCCGTCTTCATCGACCCGACCGCCATGGACATCTCCCGTGAGGAGATCTCCGGCGGCAGCCTGGCCGGTCCCATCGCGCGGAACGTGATGAAGGCCGTCCTCAAGAAGTAACGATCCGCCCGACGACGGACGGCTCCTGACCCTGGTCGGGAGCCGTCCGTCGTCCTTCCTATGCGCCTCGCCCGCCGCCTATGCACACCGCCGCCCGATCCGTGCCCCGCACGTGACCGACGGGTTCCACTGGGTCCGTTCCAGAGTCCGGTGACTGCACGCGGAGTGACGGAGGCGGTTCGATGACCACACCCCTGGCCGATTATGCCAAGTTCGCGGGCAAACGCGTCGCGATCGTCGAGCACATGCAGAACCACCCCTTCGTCCTGGGACTGCACCAGGCGCGTGAGCACGGACTGGAGGTCTGGCTGCTCACCGGCGACCGCTCCTGGTACACCCACGGCCACGACTGGGAGTCCCACCCCCTCGCGGCGGCCGTCGACCGGGTGATCGACGTGGACACCACCGACCTGGAGGCGGTGCTGTCGGCGGTGACCGGCCCCGACGGCCGCCCTCTGGTGGACGGGCTGACGTCGTTCTCCGACTACCACACCGTCCTCGCCGCGCGGGCTGCCCAGCGGCTCGGCCTGCCCGGGCCCGACCCCGCCGCCGTGGAGACCGCGAACGTCAAGGACCGGCTGCGCGTCGCGCTCGGGGACGTGCCGTACAACATCCCGCACGCCCTGGTGAGCAGGCGGGACGAGCTCGCGGAGGCCGCCGCCCGACTGGGCTTCCCGATGATCGCCAAGCCGCCCGCGGAGGCCATCAGCTACGGCGTCCGGCGCGTCGACGACATGGACCAGCTGCTCGAGGCGTGGCAGGAGCTGTCGCAGGTCCGCCACAGCCTGCGCGGCCAGCCGCGGTCCGGGGACGTGCTCCTTGAGACGTACGTCGAGGGAGTCGAGGTGAGCGTCGAGACCATGACGGTGGACGGACACACCCATGTCTTCGGCGTCACGTCCAAGGACCTGTTCGGGGACCCCGCCTACATCGAGTGCGGGCACACCTTTCCCGTGCCGCTGTCCGACGAGGAGCGCGACGCGCTGTACTCCGTCGTCCGCCTGACCCTGGAGGCGATCGGCTACCGTCACGGCCCCTGCCACACCGAGGTACGCCGCACCGAGACCGGGTGGCGGGTCATCGAAGCCAATCCGCGCACACCGTCGAGTTGCATGACGATGCTGGTCACGGACGTCACCGGGCGCAGCCCGATCCTGGACGCCTGGCTGCTGGCGATCGGTGAGGTCCCGCCGATCGAGCCCGTCGTGCACAACGGGGGCGCGGCCGTGCGCATGATCTACCCCGAGCGGCGCGGCACCCTCAAGCGGATCGACGGCATCGAGGCCGCCTCCGCCGTACCGGGCGTCCAGGTGCTGCTGCACGTGGAGAAGGGCGACAAGTTGCTCCAGCGCATGGACAACTCCTCCTGCGTCGGCTTCACCTACTGCAACGGACCGGACCGACTGGAGGCGCGGGCCCTCGCCGACAAGGCGGCGGGCTTCCTCGACTTCGTGGTCGAGGAGGACGAGGCCGGCCAGGACACCCAGTCGTGAACGACAACGGTGAGGTGGTGCAGGTCCCCGGCGCCGCAGCGCTGGAGGAGGCCGGCTGGTCGGATCTGGTCGGCCCCGAGGACTTCTTCCAGACGTCCCGCTGGCTGGGGGTGCAGGAGCGCAACTCCGGCACCACCATGGACTTCCTCATGCGCCGCCGGGCCGGCACGCCCGTCGCGGCCCTGGTGACCGCCTGGGCGCACGACTCGGTGCCCTGGCTGCTCGCCCGTCCCGACGCGATGCTCGCCCGGGGAGTGCGGGACGAGGTGCCCGAGGCGCTGGCCCGGCTCGCCGACGTGGCCCGGGGCGATCCGGCCTCGCTGCTGCCGTCCCTGGTGTGCGGCGGCCGCCACCTGGGCCGCACCCGCCCGCTGGCCGCGCCCGAGGCTTTGCCGTCGGACGTGGAGGCTCTGGTGGCGGAGGCGGAGCGGCTCGCCGCCGAGCGGGGCGCGGCCTCGGTGTGTTTCCCGCACGTCGACGAGCGCGACGCCGACCTCGTCGACCTGCTGGAAGGACGCGGCTATGTCTCCCACCCGTCCGCGCACTACGCCTGGCTGCCCATCCCACCCGGCGGCTGGGACCAGTTCCTCGCCGAGATGAGCAAGCACCGGCGCCGCCGGGTCCGTCTGGAGCGACGCGCGCTGGCCGAGGCGAAGATCGACACCCGCGTCGAGCCGCTCACCCCCGAACTGGTGCCCCGCCTCGGCGAGCTGGACTGCAACCTGCTGCGCAAGTACGGCAACCCGGCCAGCCCCGAGCACTCGGCCGGCCTGATCGGCTGGATCGGCGAGGTCATGGGCGACGACGTGATGGTCTCCGTCGCCCGCAAGGACGGCGTCCCCATCGGCTTCGGGATGGTGCTGCGCTCCAAATCCCGGGGCCGGGAGGAGTGGTTCGGCCACCGGGCCGGCTTCGACTACGACGCCCAGGGCAGGCTGCCGCTCTACTACGACGTCCTGTACTACCGCGTCCTGGAGGCGGCGGCCGAGCAGGGCGTCACCGTTCTGCACGCCGGGATCGGCAGCGTCGAGGCGAAACTCGCGCGCGGCTGCCTCGCCGCCCAGGAACACTCCTACCTCCTGAGTCTCGGAAAGGGTCCACGATGACCACCCCGACCCGACGCTCCGCCCCGGCGACCAGAGGCCCCGGCTGGGACGCCGCCGTGGGCGCGCTGGTGAACCCCTCCGACCGGCGCGGCGGAACGCTGCGGCTGGTCTCCTCGTCCGCCATGGACTCGCTCGACCCGGCACGCACCTACTACGTGTGGGTGTGGCTGCTCCAGCGGCTGCTCAACCGCACGCTCATGGCCTACCCCACCGACCCCGGGCCGGGCGGACTCGTCCCGGTCCCGGACCTGGCCGACGGCCCCGGCCGGGTCAGCGACGGCGGCCGCGTCTGGACCTATCGGCTGCGCCAGGGCCTGCGCCACTCCGACGGCACCCCGATCACCTCCGCCGACGTACGGCACGCCGTGCAGCGGGTGTTCGCCCAGGACGTACTGCCCGGCGGCCCCACCTACCTCGTACCGCTGCTCGACGATCCCGCCCGGCCCTACCCCGGCCCGTACCGGACCGACGAACCGCTGCGGTCCGTACGCACGCCCGACGAGCACACCATCGTCTTCCACCTGAACCGGCCGTTCTCCGACTTCGACCACCTGATGGCGCAGCCCTGTGCGGCGCCGGTGCCGCGACATGCCGACACCGGCGCCGACTACGGCGACGCCCCGCTCTCCAGCGGCCCGTACCGCGTGGCCCGGCATCGGCTGGGCGCGCACCTCCAGCTGGAGCGCAACCCGCACTGGGACGCGGCCACCGACCCGATCAGGGCCGCGCTGCCCGACCGGGTGGAGCTGACCATCGGCCTGGACGTCGACGAACTCGACGCGCGGCTGATCGCCGGGGAATTCGACATCAACCTGGAGGGCCGGGGGCTTCAGCACGCCGCACAGGGCCGGGTCACGGTGGACGAGGTGCTGCGCTCGCACACCGACAACCCCCGCACGAGCTTCCTGCACTTCATCGCGATCCAGCCGCACATCCCGCCGTTCGGCGACGTCCACGCGCGCCGGGCCGTGCACTACGCCGCCGACCGGCTGCTGCTCCAGGACGCGCGCGGCGGTCCCGTCACCGGCGGTGACCTGACCACGGCCCTGTTCCCGCCGCGGCTGCCGGCCCATCAGGACCTCGACCCCTACCCGGGCGGCCCGGACCTGCGCGGCGACCTGGACGCGGCGCGGGCCGAGCTGAAGGCGGCGGGCCTCCCGGACGGCCTCGAAGCGGTGATCGGCACCCAGCGGGGCAAGTTCCGGCTGGTGGCCGACGCGCTCGCCGAGTCGGTGGCCCGGGTCGGCATCCACCTGACCGTCAAGGAACTGGACGTGGCGACGTACTTCAGCCTCGGGGCCGGTCATCCGCGGACGGTGCGGGAGAACGCGCTGGGGCTGATCGTCACCGACTGGGGCGCCGACTTCCCCACCGAGTACGGCTTCCTCGCGCCGCTGGTGGACGGCCGCCAGATCAAACGCAACGGCGGCAACTGGAACCTTCCCGAACTCGACGACCCGGTGGTCAACGGCCTGATCGACGAGACCCTGCACACCACCGACCCCGCCGAGCGCGCCGACCGGTGGCGGGAGGTGGAACGCCGGGTGATGGAGCACGCGGTGCTGCTGCCCCTCGTCCACGACAAGACCCTGCACTTCCGCAACCCGTGGGTCACCAACGTCTACGTCCATCCGGCCTTCGGCCTCTACGACATCCAGGCGATGGGCCTAGGCCCTGTCTGACAATTCCCGCCTGCCGCGCGACGACGGGAATTGTCAGACAGGACCTGGCCCCCGACGCGGCCCCCGGCTCCGACTCGTAAGGACAACGCGCATGACCGACATCCCACAGGAACTGGAGTTCGTCCCGCTCGTCGCGGACGACGACGACACGGTCGGCCAGTGGCTCGCCCTGCTGGCCGAGTCGTCCGGCGACCTTCCGCACGCGGCTCCCCCCTGCGACGTCGACATGGTCGGCTCGCTGCGCCACGCCCCGCCCGCCACTGCCCTGGACGACTGGGTGGTGCGGGCCGACGGCCGGGTGGTGGGCGCGCTGCGCCTGGTGCTGCCGGAAGGGGCACCGGCCGCCCGCGTCGACCAGCTGCTTGTCCATCCGCGGCTGCGCCGGCGGGGCATCGGGCGCGCGCTGCACGGCCACGCCCTCGAACTGGCCCGCAAGCACGGGCGGTCCACGCTCGCCGCGACGCTCACCGAGGGCCTGCCGGACGGGCCGCCGCTGGGCGCGGGACCGGCCGCGTTCGCCGCCGCGCTGGGCGCGGTCCGCGCGGATGCCCCGGCGGGACTGCACCAGTGGCTCGACCTCGACCGGCACGATCCGCTCGCCGGCGGCGTCCCCGCCCCGCCGTCCGGCTACTCCCTCGTCACCTGGGGCACCATCACGCCCGACGAGTACGCGGTACAGGTGTCGGCGCTGGAGCTCTCCCTCGGCGACACCCCCGCGGACGCCGCCCAGCAGGAGGTCCGCACCAGCTACGCCCGCCAGTTCGAGACGATGCGCGTCGGCCGGGGCCGACGCGCCCACCACACCGGCCTGGTGCACGAGGCGAGCGGTGAACTCGCCGGGTACACCAGCGTCTCGAAGACCACCGGCAACCCCCGGTACCTGCTCCAGGGCATGACCGTGGTCCACCGCGATCACCGCGGCCACGGCCTGGGCCTGCTGCTGAAGCTGGCGAACCTGGACCACGCGCTGCGCCACGAGCCCGAGGTGCGGCTGGTGGAGACGGCGAACGACGAGACCAACCGGCCGATGATCGCGGTGAACCGGGCGATGGGGTTCGAACCCTATGACCGGTTGGTGTCCTGGACGGGTGCGGTCGGCTCGGCGGGGGGCTGAGCCCCGGGTGGTGTGCGGCCCTCGCTGACCGGTGTCCGGTTCGCGAGGGCCTTGCGGCGTGCGGTGGTCGAGCCGGCCAGGACACCGCCGACGACCGCCACACTGCCCACGGCCGCCCAGCCGGTCAGGCGTTCGTCGAGGAAGATCCAGGAGGCCGCGACGCCGGCCACCGGCTCCAGCATGGCGAAGGGAGCCACCGTGGCCGCCTCGTACCGCTTCAGCAGGGCCGTCCAGATGCCGGAGCCGACCACGGTCCCGGCGAGCGCGATGTACAGCAGCGCCACCAGGGCGGGCCAGCCGTCGGCGCTGAAGGAGGAACCGAGCGCGCGCCAGCCCGTGGTGGGGCCCTCCATGACGGCCGACAGGGCCAGCAGCGGCACCGGCGGCACGACCGCCATCCACAGGGCGAAGTGCACCGGGTGGTCCGGGCGGGCCAGACGTCCGGCGATGTTCCCCACGGCCCAGCCGAGGGCCGCCAGCACGGTCAGCAGCAGCGGCAGCAGGGCGACGGTGCGGCCCGGTTCCACCGCGATCACGGTCATGCCCAGCACGGCCAGGACGATCCCGCCCAGCTGCCGCAGGTTGATCCGCTCCCCGAGCAGCGCGATGCCCAGCAGCATGGTGAACGGCGCCCCCACCTGCACCACGACCGAGGCCTGCCCCGGCGGCATGCCCTGGTCGATGGCGAGGAACAGCAGCCCGAACTGCAGCACCCCGAAGCCCATCCCGTACAGCATGAGCCAGCGCAGTGGCACCTTGGGCCGGGGCACGAACAGCACCACCGGCACGGCCAGGACCAGGAACCGCAGCGCGGAGAGGAAGTACGGCGGGTAGTGGTCGAGGCCGATGCGCACGGCGAGGAAGTTCAGGCCCCACACCAGGGCCACGAAGGAGGCGAGGAGACGATCCTTGACGCTCACCGGCCGAGCATCCCGGACTCGATCACACGGGCGCCGAGCCCGCGCAGGAACAGACCGTCCCCGACGGACTTCTGCTCGTCGGCCCGCTGCCGCAGCACCAGGACGTACGTGTCGCCGGAGCGGTCGCTCAGCAGCCAGCAGAACATCATCACGCCCGGAAGGGACCCGGCCTTGAAGTAGGCCCGCGTCCAGCGGCCGCTGTCCACGACGATGCCCGGGTTGGCGGTCATGATCTGCTCGACCGTGCCGGTGGCGTCCCGCTCGCTGTCGGCGACGAGTCCGCGCAGGACGTGCAGCACGTCGTAGGCGTTCATGAACCAGTCGACGCCGAACTGGTGGGCACTCTCACCGAGGTCGGACAGACGCACGGTCAGCGGCCGGTCGATCCCGTCCAGCAGAGCCCGTCGTGTTCCCTCGTCTCCGGTGGCCCAGCGTTTCCTCACCTCCGGTTCCCCCCACCCCAGTTCGAAGATGTCACGGCTGCTCGGGAACGGTCGTAACAGCGCGGGGTCGTGGTGCCCGGAGTCGGCCACCGCCTGTTCCGCCGCCCTCCGGCCCAGCCGGTCGAGGAGCAGGTCGGCGGCCGTGTTGTCACTCATCGCGATCATCTTTTGCGCCGTCCCGCGCACCGGCAGTCGGGTGCCGTCCGGGAGGTCCTGCATGTCACCGGTGGGCAGGCTGCGCAGTTCCGTCCGTACGGTCACCTCGTCGTCCCAGGTCAGCTCCCCGCGCTCGACGGCGTGGGCGAGGGCGCGCATGAGGTACAGCTTGTTGACGGAGGCGGACGGCATCGGACGGTCGGCGGCCGAGGCGTGCAGGACGTCGTACCCGTCGGCGGTGAGCCGTGCGGCGAGGACGGAGTGCTCCACGCCGGGGGTGCGCAGCGCCTGCTCCAACTCGTCCCAGGTGCGTATCTCGGGAGTCACGACCTCGGGCTGGAGGGTGAGCACGCGGATCAGGCCGTCGGAGTCGAGCGTCAGCGACAGCGTCTGGCGTTGCTCTTCCGGCCCGGACAGCGTGACCCACGCCTTGTGTGCGACGGGCTGGTACGACACGACGGTGAACGGGCCCTTCGCCCGCCACCCGGCCAGCGTCGCGGCGAAGTCCCAGCCGGGCCGGGCGGTCACGGAGGGCACGAAACGGCCGGCCAGGTCCACGTCCTGGCCGGTCTCGGGCCCGGTCAGGAGCCCCACGACCCACAGGGCCGCATCCCCCCGCGGCGAGGCGTCGGCGGCGAGCGCCGCAAGCGCGGCGGACGGCACGGAGGGCACTGACGGGGTGGACGGGATCGACGGGACGGACGGGACGGACGGGACGGAACCGGCAGATTCGATCATCTTCGCTCCTTGTCGGCCGCTGTGCGGGAGAAACGGGAGAAAACCGTGGGCATCCGGCGCTCTCCACACCGCCCATCGCCGCACCCGGATGGCGCCGTTCGTCCGGCCAATCTGCCGCAGCCCGGCAGGGCGCGCCCGGGGGCCCGGCGCGGCCCGCATAACCCGGCGGAAACAGTCATAGCGCCGGCATCGCCCGAGGCGGCGCGCCACCCGGCGACGGCCCCGCCGCCCCCGCTATCCGCCCGGTCTTCGGCCGCTCTTCACACCGGCCGACGAGGAGAGCCCGAAGAGTGACGTTGCCTACGATCGATTCCGAACAAATAGCAGAGAAATGCGGACAATTCAGCGGTACTGATCTTCACGGAAAAGGAAACCGACATTGTCTCTCGGGTCGGAATTGACGTCTGTGGCCGGTCGGCCGGAATTACTCTCCCCGTTCAGCCGCCATGACCTGTCGTTGCTGGACACGGTGGGGCAGTGCGGGGACCTCGGTGAGATCGCCCGGCGTGCCGGGACCCGGCTCGCCTCCGTGGAACGCCGACTGGACCGTCTCGACCGGGCCGTCGGACTGCCGCTGACCCTGCGCAGCCGTCACACCGCCCGGCTGACCTCGGCGGGTTCGCGGCTGCTGGTCGCCGGGCGCCGGTTCTTCCACCGGGTCGACCTCGCCGCGCGCACGCACATCTTCGGCCACGGCCCCGAGGCCGTCGACGCCCCGGAAGTGCTGTCCATCGCCTCCAGCGAACCGCTCCTTGAGGAGGTCGTCGAGGATGCCGCGGCCCTGGTGGGCCTGCTGCTGTCGGTCCGGCACGAGGCGCCGCACCGGATCGCCGGACAGTTGGCCGGCTACCACGTCGACGCGGTGTACACCTGGAGCCTGGACTCCCCGCGCCACTCGTTCGACCGGGCGACCCGCACGTACGCCGTCCTCGACGATCCGCTGTGGGTGATCCTGCCGCTCGACCACCCGCTCGCGGTCCGCGACACCGTCTCGCTGGCCGATCTGCGGGACGAGACCTGGGTGTCCGAGACCGGACCCAGCTCCGAGATCCTGGTGTCCCGGGTCTTCCAGACGGCGGGCCTGCCCTCGCCCACCCGGCTGCGCGTCACCGACGCCTCGGTCGCACGGGGGATGCTGCGCCGCGGTGACGCGATAGGGCTGGGCTCACCCACCCACCCGGCCGTCCTCGACCCCTCGCTGGTCCGCCGCTCGCTCGCGGAACGTCCGCACCGCACCACCAGCCTGCTCGTCGACCCCACGATCGTGCCCCGGGCGGTGGCCCGGCGGCTGGCCGCGCTGATCGCCGACCGGCATCTGCGGCGGTTCGCCGAGCAGCACCGGGACCTGCTGCACGAGCCCTGGTGGGCGCGCTGGTACACGGAACGGACCGGAATTCTCGCCGACGGCGCCCCGGACCCTCTCGCCGACGGCGCCCCAAACCCTCTCGCGGACGGTGGCCCGGACCAGGGCCCGGCGCCGGTGCCGGCCGAGGCCCGCAAACTGGACGTGACGGACCTCCATCTGCTGCGGGCGGTGGCCCAGCACGGCAGCATCAACCGCGCGGCGGCCGCGCTGTGCATCAGCCAGTCCGCGCTCACCCGCCGCATCCACCGCCTGGAGCGGTCCCTCGGCGCCCATCTGCTGCTGCGCAGCCCCCGGGGCACCGAGCTGACCGACCCCACCCGCCGCTTCCTGCACCAACTCTCCCGCTACGAGGCAGAGTTCCGGGTCGCCACGGCCGCCTGCCGCACCGTCGACCATCCGTTGCCGCGCGGGCACTGGCCGGCCCGGCACGCGACGGCGGCGGGGCTGTCGGGGGAGGCGGGGTGACAGGGGCGCCCGTCTCGTTGGCCCCCGGGGCTGTCGGGACGGGCGCCGCTCTCACTTCGCTCCGAGAGCCACGTAGTCGTACATCCCGAAGGAGCCGGTGACGTAGACGTTGCGGGCGTCCGGGTGGCGGTAGAGGAGGGAACGCGGGTAGAGGTAGGGCACGATCACCGCGTGGTCCATGGTGAGGCGGTCGATGCGGTGCCAGATCTCCGCCCGCCGTACCGGGTCGGCGCAGCCGGCGCCCTCGTCGAGGAGCGCGTTGATCTCCGGGTCGTCGAGTTCGCCCATGTTCTGGTTGCCGCGTTCCTTGATCGCCCGCCCGTCGACGATCTGCTGCAGGAAGCCGTAGCCGTCCGGGAAGTCGGCGCCCCAGCCGAACATGATGATGCCGATCCCGTGCTCACGCAGGTACTCGGGGCAGCCGCCGTAACGGTCGAAGTAGTCACCGGACGGGAAGTCCAGGACCTCCGCCTCGATGCCGACCCGGGCGAGGCCGGCCGACAGTGCCTCGGCGGCCCGGTACTCCTTGAGCCGGTCCTTACGGGCGGCGATCTTCGTCCGGAAGCCATCGGGCATCCCCGCGGCCTTCAGCTCGGCGCGGGCCGCCGTCAGGTCCCCGGTGGCGTGCGGACCGACCGGGTAGCGGTCGAAGGGACGGTAGCCGTCGAGCGTCGGCGGCAGGATGGTGGTCGCGATGTCCCCGCCGACCGAGCCGCCGTACGCCTCCTGCATCGCGGCCTTGTCGGTGGCGAACTGCACGGCGCGCCGGCAGTGCACGTCGTCGAACGGCGGGATCCGGCTCGACAGGCAGTAGATCCAGGTGAAGCCGGTCAGCGGGTTGTCGGAGTTCGCCCGCAGCGCCGGGTCCGCGAGGATGCGCTCCTGCGTCGAGGGCTGCACCCCGAAGCCTGCCAGGTCGATGTGCGCGTCCCCGGCCAGCAGCATGCGGTCCACGTCGTGCGGGTCCTTGCCGAGGTGGACCTCGACGCGCCGGGCCCGCCGGACGCGCACCGGGTCGGTGGCGGGGTCCCAGTGCGGGTTGGGCTCCAGGACGGCCAGTTCGCCGCGCGTGTAGGAGGCGACCCGGTACGGTCCGGTCGCCACCGGCTTCAGCCGGTACCGCGCGCCGGTGTCCAGCCGGCGCGGCACCGGGGTCGTGCTTGGCATCGTCGCCAGCAGGTCCAGGCCGGCGAACGGCTCGCGCAGCCGGAAGACCAGGGTGCGGTCGTCGGGGGTCTCCAGCGTGGCCGGGCCGTCGGCGTCCGGTTCCCGCCACGGGCCGCCGTAGTCGGTGCCGAGCAGCTGGCGGAAGTAGGTCGGCCCGGCGCCCAGCACGTCGGTGCCGTAGTTGCTGCGGGCGATCGCGTACTTGACGTCGCCGGAGGTGACCGGGGAGCCGTCCTCGTAACGCAGCCCCGCACGCAGCCGGTACGTCCACACCCGGCCGCCCTCGGAGGACTCGCCCAGGGACTCGGCCAGGTCGGGCACGAGCCGCTGGCCCGCCTTGCCCGGGGCGGTGTCGAAGGTGACCAGGGTTCGGCCGATGAGCCTCAGGAAGTTCCAGGTGTAGGCGTAGTAGGTGTTGCCGGGGTCGAGTGAGTCGAAGTCGTCCGTGCGCACGAGCCGGAGCGTGCCGCCCTCGGCGTCGGTGGCGCGGACCACGCCGCGGACGGCGGTGTCGAAGTCCTCGTCCGTGGTCGTCGAACGGGTGGTCTCCATGGCCCTCCAGCCCTCGTCGTCGCGTTCCCTCACATCGTGCGGGGGCGGTGCGCCGAACGAGGGCCGTGGCGGCGTGCGCGCATAGCCCGGGCCCGGTCGGTATAGCCGGGCCGGGCGGTGTCAGGTGGTGTACTCCGAGTTCAGCCGCACGTAACCCTCGGTGAGGTCGCAGCCGTAGACCGTGAAGGCGCCCTGGGCGATGCCGAGATCGACGCCGATGACGACCTCGTCGCCGCGCAGGTGCTCGGCCACGGCGGCGCGCAGCGCGTCCTCGTCCCGGTCGCCGCGGGCGCTCGGCGGATAGACCTCGACCTCCCCGAAGCGGACGGTGACCCGGTCCTGGTCGATGTCGGTGTCGTCGGAGCACTTGCCGATAGCCATGACGACCCGGCCCCAGTTGGGGTCGCTGCCGTGCACCGCGGTCTTCACCAGCGGGGAGTTGACCACGGTCTTGCCGACCCGCTTGGCCTGGGCGTCGTCGCGGGCGCCGGTGACCTGCACCTCGATGACCTTGCTCGCTCCCTCGCCGTCCCCGGCGATGTCCTTGACCAGGGCCAGCGCGACGGTGTGCAGCGCCCGCTCGAACTCCCCCGGATCCACCTCGCCGGCCAGCCCGTTGGCGAACAGGGCCGCCGTGTCGCTGGTGGAGGTGTCGGTGTCGATGCTCACCGCGTTGAAGGTGCGGTCCATGACCCGGCGGAAGATCCGGTCCTGCTCGGCCGGGTCGAGCCGGGCGTCGGTGGCGAAGAACGTCAGCAGCGTCGCCATGTCCGGTTCCAGCATGCCGACGCCCTTGGCGATGCCGACGAGGGTCGCCGGGCCGACGCTCACCCGGACCTCTTTGGGCCGGGTGTCGGTCGTCATGATGGCGTGGGCCGCGCGGTCGAAGCGGCCCTCGGGAAAGGGCCAGGCGAGCGTCTTGAGGTGGTCCCTGATCTTCTGCATCGGGTACTGACGGCCGATCACCCCGGTGGAGGCGATCAGGAGTTCGTCCTCGGGCACGCCGAGGGTGCGGGCGACGGACTCCCGGATCTCACGCGCGTCGGCCTCGCCCTGGCGGCCGGTGGCGACGTTCGCGTTGCGGGCCAGCACCACCACGCCGCGGGCCCGGCCGTCCGCACTCGCGTCCCGGCTCAGCCGGACGCTCGGCCCGGCGAACCGGGAGCGGGTGTACACGGCGCTCACCTGCGCCGGGACCGTCGAAGCGAGCACGGTGAAGTCGTCGCGGCCGTCGTCGGCCACCACCGGCGCCGTGTGCACGACGAACCCCTGCGGTGCCTGCGGTGCGGTGTCGGACATGTCAGCGTCTCCTGTCGCGAGGAATCCCGGACTGCATCTTTTCTAGTTGCTTAGCATATTCATGCACGGCGATTGGTCGCTTCATGCACGGCGGTCGGTCGCTTCATGCACGAAGGTCGGTCCCTTCATGTACGACGCCCGTCCCCTTATGCACGACAGACCGCCCGCTTCGTGCGCGAAGGCCGTCGCCCCCCGCCGAGACCGGCGAGGGGCGAC
>NZ_JBEXRA010000034.1:0-100310 GCF_040612855.1 Streptomyces sp. NPDC006332
GAGAAATTGTCCGCGCCTGCCCGCACCGCGCTCCTTCTCGCCGCCGCCGATGACCGCGGCGATCGCAACACCCTGCGCCAGGCCGGACAGGTACTGGGCCTCGACGCAGTCGCGTGGGACCAGGCGACACACTCAGGCCTGCTCACCACCCGCCCGGACGGCCGGATCCACTTCCGCCACCAGTTGATGGGTGCGGTGGTCTACGAGGAGGCGCCGGCCGCGGACCGGCAGACGGTTCATCGCGCGCTCGCGTCCGTCCTGACCGGCGAGAATGCCGACGAGCTGCGCCCCTGGCACCTCGCCTCGGCTGTAGAAGCCGCGGGCGGACCCGACGAGGAGGTGGCCCGGCTGCTGGAGGAGTCGGCCCACCGCTCCTGGGCCCGCGGCGGCTGCGCCACAGCGGCCCGTGCCCTGCGGCGTGCGGCGAAGCTGTCCCCCTCGATGAACGACGCGGCCAGACGGCTGGCGCACGGAGCGAGGGCGGCCTGGGAGGCCGGCCACGTCGACGTGGCGCGGGGAATGCTGGAGCGGGCCGAAGAATTTTCCTCCGCATCCACGGTCGCGGATCTCAGCCAGGGGTTGCGCGGGCTGATCGAGTTCGCGCACGGCGATGTGGAAACCGCCTGCCGTCAGCTGACCCGGGACATGGAGCGGGTGACCGATGCCGGGCAGGCGTTCAGACTCGGCAGCATGGCGCTGCGGGCGGCGTGGGCGGCCAATCATGGCGAACTGCAGCGCGAGACGCTCCAGCGGCTCGAACGGCGGCTCCCGCAAGGGAACTTCCCGAACGCCGATCTGCTGCCGCTGCTGCGCGAATGGTGGACGGAGGAAGAGGCCGGCGGCGCCGATGACCGCGACCAGATCGTGGCCCCCGGCGCCGACATCCTCACCCAGCTCAACGGCAGTTCCTGGCTCCTGATGCCACCGTCGCCGCTGGCGGTGGCCTGGGGCATCGACTCCTCCCTTCAGGAGGCGCTCCGCCGCGAGACCGACGCGCTGCGGCACACGGACCAGATGACCGCCCTGACCCAGGCGCTGGCCCAGACCGTGGCGCTGGACATCGCGCAAGGCTCCTGGACCTCGGCCACGGCGAACGCCCTTGAGGGGCTCCAAGTGGCCGAGGGAATCGGTGACGACCATTTGGCGGAGCAGTGCCGCGCCGGTCTCGGGTGGCTGGCAGCCGCGCAAGGCGATGAGCAGACCGTCGCAGACTTCGCCGCCCGGACCAACGAGGTGTGGGTGCCGCGTGGGGTGCGCGTCTTCAGCGCTTGCGCGGAGTGGAACCTCGGCATGTCGGCGCTCTTCGCCGGCCGGGCCGAGGAGGCGCTGGACCGCTTGGTCCGGCTGACCGAGCAGAGGCACGACGCGGCACACCCCACCGTCGCCGTGCTCGCCGCGCCCGACACCGCCGAAGCCGCGGTCCAGGCAGGACAGCGAGCGACGGCCGAGGAACAGGCGCGGCTGCTGCGACGGTGGGCCGAACGGACCGGGGCGGCGTGGGCGATCTCCGCGACGCACCTTGTCCATGCCCTGCTGGCCTCCGGAACGGACGCGGAGAAGCAGTTCCGGCTTGCGCTGGATGTTCCCGGAGCCCGGTCGCGGCCCTTCAACTACGCCCGCACGCGCCTGCTGTACGGCGAGTGGCTGCGGCGGGCCCGCCGCCGTACCGACGCCCGGACCCAGCTCGCCGAAGCGGCGGAAACCTTCCGGCGACTGGACGCGGCGCCCCTGCTTGTCCGCACCCGGGCCGAACAGGAGCTGACGGGGCAGCACCAGCGCCGCAACTCACCGGCCCGGGACACCGCAGCCATCCTCACGCCGCAGGAGTTGAGAGTCGCACGGCTGGCCGCGCAGGGGCTCACCAACCGGGAGATCGGGGCTCAGCTGCTGATCAGCCCCCGCACGGTGGGTCATCACCTGGCCAACGTGTTCCCCAAGCTCGGTATCGTCTCGCGCGCCGATCTCGCGCGCATCGACTTCGGGGACGGGCTGCATCTGATCGGCTGACCGCCGCCTTCGGGGAGGGACCGGGCGGCGCGCTGAGGCCCAGTACTGAGGGGGCCTTGCACCATGAGCGCCCGATCAGGTCGCGAGGTCTGGTGCCGTGCGCCGCAAGGCGCCGGAGAGCACGCGCTGGGGGTCCCCCGCGCGAGTTCGGTTCGGGCGTCGGGGAGGAGCTACCAGGGCTTTCGGCAACGCGGCGAGGTGCGGTGCCAGGCCGCGCGACCCGGGCGGACATAGTGCAAGGACCCTAAGTCGCCCTGGCAGTAGCGCTGCGGCGGCAGACCAGTACGGGCCCACCCGCCTTGCCAGCGGCCTCAGGCGGCTGCATGGCGTCACGGTCGCGCCAGCCACCGTGCACCGCATTCTCGTGCGGCGAGGACTCAACCGCGTGCGTGACCGCGACCCGCCGACAGGTGAGCAACTGCGCGACATCATCCGCTACGAGCACGACCGCCTCGGCGACCTGATCCATGTCGACATCAAGAGCTGGGCCCACCCTGTCACGCTCTGCACCTCCCGCCGAAGCGCAGCGTGAACACCACCGCATCACTCAGAAATACCAAGAGCCGACACGCCGTGACGCGCAAAGCACTCCGGGGGAGGGACGGACTACTGAACTTAATCGGGTGATGTCGGGGCGCGCCCACCCCCAGCTCGGCGCTCCGATCGTCCTGGTGGGGGACAACCTGCGCATGCACCTGGTCGCGCCGCTGCGAGAGTTCTTCGAGGCCAACACCACCTGGCTCACCGTTTTCCAGCTACCGACCTACGCCCCGGACCTGAACCCGCAGGAGGGCGTCTGGTCGTTGGTCAAACGCGACATCGGCAACCTCGCCGCTGCGGACCTCAGTCAGATCACCCGCGCCGTGAAGCGTTGCCTCAAAAGGATCCAGTACCGACCAGAGCTGGTCGACGGCTGCCTGACGGCCACGGGGCTGATTACTGGAGGGCTGACGTGCTTCAGTCCGCCCAGTTCGCGTAGTCGCCCATCGCGACGTCGTCACACAGGGTCTCCCATAGCCCGTTGTGTGCGAGCGCGGTGTCATCGAGGGTGGCGAGGAGCTCGCGAAGGTCGTCCGCCGCCTCGTCGAATCTGTCTTCCTCGCCTTCGTAGAACGGGAAACGGGCGATGGTGGCCGCGACGCACCGGTGGAAGGCTCCGAGGTCCCTGTTCACGTGATTGACGGTCGAAGACTCTGTTGTGGGCATGTGCACGATGCGACGCGAAGCCACATCAATGGCGATGTGTCCAAACAGACCGCTGGTCCCGAAGACGACCAACCCGCTCTCGTCGATGCCGCCGAGGACTGCCGCCTCGGTCAGCGGTCGGTACTCGTAACCGATAAGCCCTGCCGGGACGCCGATCTGCCGCAGATCGGCGGCGATCTCAGTGGGCACCTCTGGTGAGCAGCCGATACGGACCACGGCGTACTGGGGCAACGGCAACGGCGGCAGGTCTCGAATCACGCGGACATCGTCCTCGTACTCTCGCGTCATGGGGAAGCCGCGAGCCGGCCCCGCTGCCGAGCGGTAGACCCCGACATCACGGATTCAAGTTCAGTAGCGCCCGGTTGCCGATGGGTCCGATGCTGCCCGGATGTCGTCAGCTGCCAAGGCGGCACTGAACTGCAAGACGTCTGAAGGACTTCCGAAGGAGAGTCCCGTCAGCTTCTCGATGCGCCGAAGCCGCTGGGAGATCGTGTTCTTGTGAACGAAGAGCGCTTGAGCTGCCACATCGGTGCGGCAATCATGGCCCAAGTAGGTTCAGGGTAAGGATCAGGTCTGTCGAGCGTTCGAGCTCGCTCTGGCGCAGTGCCCCCAGCACGCGATCACTGAAGCTCGCGACGGCCCGGTGGTCCTCCAGCTGGAGCAACAGGCCCACCACCCCCAGGTCCTCGATGGTGCGAACCGGCGGAGCATGGGAGCCGCCGAGTTCAAGCGCGCCGCGTGCCAACCGGAACGCCCTGGCCAGGTCTTCTGAACCGCCGGCCGGGGCCACTACCGCGTTTGCCTCGGAGCCAAACGAGGCTCAGTACGGCGACATAATCGAACTGATGTCTGGCATCACCCCCCATGTGCAGGCCGTCCCGCCGACCGCCGTCCAGCTCGATCTCACCTCGGCACTCAGATACTTCGACCTGTCCCCCTACGACGTTCTCCAGTTGGCGAAGATGAGGCTGAAGGCCCTCTACGGCGTCGACAGCAGCGCCGGGCTCGCGAACAACCGCATGCTGGCCGCCATGGCGGCCGACGCGTCCGCGCCGGGAGAGACCACCTGGATCCGCGACGGGCAGGCCGCCACCTGGCTGTACCCCCGCCCGGTCACCGCGCTGCCGGGGGTCGGGCGCGCGACGGCACAAACGCTCAACAGATACGGACTGCACACCATCGGCCAGGTCGCCGACACACCCGCGGCGACCCTGCAGCGACTGCTCGGAGCCGGCTCGGCCCGCCTGGTGGCCGAGCGGGCCCGCGGCCATGACCCCCGTCCGGTCAGCCCTTCGGAGCCGGCAGTACTCCTGGTCGCCGACCTCGTGCTGGAGCGGGACTGCCTTGATCCGGCGTGGCACCACCGGGCCGTGCTGGGACTCGCCGACCAGATCGGCGGGCGCCTGCGCGGCGAGGGCCAGATCGCCGGCCGGCTCACCCTGACCGTGCGGTACGCCGACCGCAGCTCCAGCACGCGTACGCAGACGTTGCCGGAACCGACCAACCACTCACCCGCCCTGGCCGCGACTGCCCTGGGACTGCTGGCCGCCCTCGGGCTGCAGCGGGCGCGAGTGCGAGCCTTCACGGTCCGCGCCGACGGTCTGCTGCCGGCCGGCAGTGCCTACCGGCAGCTCTCTCTGGATCCCGGCGACGCCCGTGCCCACGCGGCCGAAGCCGCCGCCGACCGCGCCCGCCGACGCTTCGGACCCGGGACCGTCCGCCCAGCGACTCTGGCCGACTGACGGCTCGGGCGAGAATCACTGGTTCCCGGCGCCGGCGGCGCGGGTCCCGCCTTCCCGGCCCTGGATCTCAGTTGGCCCACGGTGGAGTGAGGCGTGTGCCGTCGGCCAGTTCCGCCTCCAGGCCGATGGACGTGGTGACCCAGGAGATCGCGGTGTGGTCGGTCGGGTTCTCGATGCCGACGGTCGCTCCGCGGCCGATGATCGCCGTGTCGCCCGCGGTGAGCCGCTCGGTGCGGCCGTCGAGGGTGATCAGCAGTTCACCGATGAGCAGGTGGAAGATCTCCTCGCGGTTGACCGTGTGAACGGGAGCTCTGGTCCCGGCCGGGATCTCAGCCCGCCAGGCGCACAGCTCCTCGCTGCCGGTGAGGGGACTGGCGTACGAGATGAAGCGTGCGCCGTGGATCTCGTGGGAGATGGCTTCCGACGGGCGGACTACGGGCATGGCTGTCTCCTGCGGATGGATGCGGATGGAATAATGGTCAAGCAGTTTGACTATGCGTCCGATGGTCAAGCAGCTTGACCAATTCGTCAAGGGTGTTTGAATGCGTCCGTGCAGAACTCCGACGCCATTGCCCTGTCCGCCGCCCTGCTCGCCGTCTCCGCTGAGCTCACGCAGCGCATTCACGAGGGTGTCGTCGCCCGCGGTTTCGAGGGGGTCAGGCCGGCGCACGGCTTCGCGTTCGCCCGGCTCGCCCCGGGCGGTGCGACGGTCACCGACCTCGCGGCCCATCTGGGAGTCACCAAGCAGGCCGCCAGTCAGCTGGTCGACGAGATCGTGCGCAAGGGGTATGCCGAGCGGCGGCCGCATCCCGAGGATGCGCGGGCCCGGCTGGTCGTGCTGACCGGGCAGGGGTGGGCCTGTACTCGTGCGGCGGAGGAGGCGGCCGCGGAGGCTGTCGGTGCGTGGGCCGCGATCCTCGGTGAGGGCGAAGTGCGCGCGTTGCGTGACCGGTTGGGGCGTATTGCTCCCCGTGGCCCCATCAGGCCCACCTGGTGACGACTCCCCACTGGTGACCGTCCTCGATGGTTACCACTGGAAGTTTTTACTGACGCGTAACTTCACAACGGCACTACTCGTCCGTAACTTGACGAGTGAACAGCATTCTTGTGATCCGGATCACAGGGCGTAGAGCCGTCGCAACTCCCTTGAGCCGCAAGGAGATCACTCGATGCTGCCCTGGAAACGAGTGCTCAGACCCCTGACCGCGCTGCTGCTGACCGCCGCGGCCGCCCTCGTCCCCGTCACCGCCCAGGCGGCCGTCGCCTCCAGCGTCGGCTGGAACGACTACTCCTGCAAGCCGTCCGCCGCCCACCCCCGGCCCGTCGTCCTGGTGCACGGTACCTTCGCGAACTCCGTCGACAACTGGCTGGCCCTCGCGCCGTACCTGGAGAACCGCGGCTACTGCGTCTTCTCGTTCGACTACGGCAAGCTCTCCGGCGTTCCGCTCTTCTACGGCCTCGCTCCCATCGACAAGTCCGCCGAGCAGTTGAAGGCGTACGTCGACAGGGTGCTCGCGGCGACCGGCGCCGAGAAGACCGACATCGTCGGCCACTCGCAGGGCGGCATGATGCCCCGCTACTACCTCAAATTCCTCGGCGGAGCCGCCAAGGTGAATGCCCTCGTCGGCATCGCACCCTCCAACCACGGCACCACACTCTCCGGGCTCACCGAACTGCTGCCGTACTTCCCCGGCATCGCGGACCTGCTCACCACCAACACCCCCGCCCTCGCCGACCAGGTCGTCGGCTCCGCCTTCCTCACCAGGCTCAACGCGGGCGGCGACACCGTGCCCGGCGTCCGCTACACGGTCCTCGCCAGCAAGTACGACGAGGTGGTCACGCCGTACCGCAGTCAGTTCCTGAGCGGATCCGGCGTGCGCAACGTGCTGCTCCAGGACCTGTGCCCGGTGGACCTGTCCGAGCACGTGGCGATCGGACTGTTCGACCGGATCGCGTTCCACGAGGTGGCCAACGCGCTGGACCCGGCCCACGCCGAGCCCACCACCTGCGCGTCGGCGTTCAGCTGAGGGCGCCGAAGCGGCGGCTGGACTGAGGGGCCTGGAGTCTCACGCGTCCGGCCACCAGGTGCGTGCGATGTCCTTGCGGACCTCCGGGCGTCCCGCGGGGCGCTCTTCAGCCTCCTCGCGGACCTGGGAGCCCGTCTTCTTCAGGGGCTTCTGCACGGTCATACGGCGCATGGCTGCCTCCTCCAGGGGCTACCGAGTTCCGCGTTTTCACGGAGGTAGACCTGTGGAGGGAGAGTTGCTCATCGGTTGCCGGTCTGTCAGTGGCCGCTGTCACCATTCGAGTGTCAGTGGCGCGTGTCACTCTTGGGCCCATGACGAACGAGAGTGGTGCCACGACCCCCGCCATGACCTCGACGGATGTCGACTGGGACGCGCGGGCCGAGTCCTTCGACGACGAACCTGACCACGGCCTGCGCGACCCGGAGGTGCGCCGCGCCTGGGCCGAGCGGCTGCGGGACTGGCTGCCCGGACATCCCGCCGACATCCTCGATCTCGGCTGCGGCACCGGCAGTCTGTCGCTCCTCGCGTCCGAGCAGGGGCACCGCGTCACCGGGGTGGACGGGTCCCCGAACATGGTGGCCCTCGCCCGCACCAAGCTCGCCGGGCGGGACGCGGTGTTCCTCGTCGGCGACGCGGCACAGCCGCCGGTGGGGGAGGAACGCTTCGACGTGGTGCTGGTCCGGCACGTGCTGTGGGCGCTGCCCGACCCCGGCCGCGCCCTGCGGCACTGGCGGGAGCTGCTGCGCCCCCAAGGGCGGCTGGTGCTGGTCGAGGGTGTGTGGGGCACGGTCCACCCGGTCGGCATACCCGCCGACCGGCTCACCGCCCTGCTCGCCCCGCTCGGCGGCCGAGTGCGCGTGGAGGGGCTCTCGGACGAAGCGCGGCTGTGGGGGAAGGACGTGGACGACGAGCGGTACGTGGCGGTGGCGACGGTGGAGTGAGGGGTCGGGGTGGAGGCGAGACCTTGGGGGGAGCCCGCCAAGGTTCTCAGTGCCTTCCTAGCCGAGCAGCGCGGTGAGGCGGCCCTCGCGGGCCAGTGCCTCCAGCTCGTCGAGCGCGGCCACGGCGGCGGACGCCGCACCGGGGTCCCGGTCCGCCAGACCGCTCTCGGCGAACTCGTCCTCGTCCAGCCGACGTACGTCCGAGCCGTCGCCGGAGACCCACAGGTCCAGGTCGAGGTCCTCGACGACGAGCTCGGCGCCCACGAGCACGACCGGGCGGGTGATGTCGCAGTACCAGCCCTTCAGTACGCCGGCCCGGTCGCGGACCTCCTTCACGGCGTACCAGCGGTCACGCCAGTAGTGCTCGGTGAAGACATCGCCCGGCTCGAAGCGGACGAAGCCGAAGTCGCGGACGCCCTCACCGGCCCAGGGGGCACGGACCGCGATCCGGGTGCCGTCGTCGTCGAGGAGGCCCGCCTCGTAACGGATCTTCGTGCGGCCCGCCTTGACGAGGACCACCTCCACCACGCGCGCCCCTTCAGCCGAGTTCGCGGACATAACGCCTCTCCGTCGCACAGATCTCATAACCGAACCACTTGTTGATCGCGATCATCGGTTCGTTGCCGGTGTCGTTGCCCGTGAACGCCTCGGTGAGCCCCGCGGCACGGGCACGGTGCAGGGAGTCGGTCTTGGCGAGCTTGGCCAGGCCGCGGCCGCGGAAGGCGCGGGCGGTGCCGGTCATGACGGTGCCGTAGCGGGTGCCGCCGTCCGTGCGGGCCGCGCTGAAGGCGACCGGGACGCCGTCGACCACGGCGACCGAGGTCAGCTCGCGGCTGAGCAGGGGGTGGTTCCAGGTGTCCGCCAGCCAGGCCTCGTAATCGGTGAACTCGTAGGAGATGTCGCTGGGTTCGTCCGACATCGTCTCCGAGTCCAGCACGAACAGCGGGCGAGGGTCGTCGGCGAAGTCGGCGCCCGTACGCAGTTCGACTCCCGGCGGCGGGTCCTGGAGCGGGGGCAGCGTGCCGTGCGCCAGGTCCAGGCGCAGGAAGTGGGCGGCACGGCTGCCGCGATAGCCGTGCCGTTCGGCGAAGGCACGGTTGCCGGGCTCGTCCAGGACCCAGGCGAACAGCTTCGTCGCCCCCAGGCCGGCCAGGTACTCCTCGGCGGCACGCACCAGCTGGGAGCCGGCGCCGCGGCGGGTGCGCTCGGGGTGCACGTACACGTTGACGTAACCCTGGCCCGGTTCCGGGCTGTCGTGCACGATCCCGACCTGGGCCGTGCCGATCACCTCCCCGTCCTCCTCCGCGACCAGGGGCCGGTAGTGGGAGTCGGGATGGGCGTGCGCGATGTCGTAGGCGAGGGAGCCCGGAGTGACGAGATAGAACGGGAGGGCGAGGTGGCGGACACGGGCGAAGCCCTCGAAGTCGGCCTGGACCCCTGGACGGAGGTCGCGCACAGTCATGGTCATATGGGCGCACGCTACGGGGGAGATGCCTACCGGTGCCTCTCATTTTCGCCCGGGTGCGGGACAATCGCCTGCGTGACCTTGAAGATCCACATCGATGAGAGCGCCCCGCCGTACGAGCAGGTTCGGGCGCAGATCTCCGAGCAGGCGCGCTCGGGAGTGCTGCCGGTGGGCTACCGGCTGCCGACCGTCCGCGGGCTGGCCGAGTCGCTGGGCCTGGCCGCGAACACGGTCGCCAAGGCGTACCGCGCGCTGGAGGCGGACGGGGTGATCGAGACGCGGGGGCGCAACGGAACGTACGTCGCTGCCGCGGGCTCGGCGGCGGAACGCGAGGCGGCGTCGGCCGCCCAGGCGTACGTCGAACGGGTCCGGCGTCTGGGGCTGGACGAGAACGCGGCGCTAGTCGCGGTCCGGGATGCCCTGCGGGCGGCTTACCGGGCGGGGTGAGCGGGGGGCGGGGGCTGTCTGGGCTCGGCTACGTCGCTGAAGGGTGAGGCCGGGCGTCGTCGTGGACGCCCGTTCACGGTGTGCGCGTGGGGGGAAGGCCCGCTCTGTCGGCCGCCCTCGCGAAGACCACCGCGTCCCTCACCGCCGCCGCGTTCGGGTCGTTGTTGAAGAACGCGAACACGTCCTCGCCCTCGGACCAGGTGTCCGCGATCCGCTCGGCCCAGGTCTTCAGGGACTGCCTGCCGTAGTGCGGCCAGGCCCGGGCGCGGCCGACGTGGAAGCGGACGTAGCCCCAGTCGGTGGTGCGCCACAGCGGGGTCGCCGGTCGGGAGCGGACGTCGGCCCAGCACAGGGCGGCACCGCGGGCTTCCAGCACCCCGCGCACCTCGGGCGTCCACCACGAGTCGTGGCGCGGTTCGACCGCGACCCTCGTGCCGGCCGGGAAACAGGACAGGCAGCTGTCCAGCAGCCCCGCGTCCGCGCGCAGCGTCGGTGGCAGCTGGAGCAGGACCGGACCGAGCCGGTCGCCGAGGCCCGCCGCATGGCTCATCAGACGGTCCACCGGCTCCTCGGGCTCCCGCAGCCGTTTGATGTGGGTCAGATAACGGCTGGCCTTCACCGCGACGACGAAGTCCGGCGGGGTGCGCTCCCGCCAGGCCTCGAAGGTCTCCCGGGACGGCAGCCGGTAGAAGGCGTTGTTGATCTCGACGGTCGCGAACCGCGCCGCGTACTCCTCCAGCCACAGCCGCGTGGGACACCCGGCCGGGTAGAGCACACCCCGCCAGTCCTTGTACTGCCACCCCGACGTGCCGACGAACAGGGTCATACACCCATCAAAGCACGTGCCCTACAGGTACAGCCCCGCATCCGTCCCCGGCCGGGGCTCCGGCAGCGACGTCGGCGAGGTGCCCCGCCGCAGCGCGTACAGCTCCGCCAGAGTCGCGCCCTCGCGGCCCACGCCCTCCTCGTCGCCCAGCCAGCTCACGGCCTCCCGGCGGGTCAGCGGACCCACCTCGATACGGGCCAGACAGCGGCCCGGGCGGACCACGGCCGGGTGGAGGCGCTCCAGGTCCTCGTTGGTCGTCACACCGACCAGGACGTTACGGCCCTGGCCCAGCAGCCCGTCGGTGAGGTTGAGGAGCCGGGACAGCGCCTGACCGGCGGTGTGCTTGGCCTCGCCGCGGATCAGTTCGTCGCAGTCCTCAAGCAGCAGCAGCCGCCAGCGGCCCTTGCCCGTGCTGTCGTCCTCCCCGATCGCGATGTCCATCAGATAGCCGACGTCGCTGAACAGCCGCTCGGGGTCCAGCACGCAGTCGACCTGGCACCAGTCCCGCCAGGACCGCGCAAGGGTCCGCAGCGCCGACGTCTTGCCGGTGCCCGGCGGGCCGTGTAGCAGCAGCAGACGGCCGGCGATGTCCTCCGGCGTGGTCTTCATCAGGACGTCCATCGCGTCCGCGACCGGCGCGGTGTAGTTGGCCCGCACCTCGTCCCAGGTGCCCGCGGAGATCTGCCGTGTGGTGCGGTGCGGGCCGCGCCTGGGGGAGACGTACCAGAAGCCCATCGTCACGTTCTCCGGCTGCGGCTCGGGCTCGTCCGCCGCGCCGTCGGTGGCCTGGTCGAGGACCTTCTGGGCGAGTTCCGCGGTGGTCGCCGTGACCGTGACGTCCGCGCCCCGGTTCCAGCGGGAGACCAGCAGGGTCCAGCCGTCGCCCTCGGCCAGCGTCGCGCTGCGGTCGTCGTCGCGGGCGATGCGCAGTACCCGGGCGTCGGGGGGCAGCAGGGTCGCCCCGGAGCGCACGCGGTCGATGTTGGCCGCGTGCGAGTACGGCTGCTCGCCCGTCGCGAAGCGACCGAGGAACAGCGCGTCGACGACATCGGACGGCGAGTCGCTGTCGTCGACGTTGAGCCGGATCGGCAGAGCGTCGTGTGGGTTCGCAGACATGACCGCCATGATCCGGCACGTTCGGGTCTCGTGCACCCGCTTTCCGTACTGCACCGGAGTGCACCTGCCGTGCCGTCAGCGCACCGGCCGCGTCCGAGGCACGCCCCGGTGGCGTCGGTGTCGGGTGCGTGCGGTGCGCCCCCTGCGTCTCGGCGTCCGTCCTGTTACAGAGCTGTGCGGCTACGACCTCTGCCCCGCCGGGTGTCCGGCCCGTTACCGTTGCCCTTGATGGGACGTCATGGGTGGAATTCGGGGGCCGGGCGGTGGCGGTTCACCGCGCTGCTCGGTGTGGGTCTGGCCGCGCTGGCCCTGGTCGTGACCCTGCTCAACACGTTTCCCGGTAACGGGGCCGGAACCGAGGGCACCTCGCGCGACGGCGACACGGTGCACGGCACGCCGAGCGCGCCGGCCGGTGCGCCCGAGCCTGACGTGGGCTGGGGCTTCACGCACACCCAGTTCAGCGCCGACGAGGGGGCAGGCGCCGCCACCCGGCGAGTCGAGGGCCTGCTGTCGAAGGCCGGGGGCCTACCGCAGAACCAGCACATCATGGGCTGGGGCGCCGACAACCCCGAGCCGGTGAAGGGCCGTTACGACTTCGGGTCCCTGGACCGCCGGGTCGACTTCATGCGTGCCTCCGGGGCCACCCCGGTGATCACCCTGTGCTGCTCCCCGGACTGGATGAAGGGCGGCAAGGCGGGCGTCGGCAACACGAACTGGAGCCAGGCCGCCCTGGAGACCGCGCCGAGGGCCGACCACTACCAGGACTTCGCCGACCTGGCCGCGACCGTCGCCAAGCGCTATCCCGACGTACGCCACTTCGTCGTCTGGAACGAGTTCAAGGGCTTCTGGAACGACGCCGAGGCCCGCTGGGACTACGAGGGCTACACCAAGCTCTACAACCTGGTCTACAAGGCCCTCAAGGGCGTCGACAAGGACATCGAGGTCGGTGGGCCGTACCTGGTGATGGACAGCGTCGATCCGCGCTCGGCGGACGCCTCGGCCACCTTCAAGGGGCCCTGGGGCGCGATGGACCAGCGGATCCTCGACGCCTTCGCCTACTGGAACCGGCACAAGGCCGGCGCCGACTTCGTGGTCGTCGACGGCTCCAGCTACACCAACGACGACGAGTTGCTGCCCGACGAGTTCGCGGCCACGGACAAGTTCACCGCGGTGGGGACATGGGTGCGGGCCCGCACCGGCGGCCTGCCGCTGTGGTGGGCCGAGTACTACGTCGAACCCGCCGACGCCAAGGACGAACGCAAGGGCTGGTCCGAGACCCGCCGGGTCGCCGTCCAGGCCGCCGGGATGATCGCCATGGTCAAGGGCGGCGCATCCTCCGGCTTCTACTGGAACCCGGAGAGGGAGAACGGCACCGGCTGTCCCGGCTGTCTGTGGACCCCGACCGACCGGAGCGGCGGCGGCGCGAAGCTCCCCCTGTACGACCTGGTCTCCCGCTTCGGTGCCGAGTTCCCGCCCGGTACCGCCTACCGGACGGTGTCCGTCGCCGCGGACGACGTACCCAACGTGCGGGTCCTGGCGACCGACACGGTGGCCCTGGTGGTCAACACCCTCGACCGGCCGATCAGCGCCCAGATCGACGGCAGGCGGTTCACGATGCAGGCGTACGAGGTGAAGTGGCTCGACCGGCGGGCCGACTGAGCCGCTTCACCCCACTCTCCCGGGACCGGGGCGCCCTACTTCATCGTCAGGAACCGCTGGACCAGCGCGGCGAACAGCACCGCCAGCAGCGGCAGCGAGAACCAGAAGCTGCCCTGAAGCCACCGCAGCTGCCGCACACTCGGCCGCACCGCGACCCGCACGACCTCCCGTGCCGTCAGCAGCACGATCAGCGCGAGCGCCCCGACGACCGACCACGGCGTCCACGTCACCTGCGGCCCGATCGGGCCCGGATCCGCGGCGGGAACCTTGCCCTCGGGCTGTTTGCGCAGCGTGTACATCGTCACGTCGTCGTTGACGAGGACCTTGCGCAGCTCCGGCCGCCGGTCCAGGTGCTTGACCAGCCGCGGCTCCCAGCTGTCCGAATAGCCCACGTCCAGCTGGAGATAGACGACCTGGCTGCGGTTGATCATCAGGTACGAGTTCGGGCCCGCGTCCTTCAGAGCCTTGACCAGGCCCGACACCAGCACCGGGTCGGGCGGCGCCAACGTGGGCACGTACTGGACCTTCTCCATGTCCCTGGCGCCCCACGGCATCGCCGGCGTCACGTTGGTCACCGTGTCATTGCTCAGCCACAGCAGCCGGACCGTCGGATCGTCATGGGCGTACACGTAGTCCATGGCCGTGACCTCGCCGGGCCGGATCCGTTCGAACGGCTCGTTGCCCCACCGCGCCACCAGGAAACCGCCCATGAGGACCAGCCCCGCCATCAGCGCGGCCAGCGGGGCGAGGCTCACCCGGTCCTTGTCGCGTTCTCCGGCGGTGACGCCGGTGCGCGGGAACAGGGCGAGTCCGGCGAGCAGGGCCGAGCCGGGCAGCGCGAACATGAAGACGCGCAGCGCCATCTCACCGCCGTACGACTGCATGCCGAAGCCCAGGAACGGTACGAAGGTGAGGACCAGCAGGGACCGTTCGCGGTAGTGGTGCCAGCGTCGGCGCCACCAGCCCCAGCAGGCGAAGGCCATCACCCCGCCGGCCAGCAGCACCCGCACGTACAGCACCAGCTTGTGCGTCGAACTGCCGCCCTGGATCCGGCCGGACACCGACGACGACACGTTGCTGCCGACCCCGCCCACCCCGCCGAACAGTTCGTCGAAGTGCCCGGACCAGTACGGCTCGGCCATGAAGCCCACCCAGGCCGCCACCAGTACCCCGAACAGGACGGGCAGGCCGCGCAGTTCGCTGCGGCCGGCCAGGACGAGCACCGCGAGCACGCCCAGCATCACGAACGGGGTGAGCTGGTGGGCCGGGACGCTCGCCGCGAACAGACCGATCACGATCATCAGCAGCACGGCCCGCTGCCGCCGGTCGGCCGGCTCGACCTCGATCTCGCCCGGGCGCCGCTTCGCCCAGATCACCCCCGGCGCCCGGAACCAGACGAGCAGGATCGCCACGAACGCCAGGTACAGCAGATACGTGAAGCCCTGCGGGGAGAAGTAGTCCTGCCCCACCCAGCCGCTGAGCACGAAGACCCAGATACCGGTCCACTTGGCCCGCCAGCTCGCCCGCATCGAACGCACCAGCAGGAACATCGGGGCCAGATAGAGGAGTTGGACGGCGGTCGGCCACCAGCGGATGACCTCGGTGAGGTCGCCGACCCCGCACGCCCTGGTGACGAACGCGGCCACCGCGAAGAAGCCCGGCCAGCTCCAGCGCGCGTCCAGGTCCGGCACCGCGGACCCGGTCCGGTCGATGTAGTCGAGGAACCCGAGGTGCTGCCAGGCCGTCGCGAACCGTGGTTCCGTCTCGATCACGGCGGGCAGCGCGTGCAGGGAGACGACGGTCGCCAGCAGCGTCAGCAGCAGCAGCGCCCGGTGCTCGCGCCCGAGCCACAGCAGCGACGCGAACACCACGACCAGCAGCGCGGCCCCGACCAGGGTGGGCAGGGGCAGCACGGAGATCAGCCCGAGCCCGCCCATCTCGTCCAGGTCGGCCTCGCCGAGCCGCAGCGCGGGCACCCAGTACAGGAGCAGCGCGGCGGTCAGCAGACAGCCCAGGACCACCCCGGCGCGGGTGGGCAGTCCACGCGCCGGTGCCGCTTCGGCCGCCATGGCCTCCGAGGGTACGGGTGTCTCTTCCCCTACGACCGCCTCGGCTTCCCCCGTGGTCTCCTCCCGCGCCTCGAACGGGGCGTCCACCTCGGCCTCGGCCTGAGCCGGCCCCAGTGACGCCTCGGAGCCCGGCTCCCTCGCCTCGACGGGCAGCCCCAGCTCGGGCTCCCGCGCCCAGGTCGGCCTCCGGTCCTCGGGCGCCGTGGGCGTGCCGGCGGGCGGTGTGCCGGGGCCCGGGCGGACGTCCGGCCGGCGTTCCAGGTGGTCGAAGTCGACATGGATACCGAGAGCCAGGGTGTCCTGGTCGAGCGCAAAGCCGGGCCCGCGCCGCTGTGTTCCGGACGGCGCGGGAACCTCGCGCGCCCCCAGGTCGGCGAGGTCCCCGTCCGGCGCCGCGTCCTCGGGCAGGTCGCCCGACCCGGCCCGAACGGTCCGGTACAGCTTGGGCGCGGCGATCGCCACGATCACCGCGAGCGAGGAGATCTCCGCGACGCCCGCGCCGGTCAGGCCCATCCGGGGCAGCAGCAGCAGTGTCAGACCGAGCACCAGCACGCACAACAGGCCCTGCATCCAGGCCAGTCCGGCGGTGCGGCTCTGCGCCCGCAGTACCGCGAAGTACGTCTCCATGACCACCCGCAGCACCGCGCCGACCGCGAACCAGCGCAGCAGCCCGGTGGCCGCGTCCGCGTAGCCCGCGCCGAACACCCCGAGGATCCAGGGCGCCCCGACGAACAGGGTCCCGGCCACCGGCAGCATGATCCGGGCCATCCGTCTGAGCGCGGCCCGGGTGTTGGAGGCCAGCCGGCGCGGGTCGTGCGAACCCTCCACGGTCAGCGAGGCACCCATGTTGATGGCGAGCAGGTTGACCGTGCCGCCGATCGTGGTGGTGATGTAGAAGTACGCGTTGTCCTCGGAGCTCACCTGCGAGGCGATGATCACGGGGACCAGGTAGACCACGGCCAGCGAGAACAGCGATCCGGTGTAGTCGCCCGCCAGGAACCGACCGATCTCCCTCAGCGTCGGTGGCCTCGCGTGCTCGTCGGTGGCCTCGATGTGCCGGGGCGTCAGCCGCCGGAACACCAGCCAGCCCAGCGGCAGCACGGAGAACGCGATCGCCGCGACCCACGACACGAACACGCCCGACGTCGGGAGGGCCACCGCGAACGCGGCCAGCAGCCCCAGTTTCACCGCGGAGAACACGGTGTTGCCGACCGGTACCCACAGCGCGCTGCGCAGCCCCGTCAGCACCCCGTCCTGCAGCGTCAGCAGCGACCAGGCGACGACGGCCAGCACGAAGCCGAGCCCGTTGAGGGGCCCGTGCAGGAAGCGGTACGACGGCCCCCACAGGTTCAGGGTGAGCAGGAAGACCAGCGCGGCCACCGCCACGACCACCGAACTGCCCGCGTACGTCCGCAGCACGAGCCGCCCGGTGGCCCGGCCCGCGACCGGGATGAAGCGGGCCAGCGCACCGGTCAGGGTCACCGCGGTCAGGCCCGCGAGCAGCTTCATCGCGGCGATCGCGGCGGAGCCCTGACCGACCGCCGACTCGGAGTAGTAGCGGGCGGCGGCCAGCCAGAAGCCGAGGCCGAGCACCGCGGAGATGCCGGTGTTCAGCATCAGCGCGTACGCGTTGCGGAACAGCTGGTTGCCCCCCGGCGACCGGCCGAGGCCGGGCAGCCGGAGCCGGCGCCCCGACCGTTCGGGCGCCCCGGTCGCGGGCGAGGTGTCCTCGGGCGTGGTGTCCTCGGGCGTGGTCGTGGTCGTGTCAGACACGGGAACGGATGGCCTTCCGGCGGACCTGGCGTGCTCTGCGGACCAGGGCGTACCCCTTGGTGAGGGCACGGTCCCCGGCGAAGGTACGGGCGATCGCGCGGCCCTGGACGAGCCGCTCGAACTCCTCGATGCCGGTGCTGCGGCGCACGGTGACCCGTCGCAGGGCGTACGGTCCCTGCCGCCGGTGGGCGAGCCCGTTGCCGACGGCGAGCGCCTGGCCGTACCCCGTCTCCCGCACCGCCTGCCGCACCCGCCGGCTGGAGTAGCCGTAGGGGTAGGCGAACGAGGCCGGGACCGTGCCGAGTTCGTCGGCGACTATCTCCCTGCAGTGGGTCAGCTCGTGGCGCAGCGTGGCGTCGTCGAGCTGGTCGAGCTGCGGGTGGGTATGGCTGTGTCCGCCGATCTCCACGCGGTGAGCGGCGAGTTCGCGGATCTGGTCCCAGTCCAGCATGGTGTCGAGGCCGCCCCCGGTGTCGTACGCGCCGCGGATCCAGCCGGTGGAGACGAACAGGGTGGCCGCGAAGCCGTGCCCCGCGAGCACCGGCAGGGCGTGCCGGTGCACGCCCTCGTAGCCGTCGTCGAAGGTGATCAGGACGGGCCGTGCGGGCAGCGGGCGTCCGGAGCGCCACCCCTCGGCGAGGGCGGCGGTGTCGACGGGGGTGAACCCCAGCTCGCCGATCACGGCCAGCTGCTCGGCGAAGGCCTCCGGGGTCACCGACAACTCCCGGGTGGCGTCGTTCGGTTCGGCCGCGATCGCGTGGTACATGAGGATCGGCACCGGCGCCTCAGCCATCCGCTTCCCCCTCGGTCCCGCCGTCGATCCCGGCCACCGAGAAGGTGGTGGCGGCGCGGCGTGCCCGGACACTGCCCACCACATACCCGCCGGCCGCCGTCAGCACCCCGGCGACGATCGCGCCCGCGCGGCCCGCGCCGCCCGGCCGGGCCAGCACGGCGTCCCGCAGGCCGCGCGCCACCCCGGCCGGCAGTACCCGGGTCGCGTACCGGCGCTCCGACTCAAGTCCCTTGTCCGTCCCCACACTCCGGGCCACCAGCGCCTTCGACAGGCCCTCGGCGTACGCCCGCGTCCGGAAGTACCGGAAGTGCTCACGTGCCTCGGGCACCCGGTGATGGATCACCGCACGGTCGTCGATCAGCAGGATCGCCTCCGGTCTGGCCCGGGTGAGCCGGATGCACAGCTCGGTCTCCTCGCAGCCCAGCGGCCGCTTGTCGCCGTCGCGTCCGATACCGGTGGCGAAGCCGCCCGCCGCGTCGAAGGCACTGCGACGGAAGGAGGCGTTGCCGCCGAGGACGTTGCGCACCCGCACCCGGCCCGGCGGCAGCCCCCGGTAGGTGCAACCGACCACCCAGTCGAACTCCTCCGGGAACCAGGCCGGTCGGCGGCCCGACGCCCAGATCGGCACGGTACGGCCGCCGACGGCCAGCACCCGCGGATCGGCGTAGCCCGCGGCGAAGTGCCGCAGCCAGTCCCGTTCGGCCACGGCGTCGTCGTCCAGGAACGCCACGACGTCGCCGTGCGCCGCGGCGATCCCGGTGTTGCGGCCGGCGGACAGGCCGCGGGGGCCCGCGTTGGCGAGCACCCGCACCTCCCCGGTCCGCTGCGGCTCCTTGTACTCCTTGGCCAGCCGCTCCAGGAGAGCCGCGTTGTGGTCGACGACGAGGAGTGTCTCCCGTGCGGGACGCGATTGCGACCGCACCGAGGCGACCGCCGCGAGGATGTCCTCCCAGCGGTCCTCGGTGTACACGCAGATCACCACGGAGATGCCGGGACCGGTCAAGACGCCTCTCCCCGCACCGAGTCGAGCAGCGGCGAGTGCTGCGGCCGGCGGCGCAGCGCCCGCCGGTTGGAGCGCTCGCTCAGGATCACCTTGAGCACCCTGAGCCCGTCCCGCACGGCCCGCAGGTTGCTGGTGCCGTGGATGCGGAGGTACTCGTGGCTCGGTATCTCCTGCACCTTCAGCCCGGCCTTCACCACCCGGATGTTCATCAGGGTCTCGACCTCGAAGCCGGTGCAGTCCAGCTCGATCTTGTCGAGGCAGTGCCGCCAGAACGCGTTGTAGCCGTAGCACAGGTCCGTGTACCGGGCGCCGAACTTGCGGTTGACCGCCGTGCACAGTGCCCAGTTGCCGAGCTTGCGGATGAAGGTCATGTCGTCGGTGCCGCCGCCGTTGGCGAACCTGGACCCCTTGGCGAAGTCCGCGCCCGACACGAGGGCGGAGACGTAGCTGACGATCTCGTTGCCGTCGGCCGAGCCGTCCGCGTCGACCATCACGATGATGTCGCCGGTGGCGGCCTGGAACCCGGTGGTCAGCGCGTCGCCCTTGCCCCTGCCGCGCTGTTCGACCACCTTGACGTCCGGCCACAGCGAGCGGGCCACGTCGACGGTGTCGTCGGTGGAGTTGCCGTCCACCAGGACCACTTCGTGTATCCAGGCCGGAAGTGTCTTGAAGACATAGGGGAGATTCTCCGCCTCGTTCATGGCGGGAATCACCACGCTCACCGGTGGCGTGATCGCCAGGTGAGAGGAGATCGGCCGGTACGTGCCGGCCGTTGACGGATCCTTGCCCGTACTGGCCGGGCGCAGAACTGAGCTCATGGGTCTGGTCCCTCTCGTCCGGTGGACCGCCCGCCCCTGGGCAGCCCGGTTCTTTGTCCGGTTCGAAAGGGGGGTTCTCACCCGGGGCATGCCGGAAGCGATCTCCGTGCGTGCCGGGTGAGCTGGCAAAGCTGGCCGGCCCCGAGAACGGCAGCCGGTCGCGCGGCACGGCTCGGTCACCACTGCGGTCACCGAGCACGGCACCCCCCTACCGCGCCCCGCGCCGGAATCCATCGCGGACCTGAGCCCTCCCCTGGAGCCGCTTGATGATGGTCCGATGCGGGTGAGATGTACGACGGTATTGACGATTGAGCCTGTATGGCAAGACCTGGAACGAGGCCTCACCTTTTTGTTGGTTTGACCGTTACGGCTCCCTTGCCATCAGCGAGTTGGGACTCTCGCCGCCGCACGGCCCCGCGTGACCGCAGCACCAGGAACGGCAGGAACACAAGAGCGCTGAGGGCGGTCACGGCCACCAGCCCGCCCCGCACCGACCAGCGGTGCACGGCCAGCATGCCCTGCGCCACCAGCATGTTCAGGACGACCGACCCCGCGACCGCGGTCAGCAGACGACCGAACGGCTCCAGCCCGCGCAGGCCCGCCGCGATGGCGGCCGCGGGCGTGGCGAGCAGGAAGAACAGGGTGAGCGGGCCGCGCAGCGGCGAGTGGGAGTCGGCGAAGGCGAACAGCGCGCCGCATCCCGCGACGGCCGTCGCGGCGCCGGCGAGCAGCGGCGACAGCTCTCTTGACGATGACTTGACGCGTATGGTCCGCATTGGCGACTTTGCCCCCCGAAGCGCCGGATGCCGGGCTTCAATGTGGCGCAGCCGCGAGGGGGCCGTCAAGACGCGCACGCCCGCCGGAGGTTCGCGCGCCCGCGGGGGAACGCTGGTTCAGGTCACGGCGAACAGGTCGGGTCAATCTTGCGAACGTCCGAAAAGACTTGGCATGGACACTTCCCGTCCACGCGCGTAGTTGCTACGACGGTGGTGGCAGAGATCCTGCTAAGGGAGGTTCCATGAGATGTTCCCGACTTGCCGTATTCGTCAGCTCTCTCCTCCTCGCCGTCGGCACCGCGCTCACCGGCGCGTCCACGGCTCAGGCGTCCCAACTCGCCTCAACCGGCGGCTATGTGGCGCTCGGTGACTCCTATTCCTCCGGGGTGGGGACGGGCAGCTACCTCTCCGGAAGCGGCGACTGCAAGCGCAGCGCCAAGGCCTATCCGTACCTCTGGGCCGCCGCCCATTCACCCTCGTCCTTCGACTTCACCGCCTGCTCGGGCGCCCGAACGAGTGATGTTCTGGCGAGTCAACTGACCCCGCTCAACTCCGCCACCGCCCTCGTCTCGATCAGCGTCGGCGGCAACGACGCCGGATTCTCCGACGTCATGACCACCTGTGTGCTCCAGTCCGACAGTTCCTGCCTGTCCCGGATCAACACCGCGAAGGCGTACGTCGACTCGACGCTTCCCGGCAATCTCGACAGCGTCTACTCGGCGATCCGGGCCAAGGCACCGGCCGCTCGCGTGGTCGTGCTCGGCTACCCCCGCTTCTACAAGCTCGGCGTCACCTGTCTCGGCCTGTCCGAGACCAAACGGAAGGCCATCAACGACGCGGCCGACTACCTGGACACCGCGGTCGCCAAGAGGGCAGCGGACCACGGCTTCGCCTTCGGCGACGTCCGCTCCGCCTTCACCGGCCACGAGCTCTGCTCCGGCAGCCCGTGGCTGAACAGTCTCAATGTGCTCAACATCGGCGAGTCGTACCACCCGAAGGCGGCCGGCCAGTCCGGCGGCTATCTGCCGGTGTTCACCGGTCTGACCTGACCGTCAGGAAGGTTCCGGCGCCGTCACGGCGTCGCTGACGTGGAGGGGGAGGCCCCGTCCGACGGGGTCTCCGACTCACAGGTCACCGAGAACGGCACCGAGTTGGACGTCGTGTGCACGGGGTCGCGGACCTCGACGCTGATCTCGTTCTGGAAGCTGCCGTTGTCGTCGTTGGTCGTCACGAACGCGGTGTCCTGCTTGGTCCTGCCGCCGCCGTCCGGGAACGACAGGGTCTTCCACCCCGCGTCCATGACCTCGCCGTCCCGAGACACCCAGCGGTAGCTGACCTCGGCCGGCAGCGTGCCCACCGTGAACGTCGCGGTGAACGCGGGCGAGTCGTCCCGCGCCGGCGGGCAGGGGCCGGAGTACTCCGTGTGCGAACCGGCCAGGGAGACCTTCACCGACTGCTGCGGGGCGGCGGACGTGGACTCGCGGGTTTTGCTGGGCGTGGGCTCGGACTTCTCGGTGTCCTTGGGCGCGGTGTCGCTCACCGAGGGCGAAACCGGCGCGGACGTCTCGGTCTTGGTCCCGCCGCCCTCGGTCTTGTTCCCGTCGTCCTGGTTCAGCAGGGCGTACGTCAGCCCCGCGATCGCCAGCGCCAGGGCGGCGATGCCCGCGACCAGCACCACGGCCGCGCGGCGGCTGCGGTGCGGTCCGGTGGGTCCGCCGGGGCCGGTCGTGGTGGGTGTCGTGGGGTCGCCGGTCGGGGCGGGCTGCGTCCACTGCGACGGGCCGGACGAGGTCAACGGCGGCTGCTGAGGGGCCGCGACGGTCGGCGGGTACGCGAACGAGGACTCCGGCCCGAAGCCCGCCCGGGGTGTGCCGCCCGCGCCGATGATCCGCAGGTCCTGCTCGGCCCGCTCGGCCGACAGCCGCTCGGCCGGGTCCTTGCGCAGCAGCCCCTCGATCACCGGGGTCAGCGGACCGGCCCGCAGCGGCGGCGGCAGCTCATCGTCGACGATCGCCCGCAGGGTGCTGAGCGGGGTGTCATGGCGGAACGGCGAGTGGCCCTCGACGGACGCGTACAGCAGGACGCCCAGCGCCCACAGGTCGGACTCGGGCCCGGGCGTGCGGCCCAGCGCCCGCTCCGGCGCCAGGAACTCGGGCGAGCCGATGACCTCACCGGTCATGGTCAGCGCGGAGCTGCCCTCGACCTGGGCGATACCGAAGTCGGTGAGCACGACCCGGCCGTCGTTCGACATCAGCACGTTGGCCGGTTTCACGTCCCGGTGCAGCACCCCGGCCTCGTGCGCGGCCCGCAGTGCGGACAGCACCTCGGCGCCGATGTGCGCGGCCCGCTGCGGGTCGAGCGGCCCCTCCGCGTCCAGCAGTTCGGCCAGGGAGATACCGCGCACGATCTCCATGACGATCCAGGGACGGCCGTCCTGGGTGGCCACGTCGTACACCGTCACCACGTTGCGGTTGGCGACCCGGGCAGCCGCCCAGGCCTCGCGCTCCAGCCGGGCGTACAACCGCTCCAGCTCGGATCCCTGCAGCCCGGCGGGTGCCCGTACCTCCTTGACCGCCACCTCGCGGTGCAGCACCTCGTCACGGGCCCGCCACACGGTTCCCATGCCGCCCTCGCCGAGCGGGGACAGGAGACGGTAGCGACCCGCGATCAGACGTTCACTGCCCGATTCTTCGGACACGGGCGTCCCCCATTCGCATCCGCGCTATTTCTCCACAAACGTAACTCAGCCGAGTGCGGATGCCGCCCCCTTGAGTACCAATCCGACCCCGATGACCACGACCACGAGCGCGGATCCCAGGGGCGCGGTCCTGCGGACCAGGGCCGTCAGCGGACTGGCCGTCCACCGCGGGCGCCGGTCCAGCACCCGGGTGACACCCGTACCCAGTTTGACGACGGCGAAGCCGGCCGCGGTCAGTGTGAGGGCGAGCCCGACGCCGTAGGCGACGACGAGCAGGAGCCCGAACCAGGCCTTTCCGAGCGCCGCGGCGCCCACCAGCACCACGACCGCGGAAGGGCTGGGCACGAGCCCGCCGGCGAAGCCGAGCAGGATCGTGCCGCGCAGGGTGGGGGCTACGGCGTGGGTGTGGGTGAAGCCGCCGTGCGAGTGCGTGAGGGAGTGGCTCTGGCCGTGGTCATGGCCGTGGTCATGCGTGTGGTCGTGCGTGCGGGGGTGGGGGTGGTCGTGTGCGTGTGCGGGGGAGACGGCAGCAGCGGCGGGGGAGGTGGGGTGGCTGTGCGCGGCGGCCAGGACCAGCGGGCGCTCGGGCGCGTCGGCTGTCTCTGGGGCGTCCGCTGTCTCGTGCGGGTGGCTGTGGTCGTGCGGGTGGTCGTGGCTGTGACCGTGCCCGTGGCCGTGCCCGTGCCCATGCCCATGCCCATGCCCATGCCCATGCCCGTGATCGTGCCCTGGCCCGTGGTCGTGGTCGTGCTCGTGGTCGTGTCCATGGTCGTCGTCATGCGAGTGATCGTGTCCGTGGACGTGACCCCGTGTTTGTCCGAGCGCGTGGGCCCGGTTGTGCCAGGCCCGTCGCAGGAGGGTGATCCCCGCGGCCGTCACCATCGCGCCGCTGGCCATGCCCAGCCAGGAGATCACCGAGGGCGCCGCCGCCGACCCGGCCGTCACCAGGAGGCCGAGGGCGACCACGCCCAGGGTGTGGGTGACGGTCACCGAGGCGGCCAGCGGGAGGACGTCCTTCATCCGGGCCCTGCCGCCCCGGGCGGCCGCGACCGCGGCCATCAGGGTCTTGCCGTGGCCCGGTGCGAGCGCGTGGAGGGCGCCCAGGGCGACGGCGATCAGGATCGCCAGCGCGCCGAAGCCGAGGGTGAGGTCCTCACGGGCGACCAGGGAGTCCAGGGCCCGCGTCCAGCGGTCGGCGCCGCGCGGCAGGACGGAGGCGGCGGGAGCGTCCCGGCCCGCCTCGGCCAGGGCCGGGCCACCGGGGCGGACCCGGAGCGACGCGGTCGTGGTGTCGGCAGGGGAGGACAGCAACTCCTGCGGGTACGTGGTGAGTTCACCCGAAAGCGACTTCTCCGGTACGTCCGAGTCGGTGAGCGTCATACGGTCGCCGCGCGCGGTGATCTCCCGCCAGCCGGGGCCCGCGGAGGTGGCCGCGCTGTGGAAGCCGAGGGTCACGCTGTCGTCCTTCGGCAGCGGCGCGGTCAGCCGGCACTCCACCCGGAGGGTGTCCAGCCCTGCCTGCCCTGGACGCACCCGCACCGTGCTGCCGCGGGCCGTGAGCGTGACCGTACGGCCGTCGACGGTGACCTCACTGTCCCGGGCGGCCGCCGCGCACCGCTGCCGGGCCCAGTCGGTCGTGCCGAGCTTCCGCAGGTCCGGCTTGGCCTGGGTGGCCGGGATCTCGGCGAGGTCCTCGACGTGCTGGACGCGCAGTTCGCCGGGGGCGGCGACCAGTCCGTCGTAGTGGTTGACGGTGAAGTTGCCGAGCGGGTGGGCGCTCGCCGCCCCCGAGGGAACCAGCACCAGCGCGCAGGCGGCCGTGAGTACGGCCGCGCCGGAGGTGACCAGGCGACGGGTGGCGGACCGGGGCTTCATCGGGCGGCCTCCGTCGCCTCGAGGGACTTGAGTGCCTTACGGGCCTCGCGGGCGCCCAGCGGCGAGAAGCCGGGGTTCAGCTCCAGCGCCGCCGTCAGATGCGTGCGGGCTTCCTTCTCGTTGCCGGTGGCGCGCTCGATCATCCCGCGGTGGTAGCGGAACGCGGCGTTGCGGTATCCGGTGGCGGTGGCCCGGCGGGCGTACGGCAGGGCCTCCTCGTCACGGCCGTTGACGTGCAGGGCCCAGGCGAGGGCGTCCGCCGTGTGCACGGTGTGCCGGCGGGACCACTCGGCGCGGGCCGCGCGCAGCGCCTCGGCCTTGTCGCCGTGGTCGGCGGCGGCGAGCGCGGTGTCGAGGTCGGCGTTGACCTTGTTGGCGCGGGCCAGCGCGGTCCAGGCGTCGACGAGGGCGTACTGGTCGCGCGCCTTGGCCCGGTCGCCGTCGGCGCCCCGGTCCTCGTACAGCTCGCCGAGTACGACCAGCGGGCCGGGCAGCGGATAGCGGGCGACCACGGCCTCCATGGTCCGCAGGGCGGTGGCGCTGTCGCCGTCGGCGGCCTCGGCGCGGGCACGGCCCTCCAGCGCCGGGAGGTAGTTCTCGTCGGCCGCGAGGGCGCGCGCGTAGTGGTTGAGGGCTTCCTTGTAGTCGCCCTGGTTCCAGGCGAGTTGACCGAGCGAGCTGGACACGTACGCCACGTCGCCCGGGGAGGTGGCGGTGGCGAGCGCCTGCTCCAGCACCCGCCGCGCGGTCGTCACGTCACCGCGCAGCTCACGCACGTACGCGTACCGCGTGAAGACGGGGATGCCCGGTCGCCGGGTGTCGGCGGTGTCGGCCGCCTTCGACGCGTCGTCGTAGCGGCCGAGCTCGACCAGCGCGTCGATACGGGAGGACAGCGCGCGTTCGCTGTAGGGGTTCTGTTCGAGGGCCCGGTCGGCGTACGTCAGCGCGTTCTTGAAGTCGTGCCGGGCGGCGGCGAGGGCGGCTCGGCCGGCCAGGGCCTGGTCGTTGTCCGGCTTGAGGTCCAGCGACTGCTTCAGGGCGCGCTCCGCCTGCGGGTAGCGCGCGGGGTCGCCCTTGGTCCTGGCCTGCTCGACGTAGGCGAGACCCAGGGTGGCCCAGCCGCTGAAGTCCTTCGGCTGGGCGCGGAGATGGCCTTGCAGAGCCGTGATGCTGGTGTCGATGTCACCGCTGGTGAGCAACTCCGGCGACAGCGCCGCCGACGCGGACGCCACCTCCGTGGTCCCGCCGTCCTTGGCGGCCCCGACCGCGATGGCCCCGGCGGTGAGCGCCACCGCCAACAGGGCGGCGCATCCGGCGAGTTGAGCGACCCGCCAACGCCGCCCGGCGGCCGAGACCCGCCGCACGGCCACGACCCGCGGATCCCCGGCCGACCTCGCACCGACCGCATCGAGCTTCTTGCCCGGGGCGCCGGTGTCGGCTTCGGCTTCGGCGCGCTGCCCGGTGGCGTCGGTCTCAGCGGCGGAACCGTCGGCCTCGCCGCTGTCGCCGCTCTCGCCGCCCCCCGCCACCGGCGTGTCGTCCGCCCCGGTCTCGGCCGGACTCGGTGTGGCCGCCTGCTCCGGGCCGGTGGCCGACGTCCCGGTTTCCTCGGGCGGGTTCGGTGTCTTGGCCCCGGCGGGCGAACCCGTGCCGTGCTCGCGCTCCGGTGTGGCCGGTGGCGGTGCCGGGTGGCCGCTGGCCGGTGCGCTGTCGTTCGTACGCCGGGGCATGCCCTCTCCTTGGTCGACGGATCGACGGGTCGACGGACTGTTCAACCTGGTGGTGATGGTGCGGCGCGGTCCGCGCCGTGGGGGATGGGTACGAGCGGACCGCGCCAGTCAAGAGGACGGACTCCCGGCCGGTGCGGCCGGGAGGGCCCGCCTAGTACGCGCGGTCCCGCATCCGGCGCCACCACATCAGGGCCCCGCCGATCAGCAGGATGCCGAGCGCGCCCGCGCCCGCCGAGCCGGCGATCAGGGTCATGTTGTCGGAGCTGTCCGATGCCCCGGCCGGCTGAAGGGCGTCGCCGAGCTGGCTGCGGACGTCGGTCCCGTCGGTCGTGCCCTTGGCGAGCGGTCCACGCGAGCCCTCGGTCGGCAGCGCGACGTACGGGAAGGACTTCTCGAAGTTCTTGTCGTTCTTGTCGACCGCGTCACCGAGGTCGTTCTTCGCGCCGAGCAGTTCACCCTCGACGACCTGGAGCGAGGCGTCGATCACGTCGTCGGTCAGCCGGCGCCCGTTCGGGAAGCCCGCGGTGTCGCCGTCGAGCACACCGAGCCGCTTGGGCTTGGCGGCAGGCATGATCGAGGTGTTGAGGCGCAGTTCCTCGGCCGGCGTCACGTACGGCGGCTGGTTGAGGTCCTTGACGCCCTTGAGGAACACGTCGACCAGGTCGTTGCGCGGCTCGTCCGGCGCCTTGATCTTGTAGATCGCCTCGATGAGCTTCGGCAGCTCGGGGTTGGTGACGTTCTTCAGGAACTGGCCGTCGTCCTTCGGCTCGGACGCGTTGAACTTGTCCTTGTCCTTCAGCGGGTTGACGACCTCGTTGACCAGCGGGCTGCCCAGGCGGGAGACCTGCGCGTAGTAGCCCTGCGCGTTCCTGCGCTGAGTGGTGGACCAGATGCCCACGATCGGCTGCTTCTCGGACTCGGTGATCATCTTGGTCGGCACCTGGAGGGCGATCGAGTTGACGTTGTAGCCCTTGAGGGTGTCGTTGCCGACCTCGGTGAGGTTGCCGCCGTACAGCAGGTCGAAGACCCGCAGGTCCAGGAAGAACGGGTCGTCGGCCTGGCCGGCGAAGGTCTTCGCGCCGTTGGAGAGCTTCTTCACGGCCTGGTACCGCAGGGTCTTGTAGTCCGGCATCGACGCCTTGCCGACGTTCGACGGCGCCACCGGCACGTTCTTGGCGACCTTCGACTTGTAGGTCTCCTTCCCGTGCTCGAGCCTGATCATCTCGATGTCGTACGTCTGCGTGATGTTGAGGTCCGGGTCGTACAGGCTGGTGACCGCGCCCGTGTTGTAGAGGAACGTCTTGTCGTTCTTCGTGTGCGTCTTGAACGTGTACCGGAACAGCAGGTCGCCCTGGCCGTCGCCGTTGTTGTCGACGTGCAGGTCGTACTGCGCGTCCTCGGCGAACGTGAAGAAGTTCGGCCCGCCGGCCGGGTCCTCCATCGGGATCCAGTTGGCGACGATGGTCGTCGAGTCCGGGTGGTCCGGGCTGACGAACGCGTACACGTCGGTGTTGTCGTACTGCGGCTGCCCCGAGATCAGCGGGGCCTCCCGGTGGCTGGAGGCGGAAGCCGTCCCCGGTGCGAGCGTGGCAACACTGGCGGCGGTGAGCCCGCCGGTGGCCAACGCACCACAAATGAGAGTCACGAGGCCCCGGTGTCCCGCGCCGCGCCTGGAGTTAGGTGTCATGCCGTCCGTCCTCAGTGCCAACTTGCCTGACGAACGCGATTCGGAGCGGTCGGCAGGGTGGATTGGTCGAATCCCAAACGTTCTTACGGCGCTCGTGAAAAGTTGTTTCATCGAAAGCCACCCGCGTTTTCGGCTCGTTGATCCGTAACCCCATCCGGAGGTGGGTTGGTTGCGCATGCCTCGTGGGACGGGACAGCGGCCCAGATGCGGTCTGGCTGGAGGGGGAGACGAGTTGGAGGCGGACGAACTGCTGGTTCTGGTGGCCGGCGGCGACCAGAGGGCGTTCGAGGAGTTGTACGGGCTGGTGTCCGGACCGGTGTTCGGACTGGTGCGGCGGGTGGTACGGGATCCGGCGCAGTCGGAGGAGGTGGCGCAGGAGGTGCTGCTGGAACTCTGGCGGACCGCGGCCCGGTTCGACCCGGCGCGCGGCAGCGCCCTGTCCTGGGTCCTCACCCTCGCCCACCGCCGCGCCGTCGACAGGGTGCGCAGCGCCCGCGCGGCCGGCGAACGCGAGCAGCGCGAGGCCCGCCGCTCCCACCACCCCGCCTTCGACCAGGTCACCGAGGAGGTCGAGGCCGGACTCGAACGGGAGTGGGTGCGCCGCTGTCTGGACGGACTGACCGCCCTGCAGCGCCAGTCGGTCACCCTCGCCTACTACGAGGGCTACACGTACCGTGAGGTGGCCGAGCGGCTCTCGCTGCCGTTGGGCACGGTCAAGACCCGGATGCGCGACGGACTCACCCGGCTGCGCGAGTGCCTCGGAGGTGCCGCATGAGTCTGATCGACCGTCTGCTGCGCCGCGGGGACATCCACTCCCTCGCCGCCCCGTACGTCCTCGACGCTCTGGAACCCGCCGAGCGCATCCGCTTCGAGAGGCACCTCAAGGACTGCGCCCGCTGCGACGCCGAGGTCCGCACCCTGTCCGAGGACGCCGCCCGGCTCGCCTGGTCGACGGCCGCGCCGGCGCCCGCCGCGATGCGCGACCGGGTGCTGGCCGCCGTACGCACCACTCCGCAGGAACCCGCCCTCCGGCAGGAGCACGCCCGGCACGAGGCGGGACGGGGGCGGGCGTCCCAGCTGCCGCCGCACGTGTGGGGCACGCAGCCCCCGCCGTCACGCTCCCGTGCGGCGCGCTCACGCCCCCTGTTCGTGCCGTTCGCCACGGTGACAGCGGCAGCGGCCCTCGTGGTGGCGTCCTTGTTCGCCGTCCAGGCCAACGAGACACAGGACACGCTGAACGCGGAGCGAGCCCAGGCGCGTGAGATCACCCACGTTCTCGCGGCTCCCGACGCCAGGTCGACCATCGGGCGGGACACCCGGGGCGGAAGTATCGGAGTGGTCGCCTCCGCGGCAGAGGGGAGCGCGGTGGTCACCCTGAGCGGGTACGGCGATCTGCCGAGCGACCGCGTACGCCAACTGTGGCTCATGCGCCCGGGCGCGCGACCGCGCTCCCTCGGTCTCTTCGCCCGCGACACGCCCTTGGTCGCATCAGGCCTGAACACATCGGCATCGTCACTCGCTGTGACTGTCGAGCCGGACGGGGGCTCCGAGCAGCCCACTACCCAGCCAGTTGTCCAACTCGCCCTGAAATCGGTCGGATTTGGAGATTGACCGGGAAGGCGTCGTCAACGCCCTTACGGGGAAGGTGAATCCTGTGACCGCGATACACGAGTGCCCCGAGGGGGCGATAGGGTTACTCTGCCCGGGCCGGGTGGACTCGTACGGGTGGGGAGTGACATGGAACAGATAACAGTGCGCAGCAGGGCGAGGGTTCCTGCGATCACGTGCGGGAGCAGCGCCTCCAGCTCGCGTCTTGATCGCCATCTTTCGGTGCTGGGCGGCCCCGCCGTCCCGCAGGGAGAGACGGTCGAGGCGACCTCGCTGATGCGTGAGCTGACCGCACGTGAGCCCGCACAGAACCGAAGTGCGAGGGGAGCGCGGGTGCGCCGCGTCTCGCTCTTCGCGCCACTGCGACGGCTGCGCCGTTCGCTGTTCGGCGGGCGCTAGACACGACGCCGGCGTTCCTCGGGGCAGTCCCGAGGAGCCCCCGCTCGGGTCGCCACGCCGTCCCGGCGCGACGCCGCGCTCCAGCCCGTCATCCCCACGGCACGCGGCGCCGCACCGGTGGTTGTCTCCGGGCGCGGGGCAAGACCCCCGTCCATTCCCCGCGCCCCACCCGCGCCACCCGCACGCCTCCACCCGGCGTGACGTGTCAGATCCACCGACGGACTCCGGGCGCGGAACTCCGGTTCACCGCTCACCGTTCGCGTACCGGTGCACGGCGGCCGGCACGAACACCGCCAACAGCACCGCGCACCAGGCCAGTGACCCGGCGATCGGATGGGCCACCGGCCAGGCCGCACCCTCCGGCACCCCCGCGTTCCCGAACAGGTCCCGCAGGGCCGTCGTCACCGCGCTGATCGGGTTCCACTCGGCGACCACGCGCAGCCAGCCCGGCAGGCCCTCGGTCGGGATGTACGCGTTGGACAGCAGCGGCAGCAGGAAGGTCGCGCCGCCCAGCTGGCCCGCGGCCTCCTCACTCCGGGTGAGCAGGCCCAGGAAGATCCCGATCCACGTGGTCGCGAACCGGAACAGCAGCAACAAGCCGAAGGCGCCCACCGCTTCCAGGGCGCTGCCCTCGATCCGCCAGCCCACCGCGAGCCCCACCAGCAGGAAGGGCACCGTACCGGCCGCCGTGATCATCAGATCCGCGCCCGCCTGCCCGAGCGGCACCGCGGCCCGGCTCATCGGCAGCGTGCGGAAGCGGTCCATCACGCCCCGGTGGGTGTCCTGCGCGGCCTGGAACATCCCGTTCATGATCCCGTTCGCGGCGGTCGCCACCAGCAGGCCCGGAAGCAGGAACGAGCGGTACTCCTGGCCCGGCATCGCCACCGCGCTGCCGAAGACGTAGCCGAAGAACAGCAGCATGCTGACCGGCATGGTCTGGGTCAGGATGATCAGGCCCGGGTTGTTGAGCGACCGCCGCAGCTGGCGGCCGAGCATCGCGCTTGAGTCGTACGCCAGCGTGCTCATGCGGCGGTCTCCTTCTGGTCCTGGGGGGTGTCCTCGGTGAGCCGGAGGAACACGTCGTCGAGGGTCGGCGGGCGCAGGCTCGCGTCCAGCAGCGGTACGCCGGCCGCGTCCAGTTCACGCACCAGCCGGGGGAGCGTGAGCGTCGAGTCCCGGGTGATGGCGCCGACGGCCTTGCGTTCGTGGTCGAACGTCGGCTGTGCGCCGGTGAGCTGGTCGAGGACGCCCGCCGCTGTCGCCATGACGTCGACGTCCGCCACGACCACCTCGACATGCGCCCCGATGAGGGCCTTCAGCTCGGTCGGGGAACCCGTGTGGGTCACCCGGCCCCGGTCCACCAGCGCGATGTCGTCGGCGAGCTGGTCGGCCTCCTCCAGGTACTGCGTGGTCAGCAGTACGGTCGTGCCGTCCGCGGTGAGGTCGCGTACGGCGTCCCAGATCAGGTTGCGGCTCGCCGGGTCGAGGCCGGTCGTCGGCTCGTCCAGGAACAGCACCTCGGGGCGGCGGATCAGGCTCGCCGCCAGGTCCAGTCGGCGGCGCATCCCGCCCGAGTAGGTGGACGCGGGCCGGTCGGCGGCCTCGGTCAGTCCGAAGCGGTCGAGCAGTTCGCCGGCCCGGTCGGCCGGTCCGCGCACCCGGTGCAGCCGGGCGAACAGGTGGAGGTTCTGACGGCCGGTGAGGTCCCCGTCGACCGACGCGTACTGCCCGGTGACCCCGATCCGCTTCCTCACCGCCGCCGCCTCCCGGGCGAGGTCGTGTCCGGCGATCCGCGCCGAGCCGGCGTCCGGCCGCAGCAGGGTGGTGAGCAGTCGGACGGCCGTGGTCTTGCCCGCCCCGTTCGGCCCGAGGATTCCGCAGACCGTGCCGGTCGCCACCGCGAGGTCCAGGCCGCTCAGTGCCTGGACAGCGCCGAACCGCTTCTCCAGACCTTCACTAAGTACAGCGTACGTAGTAGTCATGACTCGACCATAGCGCACTACGTACGGTGTACGTAACTAGGATGGTGGACGAGGTGATGATCGATGGCGGGCCGAGCGGCCGTACCCGAAGTGATCTGGGCCCGTCCCGAGCGCACGGGCCGGGGACCGAGACCGGCGTTCACGCGCGCCGACATCGCGGCGGTGGCGGTGCGGATCGCCGACGCCCAGGGGCTGGACGGCGTCTCTATGCGGCATGTCGCGGCCGAGTTGGGCTGCGGGACGATGTCGCTGTACAACTACGTCCCCCGCAAGGAGGACCTGTACGAGCTGATGGTGGACGCGGTCGGCGGGGAGCACGAGCTGTGGGAGCCGGGCGGTGACTGGCGGGCCGAGATGATCCGGGTGGCGCACCAGACCCGGGCGGCCATGCTCCGGCATCCCTGGATGCCGCGGCTCATGTCGCCGGTCTACGGCTTCAGCCCCAACGCCCTGCGCTATCTCGAGCACTGCATGACCTGCCTGGACTCCTTCGACGCGCCCTACGGCGCGAAGATGGAGCTGCTCGGGATGCTCAACGGGTGCGTGACCGTGTACGTCGCGACCGAGCTGTCCTCGGCCGAGCGGGCGCGGTCGCTGCCGTGGTCGGAGGAGCAGGAGAACGCGGTGCGGACGGCCTATCTGGGCGGCCGGATCGCCTCCGGTGCCTATCCGAGGCTGGCCGCCGCGTTCACCGAGGACGCGGGGCCGATCGACATGGAGGCGGTGTTCGACCGGATGCTGGAGCGGGTGCTGGACGCCTTCGAGCCCAAGGGGCAGGGGGCTGGGAGCACCTCCTGAGGCGTCGAGCTGTTCAGAGCAGCGCGAACTGTCCTTCCGGGCCTTCTTCGGGGTGGTCGAGGACCGAGGCCGGTCGGCGGGCCGCCTCGGGTACCGGCAGGATGCCCGCCTTCGTCAGCTCCGGCGCCGTGATCGGGGCGGTCACGGTGAACTCCGCCCGCCGCGGGCCCAGTTCCGCCAGCAGCGCCAACACGGTGATCAGCTCCAGCAGTTCCGACGTCCAGGTCTGCGGCCAGGTCACCGGACGGATCGCCGCCAAAGTGCCCGGATCGGCCGTCGCCGTGCGGTTCGCGAACCACTGCTCCAGGACGCGCACCCCGGTCACCTCGAAGTCCCAGGCCTCCGGGGGAACCGGGGAGATACAGCCGTCGTCGAGGTGCAGGGACTCCTCGTCGCGGTCGTAGCGCAGGCTCAGGGGGCGGTCGGGCAGCGGGGCGCGGACGTAGGGGCGGCGCCCGCCGGGGAGTTTGGGGCGGGTGCCGTCGCGGAGCATCAGCCAGAGCGTGCGGTGGCCCAGTTCGACGCCCTGTGCCCAGAGTTCGGGGTCCTCGGTGAGCGGGACGGTGAGGCCGGGGCCAGTCGCCGTCATGATCCAGGCCAGCAGGTCCGCCGGGGTGGGGGAGAGGCCGAGGCGGTCGGCCAGGTGCTCCAGCAGGCCCGGCGCCAGGTTCGGTTCCGCGCCGCCGGGGCGGCGGTGCAGCGGGCGGATCCGGCCGGGGCGCAGGAGCGGGAGCAGTGAGGTCGCGAACAGTTGGGGACCGGCGGCGCCGGGTGTCTCCGTGACGAAGATCTGCTGTTCGTCCGCCACTCGCCACAGTTCCGGCCGGGCGCTGTCGATCAGCCGCTGATCGGGAATCAGCCACTGCTCGTCGAAGGGGCCGTGCAGCACCCGTACGGGTTGCGGGCAGGGACCCGAGGCGCGCACCAGCTTCTCCGTGCCACCGGTCCGGCCCGGCAGCTGACCCACGGCCGAGTGCAGCGTGCGGGAACGGGTGGGTTCGAACAGGGCCTCCCGGTCGGGGCCCTCGGCCTTCAGCAGGGCGTCCCAGCGGGCCTTGAGGGATGCCGGGTCGGGGCCCGCCGGCCACCCCCGGCCGAGCCGGGGCGGTGCGACCGACCACGGCATGAGGTCCGCCAGCAGCGGAGCGTCGTCGTGCGTCACGCTGGGCATCGTACGACCTGCCGACGACACCGGCAGGAGGGCCCGTCCGGGTGCCCGGCCGGAGCGGCGCCGTTCCGGCACACGGGCGTCGGGAGGTCCGCGGCACATGGCACGGGACCACGCCACCGCGTCCCCCCCCGCCCGCGATCCGCTGACCCTCTGACCCGCCGGACCGGCCTACGTGGCGTCGAGCGTGACCGTGAAGGAGAAACGATCCCCCCGGTAGTGGATGACGGCCGCGTCCAGCACCCGGCCCTTCCCGTCGTACGTCACGCCCGTGTAGTGCAGGATCGGGCTGAGCAGCGGGACCTGGAGGAGGCGGGCCGTCTCCGGGTCGGCCAGGCGGGCCTCGACCGTGTCCGTGATGCGGCTGATGTCCGCGCCGACGACGTCCCGCAGCACCTTGGTCATCGGCCAGCGGACCAGGTCGTCGGGGTCGATGCGCGCGGCGAGTTCGGGGCGGACGTAGTTGCGGGCGTGGTTGGTCCATTCGCCGGTCTTCGCGTCGCCGCGCAGGCGGTGGTACGTCGCCACCTCGTCGAGATCGGGGAAGAACTCGGCGAGTTCGGCCGGGGCCGGCGCCTTGCCGTGGTCGAGCAGTCGCGTCGCCATGCCGGACTGCTGGGCCACGATCGCGTCCACCGAGCCCAGCAGCCGCACCGGAGAGCCCCTGCGGGCGTCCGGCTCGATGAAGGTGCCGCGGCGACGGTGACGGGTGATCAGGCCCTCGTCCTCGAGTTCCTTCAACGCCTGCCGCATGGTCAGCACGCTCACCCCGTAGTGCCCCGCGAGCTGTTCCTCGGTGGGCAGCCGCAGCGGGTCCCGGGGCGAGCGGCCGAGTATCGAGGCGCGCAGCGACTGCGACACCTGGTACCAGAGCGGCAGCTTGCGGTTCAGGACGATCGAGTCCGGGGCGAAGGAGGTCACGGGCTCATCCGTACCGGTAGGCAAACGTCAGTGCAAGGGCCGGAAATGCCGCTGCAGGCCCTGCCACACGTCGTCGTAACGCCGCTGCAGGTGCTCCGCCTCGGCCGCCTGCGGGGCCAGGATCAGCGGCCACCGCGTCTCGAACATGAACGCCAGCCCGTCGTCCACCTTCTGCGGCCGCAGCTCGGCGGCGCTGGCCCGGTCGAAGGTCTCCCGGTCCGGCCCGTGCGCCGACATCATGTTGTGCAGCGAGCCGCCGCCGGGCACGAAGCCCCCCTTCCCGGCCGTCTTGGCGTCGTAGGCGCCCTCGACCAGGCCCATGTACTCGCTCATCACGTTCCGGTGGAAGTACGGCGGCCGGAAGGTGTCCTCGCCCACCAGCCAGCGCGGCGCGAACACCACGAAGTCGACGCCGGCCAGGCCCGGGGTGTCGGACGGGGACGTCAGCACCGTGAAGATCGACGGGTCCGGGTGGTCGTACGAGATGGTGCCGAGCACATTGAAACGGCGCAGGTCGTAGATGTACGGCACATGGTTGCCGTGCCAGGCGACCACGTCGAGCGGTGAGTGGTCGTAGGTCGCCGTCCAGAGGTTGCCGCAGAACTTGGTGACCACCTCCACCGGGCCCTCGACCTCCTCGTACGCGGCGACCGGGGCCAGGAAGTCCCGGGCGTTCGCAAGACCGTTGGCGCCGATGGGACCGAGGTCGGGGAGGCGGAAGGGGGCGCCGTAGTTCTCGCACACATAACCCCGGGCCCCGTCCCCGATCAGCTCCACACGGAAGCGCACCCCACGCGGGATCAGCGCCACCTGGGCCGGCTCCACATACAGCGGTCCGAACTCGGTGTGCAGCAGCAGCCCGCCGTGCTCCGGCACGATCAGCAACTCCCCGTCGGCGTCACTGAAGACGCGGTCCATCGAGGCGTTGGCGTGGTACAGGTGCACGGCCATGCCGGTGCGCTGGGTGGCGTCGCCGTTGCCGCCGAGGGTCCACAGTCCCGCGAGGAAGTCGGTGCCCGGCGCCGGCTCGGGCAGCGGGTCCCAGCGCAGCCGGTTCGGGTCGGGCACCGTCTCCGTGAAGGGCGCCGTACGGATCATCCCGTTGTGCGTACGGCTGAACGCCGGGTGCGCGGCCGAGGGGCGGATCCGGTACAGCCACGAGCGCCGGTTGCAGGCCCGCGGCTCGGTGAACGCCGTACCGCTGAGCTGCTCCGCGTACAGCCCGAGGGGCGCGCGCTGGGGCGAGTTCCGGCCATCGGGCAGGGCGCCCGGCACGGCCTGAGAACTGTGCTCGTTGCCGAAACCGGAGAGGTAGGTCAGCCCCTCCGCGGTCTTCTGCGCGTCCCCGCTCATCATCGCTCCCTGGGCGTTTGATTCCTATGCATCACCGTAGGATTGCGGTTTCCCCCGCGCAAGAGGCCGGGCGGCATCCTCATCGAGGACTACCGGAGCCGACGGGAACCAGACCCCAGAGGGATCCGAGGTGTCGTACCGGTGTTCTACGCTCCCCGGCATGTCGTGGACACGGGAAATTCCCGCCGTGCTCGCGGTCTGTGTCCTGCTGCTGACCGGCGCCGCGGGGTGCGGCCCGGACGGTGCGCGGGAGAACGGGACGAACGGGGACTCGCCGGCACCGGTGGGCAAGCTCCTCGACGAGACGGACCAGCAGGGGCACCGCTACCGGGAGGTGGCCGAGAAGGGCGCGCCCCGGGTCGGCATCGAGGTGCAGCCCGACGGGGACGACGGCGGGTGGAACGTGCGGCTGACCCTCCGCGACTTCCGCTTCTCGGCCGCCGGGGAGAAGGCGTCGGCGGTGGCCGGCCGCGGCGTGGCCCGGCTCTTCGTGGACGGGCGCCCCGTGGTGCGGCTGCGTACCTCCGCGTACCGCCTCGCGGCCCGCTACGTCCCGCACGGCACGCACCACCTCACCGCCCGCCTGTACGCCGACGACGGCACGGTGTGGACCGTCGACGGTGAACCCGTCGAGAGCACCGCGGACATCACCGCCTCGGACCCCGCGCCCTCCGCAGGCGTGCACGGCGCGCTGAGTGCGCCCGGCACCCGACTCCGTACTGGAGGGCGAGGTTCCCCGGACCGCGGCGGAAAGGCATCATGAAGCCCGTGCCCCAAGCGACATCGCTCCGGCGAGCGCCCGTGCAGCGGCGCAGCGCCGAACGACTGACCAGGATCCTCGACGCCTGCGCCGATCTGCTCGACGAGGTCGGCTACGACGCCCTGAGCACCCGGGCCGTCGCCCAGCGCGCCGAGGTCCCCATCGGCTCGGTCTACCGCTTCTTCGGCAACAAGCGCGCGATGGCCGACGCGCTCGCCCAGCGCAACCTGGAGCGCTACACCGAGCGGGTGACCGAGCGGCTCAAGGCGACCGCCGGCGGGGGAGGCTGGCGGGTGGCGATGGACGCCGTCCTCGACGAGTACCTCGCCATGAAGCGCACCGCCCCCGGGTTCTCCCTGGTCGACTTCGGCAACCAGATCCCGGTCGGCGCCCGCTACGCCGAGCCCAACCACCGCGTCGCCGACCGCCTCACCGACCTGCTCTCCGGCTACCTCGACCGTGAACCGGACGAGGACCTGCGCCGCGTCTTCCTGGTCGCCGTGGAATCCGCCGACACCCTCGTCCATCTCGCCTTCCGGGTGGCGCCGGAGGGGGACGAGCGGATCATCGCGGAGACCCGGGAGCTGTTGCGGGCCTATCTGGCGCGGGTGCTGGACTGAGTGGCGCGCCGGCCAGCCGACGGTCGGCGCGGGGCCTCCCTTCCGTGCGTACCGATCGGGAGCGGTGCGCTGCCCCGCGGGCCCGACGGTCGGCGCAAGGGTCTCCCCTCCATGCATACCGGTCGGTATGCTCGGCCTCGACCCCGGCGTCACCGTCGCCGCCGCACTCCGGGAGGACCCGTGCCCCGCACCGCCCTGCGCATCTGCCCCCTCTGTGAGGCCACCTGCGGCCTCACCCTCACCATCGACGGGACCCGGGTGACCGGTGCCCGAGGTGACCAGGACGACGTGTTCAGCCGGGGGTTCATCTGCCCCAAGGGCGCCTCGTTCGGGGCCGTCGACGGTGACCCCGACCGGCTGCGCGCCCCGCTCGCCCGCAAGGACGGGGGGCTGCGGGAGGTGAGCTGGGAGGAGGCCTTCGACGCGGTCGCCGCCGGGATCCGGACGGTCGTCGAACGGCACGGGCCGCACGCCGTCGGTGTCGTCCTCGGCAACCCCAACGTGCACACCATGGCCGGAGCCCTCTACCCGACCGTCCTCCTCGCCGGGCTCGGCACCCGCAGCCTCTTCACCGCCTCCACGGTCGACCAGATGCCCAAGCACGTGTCGAGCGGCCTGCTGTACGGCGACGCCAACGCGATCCCCGTGCCCGACCTCGACCACACCGACCACCTCCTCCTCATCGGCGCCAACCCCCTGGAGTCCAACGGGAGTCTGTGCACCGCGCCGGACTTCCCCGGCAAGCTGAAGGCGCTCAAGGCCCGCGGCGGCACGCTCACCGTCATCGACCCCCGCCGGACCCGGACCGCCCGGCTCGCCGACCGGCACATCCCGATCCGGCCCGGCACCGACGCGCTGCTGCTCGCCGCGATGGCCCACGTCCTTTTCGAGGAGGACCTCGTCCAACTCGGCGCACTGGCTCCGCAGGTGCAGGGACTCGACGAACTCCGGTCAGAGGTACAGGACTTCAGCCCGGAGGCCGTGGCCGGGGCGTGCGACGTGGACGCCGCGACCATCCGCACCCTCGCCCGCGAACTGGCGGCCGCCCCCACCGCCGCCGTGTACGGCCGCATCGGCAGCTGCACCGTCCAGCACGGCACCCTCGCCAGTTGGCTCGTGGACGTCCTCAACATCCTCACCGGCAACCTCGACCGGCCCGGCGGCGCCCTCTTCCCGCAGGCGGCCACCGACAAGACACCACGGCCCGCCGGACCCGGCCGCGGGTTCGCACTCGGGCGCTGGCACTCCCGGGTCGGCCGGCATCCGGAGGCCAAGGGGGAGCTGCCGCTGTCCGCGCTCGCCGAGGAGATCGACACCGCGACCGAGGAGGGCGAGCCGGTCCGGGCGCTGATCGCCGTCGCCGCCAACCCCGTCCTGTCCGCGCCGGACGGCGACCGGCTCGACAAGGCGCTCGACTCGCTCGACTTCATGGTCAGCGTCGACCCCTACCTCAACGAGACCTCACGGCACGCCCATGTCGTCCTGCCGCCGCCCCCGCCCGCCCAGAGCCCGCACCACGACTTCGCCTTCAACACCCTCGCCGTCCGCAACCAGGTCCGCTACACCCGCCCCGCCGTCCCCCTGGAGCCCGGCAGGATGGCCGAGACCGAGATCCTGGCCCGGCTGGTCCTGGCCGCGACCGGCATGCACGGCGCCGACCCGTCCGCCGTCGACGACCTGGTCATCGCTCAGACCCTCGGCAAGGCGGTCGAGGAACCGCACTCACCCGTGCACGGCCGGGACCCGAAGGAGCTCGCCGCGCGACTCACCGGCGAGGGCGGCCCCGAGCGGCGGCTCGACATGACGCTGCGCCTGGGCCCCTACGGCGACGGCTTCGGCGTACGACCGGACGGCCTCTGCCTGGACAAGCTGCTGGCGCATCCGCACGGCATCGACCTCGGGCCGCTCACCGCCCGGCTGCCGCAGCCCCTGAAGACCCGCAGCGGCGCGGTGGAACTGCTGCCGCGGCCGATCGCGGACGACCTGCCCAGGCTCAGGGAAGCCCTGGAGCAACGCCCCGACGGGCTCGTCCTGGTGGGCCGCCGTCATCTGCGCTCCAACAACAGCTGGATGCACAACATCCCCGCCCTCACCGGCGGAACCAACCGCTGCACCCTGCACATCCACCCCGAGGACGCCGAACGGCTGGGCGTACGTGACGGATCGGCCGTACGCGTCAAGGGCGCCGGGGGAGAGGTGACCGCCCCCGCGGAGGTCACCGACAGCGTGCGCCCGGGGGTGGTCAGCCTGCCGCACGGCTGGGGTCACGACCGGCCCGGCACCCGGCTCGGCCACGCCGCCACCGACCCCGGCGTGAACGTCAACCAGCTCCTCGACGGCAGCCTGCTCGACCCGCTCTCGGGCAACGCGGTACTCAACGGCATCCCCGTGAAAGTCACCTCCAGGGACTGAAAACGCACCCCCTGTGAGCTGTGCAAAGCCGTGACCAGCAGTTTTGCGCTTATTGCTCGCATGTCAACGTCTTGTTAACGCCGCTTGACGGGACCTAACGTCAACGCACCGCCGTCCCTGGTGGGATGTTCAAGGGCGAACGTTAGGTATCCACTCATGCTGACCATCCTCGGCTTCGCCATGATCGCGACCTTCCTGGTCCTGATCATGATGAAGAAGATGTCGCCGATCGCGGCGCTCGTACTGATCCCGGCACTGTTCTGCGTCTTCGTCGGGAAGGGCGCCAAGCTCGGTGACTACGTCATCGACGGCGTCACCGACCTGGCCCCGACCGCCGCGATGCTCATGTTCGCGATCGTCTACTTCGGGGTGATGATCGACGTCGGACTCTTCGACCCGATCGTCCGGGGGATCCTGAAGTTCTGCAAGGCCGACCCGATGCGGATCGTCGTCGGCACCGCCGTCCTCGCCGCGATCGTCTCGCTCGACGGCGACGGCTCGACCACCTTCATGATCACCGTCTCGGCGATGTACCCGCTGTACAAGCGCCTCAAGATGAGCCTCGTCGTGATGACCGGTGTGGCCGCGATGGCCAACGGCGTCATGAACACCCTGCCGTGGGGCGGCCCCACCGCCCGCGCCGCCACCGCGCTGAAGGTGGACGCCAGCGACATCTTCGTCCCGATGATCCCGGCCCTCGCCGTCGGCCTGCTGGGCGTCTTCGTCCTCTCGTACGTGCTCGGCAAGCGCGAGCGCAAGCGCCTCGGCGTGCTCACGCTGGACGACGTCCTGGTGGAGGAGAAGGCCGAGGAGAAGGAGACCGAGACGGTTCTGGTCGGCGCGGGTTCCGGCGCCAACGGCACGGGCAAGGGCGCCACCGCCACCGGCGGTTCCGGCTCCGGCACGGACGCCGACGACGACACCGAGGGCGACGCGGAGCGCTTCCAGGTCCTCGACCCGAACCGGGCCACCCTGCGTCCCAAGCTCTACTGGTTCAACGCGCTGCTCACCGGCGTACTGCTCACCGCCATGATCATGGAGTGGCTGCCCATCCCGGTGCTGTTCCTGCTCGGCGCCGCGCTCGTGCTCACCGTCAACTTCCCGCACATCCCCGACCAGAAGGCCCGCCTCGCCGCGCACGCCGACAACGTCCTCAACGTCGCCGGCATGGTCTTCGCCGCCGCCGTCTTCACCGGCGTCCTCCAGGGCACCGGCATGGTCGACCACATGGCCCGCTGGATGGTGGACGTCATTCCCGCCGGCATGGGCCCGCACATGGCCCTCGTCACCGGCGTCCTGAGCCTCCCGCTCACCTACTTCATGTCGAACGACGGGTTCTACTTCGGCGTCCTCCCGGTCCTCGCCGAGGCCGGCGCGGCGCACGGCGTCACGCCGCTGGAGATGGCCCGCGCCTCGCTGGTCGGCCAGCCGCTGCACATGTCCAGCCCGCTGGTGCCCGCCGTGTACGTCCTGGTCGGCATGGCCAAGGTGGAGTTCGGCGACCACACCAAGTTCGTGGTCAAGTGGGCGGCGCTCACCTGCCTGATCATCCTCGGAGCGGGCATCCTCTTCGGGATCATCTGACCAACGCCCGCTCATCGATGGAGGATTCACACATGAGGCCCGGTGGGAACCGCGGCTGGCTGCTCCGCCTCGTCATCGCCTTCAGCTTCGCGCAGGGGGCGGTGTCGATGGCCCGGCCCGCCGTCTCCTACCGGGCCCTCGCGCTGGGCGCGGACGAACGGGCGATCGGCGTCATCGCGGGCGTGTACGCCCTGCTGCCGCTCTTCGCGGCGGTACCGCTGGGCCGCCGTACCGACCACGGCCGTTGTGCGCCCCTGCTGCCCATCGGCGTGGTCCTGATATCCGGCGGCTGCGCCCTGAGCGGTGTCGCCAACTCCCTGTGGGCGATGGCGATCTGGAGCGGGGTGATGGGCCTGGGCCACCTCTGCTTCGTGATCGGCGCCCAGTCACTCGTCGCCCGCCAGTCCGCGCCGCACGAACAGGACCGCAACTTCGGTCACTTCACCATCGGCGCCTCCCTCGGCCAACTGATCGGCCCGATCGCCGCGGGCGCGCTGATCGGCGGCCGGGACATGGCGGGCACCAGCGCGCTCGCCCTCGTCGTGGCGGGCGCCGGAGCGGCGGTCGCGTTCACCTCGCTGTGGCGCATCGAGGACCGTACGACGGTCAAGTCCCGTACGGCGCAAGGCGACCGGGTCCCCGTCCAGCGCATCCTGCGCGCCCGGGGCGTACCCGCGGGCATCTTCGTCAGCCTCTCCGTGCTGTCCGCCACCGACATCCTCACCGCCTACCTCCCGGTGGTCGGCGAACACCGGGGCATCGCCCCGTCCGTGGTCGGTCTCCTGCTCAGTCTGCGGGCCGCGGCCACCATCGCCTGCCGCCTGGTGCTGACGCCGCTGCTGCGGATGCTGGGCCGGCCGCTGCTGCTGACCGTCACCTGTCTGCTGGCGGCCGTGCTGTGCGCCGGCATCGCGCTGCCGGTGCCGGTGTGGGCGCTGGCTCTGGTCCTCGCCGCCCTCGGCTTCTGCCTCGGCGTCGGACAGCCGCTGTCCATGACGACGGTGGTCCAGGCCGCCCCCGACGGGGCCCGCTCCACCGCCCTCGCCCTGCGCCTGACCGGCAACCGCCTCGGCCAGGTCGCCGCGCCCGCCGCGGCCGGCCTGATCGCGGGGGTCGCGGGCGTGGCCGCGCCGTTCGTGATGCTGGGGGCGCTGCTGTTGCTCTCGGCGGGCACCGCGCTGCGCGCGCCGGCGCCCCCGGGAGGAGATCAGGCGGCTGGGCCCGCTGCGGAGGGCAGCGGGCCCCGGGCCCGGTTGCGCCGTCCGAGCGATATCTGACGGCGCGTCGGGCCTCAGTCCCGCACAGCGGGTGCCGGATGTGAAAGAGAGTCACGTGAAAGAGCGATTTGTATGAAAATCGTCCGACTCGGAGGAACATCCATGCGCACCTTGATGCCCCCGTCCGTCGCCGGCACCCGCCTCGGCGTGACGGCCCTGACCGTCCTCACCGCGGCCGGAGCCACCTGGCTCGCGACACCGACCGCCGTGGCCGCCCCCCCCGCAGACGACATCCGGATCCACAGCGAGCAGACGCCGTACGGTTGGTTGAAGGACGACCTCGAGGTCTGCAGGTTCTACCTGGAGGCCGTCAACTTCGACGCCCTCAACGGACCTTACGCCTACACGATCACCGCGCTGCAGCCCCCGTCCTACAGTGTGTCGGACAGCATCATCCTCACCAACGGCGCCGGCCACACCCAAACGCTGGCGGAGCTGCCCGACGGGCAGTACAAGCTCACCTGGACCTACCCCCCCACCACCGGGACCGAAAAGACGAAGAACTTCCGGGTCGACTGCCACGACGAGCGCAAGCACGGCAAGGCATACGGTCCCGGCGGCCACTCGTACGAGGACCCGAGCGGCGAGAAGGGCGAGCCGGGCGGCTACGAGAAGGGCGACCCGAGCGGCTACGAGACCGAGGAGCGCAAGGAGGAGGGCGCCTGGGGTGAGCACGAGAGCGGTGGGCCCAAGGGCGGCGTCCACGCCGGTGGCGGCGGTCTCGTCGACACCGCGAAGGCGTACACGCCGCTGAGCGCGGCCGCCGGTGTGGGCCTGGTCGCGGTCAGCGGAGCCGTGTACTTCCGCCTGCTGCGTCGTCGCTCGCATGGTGCCGCGTAAGGACAGACGCAGGCCCTGGTACCGGACCCGCGCCTACCGCCTCGCCAGGACGGCCCTGATCGTGGTCGTCCTGGCGACGCTCGTCCGGTGCGGGGCGCACCAGGCGCCCACCGCACCGGACCAGGCCGGGCAGGGCGCACCGCCCCGGCCGCTGCCCCGGTCGCCGGCGACCACCCTGCGCGTCCCCTCCCTGAAGATCAACGCGCCGGTCGTCGGGATGCGGCTCGGCCCCGACCGGCAACTCGGGACACCACCGCTCGACAAGCCCAAACTCGTCGGCTGGTACCAGGACGGCCCCACGCCGGGCGAGAAGGGCACCGCCATCGCCGTCGGCCACCGCGACACCAAGACCGGCCCCGCCGTCTTCGCCGCCCTCGCTCAGGTGTCCCGCGGCAGCCACATCGAGGCTCGTCGGGCCGACGGCCGTACCGCCGTCTACACCGTGGACCGGGTCAAGGTCTTCGACAAGTCCAGATTTCCCGACAAGGAGGTGTACGGGCCGAGCCGGCGCCCGGAGCTGCGGGTACTCACCTGCGGCGGCCTCTTCAACCGCAAGACGGGTTACACCAGCAACGTCGTCGTCTTCGCCCATCTCACCGCGACCCGCTGACCGGCCGCCGGGCGCTCGCCGCGCGGGCCCGCGGGGTTGTGCCGCCCCGCCGGCCCGCCGCCTCCGTTTTCGTCCGGCCAAAGGCAGGCCTGGATTCCGTCCTGCGTCTTCCCCCGGGCGCGTACATTCCGTTAATTTCCGTGACTTACAGCCCGTACGACTCGCACGGGCCGTTCGGTCGCGGAGCGTCAGCGCTCGCGCAGTGAGCCCCCGGGGGCACCGTCATGACACGCGCCATCTCTCTTCACGACGTGAGCAAGGCCTACACGCGAGGCGTCCGCGTGGTGGACCGGCTGTCGCTGGACATCACACCCGGCGAGTTCCTCGTCCTGCTCGGCCCCTCCGGCTGCGGCAAGTCCACCGTGCTGCGGATGATCGCCGGCCTGGAGGACATCACCGACGGACACCTGCTGCTCGACGGCGAGTACGCCAACGAGCGGCTCCCGGCCGAGCGGGACATCGCGATGGTGTTCCAGAACTTCGCGCTCTACCCGAACATGACCAGCCGCGGCAACATCGGTTTCCCGCTGCGCTTCGAGGCGCCGGGCCAGGACCCGAGCCCGCGCGTGGACGCCACCGCCCGCATGCTGGGCATCGAGGACATCCTGGACCGCTTCCCCGGCCAGCTCTCCGGCGGTGAACGCCAGCGCGTCGCCATGGGCAGGGCGATAGCCCGCCACCCGTCCGCCTTCCTGATGGACGAACCGCTCTCCAACCTCGACGCCAAGCTCCGCAACCACCTGCGCGCCGAGATCACCACCCTCACCCGGGAACTCGGCGTCACCACGGTGTATGTCACCCACGACCAGGCCGAGGCCATGTCGCTCGGCGACCGGGTCGCCGTACTGCGCGGCGGGGTGCTCCAGCAGGTGGGCACGCCGCGCTCGGTCTACGCCCTGCCGCGCAACGTCTTCGTCGCCGCCTTCATCGGCACCCCGCGCATCAACCTCCTGCGCGGCATGGTCCGCGCCCCGCTCGACGGCGCGATGACCATCAGCATCGGCAAGCAGTCCCTGCGGCTGCCCGAGCCCCTGTCCCTGGACCACCAGCTGCTCCGCGTCCAGCAGGGCCGCGAGATCATCGTGGGACTGCGCTCGGAGGCCGTCCGGCTCGCCAAGCCGTCCGCCGCCCGTCCCGGTGAGGTGGCGATCAGCGGCCTGGTGGAGCACGTGGAGTTCCAGGGGCACGAGGTCCTCGTCCACTTCAACACCGGCTCCAGACCCGCCCTCGTACCGGACCTGGAGGCCCCGCAGCCCGCCGACCGTCTGGCCCGGCGCCGCCACCGCGAGGGCGGGTCGGTCCTCAGCCGTTTCCGGGAGCGGGCGGGCGCCCTGCGTGCCGGACCGGTGGTGGTCCTGGACGACCCGGCGGAACCGGTCACCGTGTCCGAACGCGCGGACAGCCGTTTCCCCGGGGACCTGGTCGTCCGCACCACCCCCGACATCGACCTGCGGCGCGGGATGCAGGTCCCCCTGCTCGTCGACATCGCCCACCTGTTCGTCTTCGACCAGCACGGCGAACGCATCTGCCCGTCCCCGGCGCGGCTGCCGGATCTGGAGGCGTGAGGCCCGCCCGGCGCCGCCCGGCAGCAGCGGCACACGTTCCTGCACCCGCCCGGACCGCAGGCCGTCTCCAAAGATCCCTGGCGGCAGAAAACTAACGCCGCTAGTTTATGTGGGTCGCTTACTTTGTGACGCGGACGACGCAGCCCCGCCCGGGAGGACGCACGATGAAGGCACACGACGGCATGTACTTCGACGGCGAGTGGCGCCCCGCCACCGGCCCGGACGTCATCGAGGTCGTGAACCCGGTCGACGAGCGGGTCATCGGCCAGGTCCCGGCCGGTACCGCCGAGGACGTCGACGCCGCGGTACGGGCCGCCCGTGCCGCCCTCGTGTCCTGGGCCGCCACCGCGCCCGCGGAACGGGCCGCCCGCCTCACCGCCCTGCGGGACGTCCTGGCCGCCCGCAAGGACGAGATCGCCGAGACGGTCACCGCGGAACTCGGCTCGCCCCTGAAATTCTCCCAGGCCGTGCACGCGGCCGTGCCGATCGCCGTGGCCGGTTCCTACGCCGAGCTGGCGGCGACGTACGCCTTCGAGGAGAAGGTCGGCAACTCGGTCGTCCACCAGGAGCCCGTCGGCGTGGTCGGCGCGATCACGCCGTGGAACTATCCCCTGCACCAGATCGTCGCCAAGGTCGCCCCGGCGCTGGCGGCGGGCTGCACGGTCGTCCTGAAGCCCGCCGAGGACACCCCGCTGGTCGCCCAGCTCTTCGCCGAGGCGGTCCACGAGGCCGGGCTTCCGGCGGGCGTCTTCAACCTGGTCACCGGCCTCGGCCCGGTCGCCGGGCAGGCCCTCGCCGAGCACCCGGACGTCGACCTCGTCTCCTTCACCGGCTCCACGGCCGTCGGCCGGCGGATCGGCGCGACGGCGGGCGCGGCGATCAAGAAGGTCGCGCTGGAACTGGGCGGCAAGTCCGCCAACGTCATCCTGCCGAGCGCCGACCTGGCCAAGGCGGTCAACGTCGGCGTCGCCAACGTCATGTCCAACTCCGGTCAGACGTGCAGCGCCTGGACGCGGATGCTGGTGCACCGGGAGCGGTACGAGGAGGCCGTCGAACTGGCCGCCGCGGCCGCCGCGAAGTACGGCGAGCGCATCGGCCCGGTCGTCAACGCCAAGCAGCGGGCGCGGGTGCGCGGTTACATCGAGAAGGGCGTGGCCGAGGGCGCCCGGCTGGTCGCGGGCGGCACCGAGGCCCCGCGCGAAAAGGGCTACTTCGTCAGTCCCACGGTCCTCGCCGACGTCACCCCCGACATGACCGTGGCCCAGGAGGAGATCTTCGGTCCCGTCCTGTCGATCCTGCGCTACGAGGACGAGGAGGACGCCCTGCGCATCGCCAACGGCACCGTCTACGGGCTCGCGGGCGCCGTCTGGGCGGCCGACGCGGCCGAGGCGGTCGCCTTCGCCCGCCGCATGGACACCGGGCAGGTCGACATCAACGGCGGCCGCTTCAACCCGCTGGCCCCGTTCGGCGGATACAAGCAGTCGGGCGTCGGCCGCGAACTCGGCTCGCACGGTCTCGCCGAGTACCTCCAGACCAAGTCCCTGCAGTTCTGAGGAGCGTCGCCGTGGTTCGAGCCGCCGTACTTCCCGCCGTGGGCGCCGCCCTGGAGATCACCGAGATCGATCTCCCCGACCCCGGGCCCGGCCAGGTCCGGGTCCGGCTCGCCGCCGCCGGGGTCTGCCACTCCGATCTGTCCCTGTCCAACGGGACCATGCGGGTCCCGGTCCCCGCCGTCCTCGGCCACGAGGGCGCCGGCACGGTCGTCGCCGTGGGCGACGGGGTCACCCGCGTCCGGCCCGGCGACGACATCGTCCTCAACTGGGCCCCGTCCTGCGGCAGTTGTCATGCCTGCACGCTCGGCGAGGTCTGGCTGTGCGCCAACGCGCTCAACGGGGCCGCCGACGTGTACGCGCGTCGCGCCTCGGACGGCACCGACCTGCACCCCGGCCTGAACGTCGCCGCGTTCGCCGAGGAGACCGTCGTGTCGGCGGACTGTGTCCTCCCGGCGCCGGAGGGCGTCCCGCTGACCGACGCCGCCCTCCTCGGGTGCGCCGTCCTCACCGGCTACGGCGCCGTCCACCACTCGGCGCGGGTCCGCCCGGGGGAGACGGTCGCGGTGTACGGCGTCGGCGGCGTGGGCCTCGCCGCCCTCCAGGCCGCCCGGATCGCGGGCGCGTCCAGGATCGTCGCGGTCGACGTCTCCCCGGCGAAGGAGGAGCTGGCACGGGCGGCCGGCGCCACCGACTACGTCGTCGCCTCCGACGCCACGGCCCGGGAGGTCCGTGCCCTGACCGGCAAGCAGGGCGTCGACGTGGCCGTCGAGTGCGTGGGCCGCGCGGTCACCATCCGCGCCGCCTGGGAGTCCACCCGCCGCGGCGGCCGTACGACGGTCGTCGGCATCGGCGGCAAGGACCAGCAGGTCACCTTCAACGCTCTGGAGATCTTCCACTGGGGCCGGACCCTGGCGGGCTGCGTCTACGGCGACTGTGACCCGGCGCGGGACCTGCCGGTCATCGCCGAACACGTCCGGGCGGGCCGCCTGGACCTGGGCGCGCTGGTGACCGAACGGATCGGCCTGGAGGGCATCCCGGCGGCCTTCGAGAACATGCTGGCGGGCAAGGGCGGCAGGGCACTCGTGGTGTTCTGAGCCCGGAGAGACGCCCGGAGCCCTCGGGTGCTCCGGGCCTTCGCTGCCGCGGCTCGCGCTCGGCGCCTACGCCGTCCGTCTGACCTGCTCGTACTGCTGCGCCAGCCCGTCCAGCAGTGCGGTCAGCCCGGTCTCGAAGGCCCGCTCGTCGATCTTCTCCTGCTGCTCGGCGAGGAGGTGGGCCTGTCCGAGGTGCGGATAGTCGGCGGGGTCGTACGCGTCGGCGTCGTCCACGAAACCGGCGGCGAAGGAGCCGAGCGCGGAGCCCATGACGAAGTACCGCATCAGCGCGCCGATGGACGTGGCCTGCGCCGGAGGCCAGCCCGCCGCCACCATCCCGCCGAAGACGGCGTCCGCGACCCGCAGCCCCGCCGGTCGACGGCCCGGGCCGCGGGCGAGGACGGGCACGATGTTCGGATGGTCGCGCAGGGCGGCCCGGTAGGAGACGGCCCAGTCGTGCAGCGCGGTCCGCCACTCCCGGCCGTCCTCGAACATCGACAGGTCGACCTGAGCGCTCACCGAGTCGGCGACCGCCTCCAGGATCTCGTCCTTGGTGCGGAAGTGGTTGTAGAGGGAGGGCCCGCTGACCCCCAGTTCGGCGGCGAGCCGACGCGTGGAGACGGCCGCGAGGCCCTCCGCGTCCACCAGCACGCGGGCCGCCCGGACGATCCGGTCGGTGCTGAGGAGGGGCTTGCGCGGTCGGGCCATGGCGCACATAGTAGGGCTGCGAGCGAAAACTAGCAGTGCTAATTTAAAGGTACGGTCTTCAAGTGGGGTGGCTCGGCGTGAACCTGGAGCTCAGCGAGGAGCAGGCTGCCGTGCGGCGGCTCGCGAGGGACTTCGTGGAGCGTGAGATCGCCCCGCACGTCATCGCGTGGGACCGCGCCGAGGACGTCGACCGCTCGATCGTGAAGAAGCTCGGCGAGGTCGGTTTCCTCGGTCTGACCGTCGACGAGGAGTACGGCGGCTCCGGCGGCGACCATCTCGCGTACTGCCTGGTCACGGAGGAGCTCGGCCGCGGGGACTCGTCCGTGCGCGGGATCGTGTCCGTCTCGCTCGGCCTGGTCGCCAAGACGATCGCCGCCTGGGGGGACGAGGAGCAGAAGCGGCGGTGGCTGCCCGGGCTCACCTCCGGCGCGTACGTCGGCTGCTTCGGCCTCACCGAACCGGGCACCGGATCCGACGCCGGCCACCTCGCCACCCGCGCGGTCCGGGACGGCGCGGAGTACGTCCTCGACGGCACCAAGACGTTCATCACCAACGGCACCTGGGCCGACGTCGTGCTGCTCTTCGCCCGCTCCACCGACGCCCCCGGTCACCGGGGAGTGTCCGCCTTCCTGGTGCCGGCCGACACTCCCGGCCTGACCCGCCGCACCATCCACGGCAAGCTCGGCCTGCGCGGCCAGGCGACCGCGGAACTGGTCCTTGAGGGTGTGCGCGTCCCGGCGTCCGCGATGCTCGGCCCCGAGGGCAAGGGCTTCTCGGTCGCCATGTCGGCGCTGGCCAAGGGCCGGATGTCGGTCGCGGCGGGCTGCGTGGGGATCGCCCAGGCCGCCCTCGACGCGGCCGTCCGGTACGCGGGCGAGCGCGAGCAGTTCGGGAAGACCATCGCCCACCACCAGCTCATCCAGGAGCTGATCAGCGACATCGCCGTGGACGTGGACGCCGCCCGCCTGCTCACCTGGCGGGTCGCCGACCTCATCGACCGCGGCCGGCCCTTCGCCGTCGAGTCCTCCAAGGCCAAGCTGTTCGCCTCGGAGGCGGCCGTCCGCGCCGCCAACAACGCGCTCCAGGTCTTCGGCGGCTACGGCTACATCGACGAGTACCCGGCGGGCAAACTGCTGCGCGACGCCCGGGTGATGACCCTCTACGAGGGCACCAGCCAGATCCAGAAGCTGGTCATCGGCCGGGAGCTGACCGGGGTCTCGGCGTTCTGAGTCCCGCGGGCGGGACTGCCGGGCGGCGAGTCGTCTGAGTACCGCTCTGAGTACATCGGCGGATGTGGCACGGGCCACGTCCGCCGATCCTTCTCCCATGAGTGACACACCGGGCAAGCAGCAGAACACGGCAGCCTTCTACGGCCAGGCCGTCGCGTCCTTCGCCGTCGCCATGGCGGCCACCGCCATCGGCATCTTCAAGCTGAACGCCGACGCCTGGGTCCGGGCGTTCCTGGCGATCGCCGTCCTGTACCTGGTCACCTCCGCGTTCACCCTCTCCAAGGTGATCCGGGACCGCCAGGAAGCGGCGACACCGGCGTACCACCCGTTCGAGAAGCTCTGAGCCCGCCCCAGGGGTCCGTGAAAGGCCCCTAAGCGCCCGCTCACCTTCGGCGGTATGGTGGGAGCCGTGCCAGTGGAGAAGGAGCGTGCGATGAGTACGGCGGAGGAGACGGCCGACGGCGAGACGTCGGCGTGGGGCGAGGTCACGCCCGACGCGGCTCGGCGGCTGCTCGTCGCGGCGGTGGAGGCCTTCGCCGAGCGGGGCTACCACGCCACGACGACCCGGGACATCGCGGGCCGCGCCGGCATGAGCCCGGCCGCGCTCTACATCCACTACAAGACCAAGGAGGAACTCCTCCACCGCATCAGCAGGATCGGCCACGCGAAGGCCGTGGAGATCCTGCGGGTGGCGGCCCAGGGGGAGGGCAGCGCGACCGAGCGGCTCGCCGACGCGGTCAGCTCCTTCGTGCGCTGGCACGCGGGCGGTCGTACCACCGCACGGGTCGTGCAGTACGAACTCGACTCCCTCGGGCCGGACGCCCGCGCCGAGATCCTCGCGCTGCGCCGCCAGTGCGACGCCGAGGTGCGCGGGATCCTCGAGGACGGCATGGCCACGGGCGAGTTCGACGTGCTCGACGTGCCCGGCACCACCCTCGCCGTACTCTCCCTCTGCGTCGACGTGGCCCGCTGGTTCAACGTCGCCGGTTCCCGGACACCCGAGGAGGTCGGCGCGCTCTACGCCGACCTGGTGCTGCGGATGGTGGGGGCGAAGTAGGACCGCGTCGGCTTCAGCATGTTCAAGGGTCGATCGGCGTGAGCAGGCCGAGACGGTCCTCGATCTCCTGGGCAGCGGCCAGGCACAGGTCTTCCCGGAACGCGCGCCCGATGATCTGCACGCCGGACGGCAGTCCGTCGCCGAATCCGGTCGGTACGGCGACCGCGGGCACGCCCACGAAGCTGGTCACCGTGCACAGGCGCATGCCCTCGGCGACCCGTTCCCGTCCCGCTTCATCGCGTGACTCCAGTCCCGGCTCGACGGGCGGCTCGGTGAACACCGGTCCGAGCAGCAGCGGGTACTCGTCGAGGAACTCTGCCCAGGAGCGGCGGATGCCGAGCCAGGTCCCCATCAGCTTGGTGAGTTCTGCGGCGTTCGCAGGCGGAGTCTTCTCCATGGCCATCTGGATGTAGCGGTCTCCGCCCTCGCCGAGCAGTTTCCGCACCACCGGCCAGGTCGGCGCGAATTCGGTCACGGTGATCCGGCCGTATGCCTCGAGTGCCTCGTCCAACCGCGGAACATCCGCCATCTCCCGTACGTCGTACCCTGCATCGCGCAACGCGTCCGCTGCCGCCGTGACGGCCCCGCGGACCGTCGGGTGGACGCCGTGGCCGCCGGGGTCGGCGACAAGGGCGACCTTGACGGGCCCCGGCAGCGGTTCGCCGTAGAGGGGCACGGGTACGGCCCGTGGGTCCCGCGGGTCGGTCCCGGCCAGCGCCTCGTATGCCAGCCGCAGGTCGGCGACCGTACGGGCCAGGGGCCCGTCGGTGACCAGCATCTGCGAGGCCGGTCCCGGGTCGTCCGCGCCGAGGACGCGGTGGTCGGCGGGGAACCGCCCGGTGGTCGGCTTCAGCCCCGTCACGCCGCAGAACGACGCGGGGATCCGTACCGATCCGCCGGAATCGTTGCCGAGTCCGAGTGCGGCCATGCCGGTGGCGACGGCCACTCCGTCACCGCCACTGGTGCCGCCCGGGGTCCGGCTCCGGTTCCAGGGGTTGACGGTGTCGCCGAACAGCTCGCTGCGGGTGTGCATCCCGGCCAGGACCAGGGTGGGCATGTTGCTGTGGCCGATCGGTATGGCTCCCGCCGCACGGAGCCGGGCCACCGGGGGTGCGTCGGCCGGAGCCACCAGGTCGCGGAAACGTGCCGTTCCGAGTGTGGTCGGCACCCCTTCGACCGCGGTGGTCTCCTTCACCGTGAAGGGCACGCCGGCCAGTGGCCCGAGTTCCTCGCCCGCTGCTCGCCGTTGGTCCGTGTGTGCCGCGGCCTCGCGGGCCCGCTCGGCCAACAGCTGCGTGACCGCGTTGACCTGTGGGTTGACCTCGGCGATGCGTTCCAAGTGGCTGTCGACCAGTTCGACCGCCGATATCTCTCCGCCTCGGACCGCCTCCGCCTGGGCGGCGGCGGTCATGGCCCACAGGGGGTTCTTTCTGATCATCGCGCTTCCTGTCCACATGCCGAAGTGCCTGTGCCCGAACCCTAGCCCGGAAGCGATACGATCGTATTGGAATAAGGAGGCTGACCGAGCATGCCCAAACAGGTGGACTACGAGAGTCGACGCCGCCGGATCGCCGAGGCGGTCTGCCTCCTCGCCGACGAACACGGACCGGAGGGAGTGAGCATGCGCGACGTCGCCGCCCGCGCGCAGGTCTCCCTGGGCGCCGTTCAGCGCTGCTTCCGCAGCAAGGGGGAGATGCTCCTCTTCGCCGTCGACCACGTCGGCGACCGCATCACCGAACGTGTCAAGGCCCGCCTGGCGGCGAGTCCGGCCCAGTCAGCCGCCACCGCCCTGGGGCACGCGACCGACGAATTCGCCCTGCTCCGCGAGGAACACCGGGCCGAAGCGCGGATCTGGCTCGCGTTCGTCGCTCAGGCAGCCGTCAGCGAGCCGCTCGCCGGCCCGCTGAGAACCAGCTACGCGGCCCTCCAGAACGTCCTCGTCCGCCTCGTCACGGAGGCCACCGAGAGCGGCTCGGCCGGCGAAGGCGTTACGCCGCCCGACCCGCGGCACGAGGCTCGCGCCCTGCTCGCCCTCGCCGACGGCCTCACCACCCATGTACTCATAGGCCACTTGACCGCGGGGGAAGCCGAGGAAGTCCTGCACGCGCATCTGGCCGGCCTCTGGGAACGCCTCGGCACCACCCGCTCCCGAAGGGGCGTCGGACACTCAGGGCGGTCATTCAAACCCAGCACCAAAGCCAGTGGCGCCCGTTGAGCAAGCCCAGGACTCCAGGTGTATTGCCTGGTCCCCGACCGTCAGAGGTAGTAGCGCGACACCGACTCCGCGACGCACACCGGCTTGTCGCCGCCCTCGCGCTCCACGGTGAACGCGACGGTCACCTGGACCCCGCCGGTCACATCCGTGACGTCGTTGATCGTGGCGGTGGCGCGCAGCCGGGAGCCGACCGGGACCGGGGCGGGGAAACGGACCTTGTTCGTCCCGTAGTTGACGCCCATCTTCACGCCCTCGACCTTGATCAGCTGCGGGCCGAAGAGGGGCAGCAAGGACAGGGTCAGATAGCCGTGCGCGATGGTGGTGCCGAACGGTCCCGAGGCGGCCCGCTCCGGGTCCACGTGGATCCACTGGTGGTCACCGGTCGCCTCCGCGAACAGGTCGATCCGCTTCTGGTCGACCTCCAGCCAGTCGGTGTGCCCGAGCTGCTCGCCCACCGCCGCCTTCAGATCGTCGGCGGACGTGAAGATCCTCGGCTCTGCCATGTCCCGGCCTCTCGTGTGATGTCTAAGCGACTGCTTAGCATGGTCCTCCGGGCATCCCATGTCAACGGACCTCGTGGGCGAATGATGGGTAGGGTTCGAGGGGTGCCCCAGATTCCTGAGAAGATCCACGAGCTCACGGTCGGTCAACTCGCCGCACGCAGCGGCGCCGCCGTCTCCGCCCTGCACTTCTACGAGTCCAAGGGCCTGATCAGCAGCCGCCGGACCGCGGGCAACCAGCGCCGCTACTCGCGTGACGCGTTGCGCCGGGTCGCCTTCGTCCGGGCCGCGCAGCGCGTCGGTATTCCGCTGGCGACGATCCGTGAGGCGCTCGCCGAACTCCCCGAGGAACGCACTCCGACCCGCGAGGACTGGGCCCAGCTCTCCGAGACCTGGCGCTCCGAACTCGACGAACGCATCAATCAACTCAACCGCCTCCGCGATCACCTCACCGACTGCATCGGCTGCGGCTGTCTCTCCCTGGAGGGCTGCGTCCTGTCCAACCCGGACGACGTGTTCGGCGAACGGCAGGCGGGATCGCGGCTGTTGGTGGAACGGGGCAAGGGCCGCCCCACGTCCGTCGGCCGCCAACAGGGGGAACGGGATCCGCAGAGCTGCAGCTGAGGCCGACGCTCGCGACACGTGCCGGAACGCGCACCGCGCTCCACGGCGGCCGCCGCCGCGCGCGCCCGTACACCTTCGGGCCGAGCGGGGACACGGCGAACCGTGCCGTCGCGTCCGTCCCGGACCAGGCGCCGGCCTCCACGCCCACACCCAGGTCGATCAGGGCGGCGGCCACCCCCTGGGCTCGTGCCAGTTGGCGGAAGCGCGGTCGGCACGCCCGGTCCGGTTCCGGATCGGATCCGCTCCATCCGAACCGCCCGGTTCCGCCCCGGCGCCGACTGGACCGCCGCTAGGGAACAAGCAGGGGTGCGGCATCCCCGGCGCACCCCTGCGACGCACGATTCCTAGGTAGCTTCGGCGGCTTGGGTAGCTTCGTCGGCTCGGGTGGTTTTGGTCGCGCTTGGATCGCTCTGGTCGCGTTCGGATTGCTCTGTCCGCGTTCGGATCGCTCTGGTCGGTTCGGTCAGGCCGGTATCAGCAGCCGTCCGCGCCTGGCGTCCGCCAGGGCGTCGGGCGTGAGCACGGGTCGCGGTACGAGAATCCCGCAGCCCGTGCAGACCGGGCCGGTCGAGGGTTCGTGGTCCAGTTCGTACTTCCAGACGAGGCGTTCCCCGCCGCACGCCGGACACTCTGCGCCCGGCTCCCGCTCCAGTGCGGAGATCAGGCGGCGCAGTACCTCCGCCAACGGCTCATGGGGATGGACCCGCGGGTCGTCGCACCAGGCGACTCCGAATCCGCCCCAGGTCAGCCGGTGCCAGTCGTCCACGCTGCCCGGCCTGCGCAGCCCGTCGTGCTTCTCCTTCTTGCGCCGCTCGGCGAACTCGACCTCGTAGGCCAGCCAGACCGAACGCGCCTCCTCCAGTTCCTCCAGTGCGGCCACGAGCCGCGCCGGGTCGGGGGAGCGGTCCTCCGGACCGAAACCGGCCCGGGAACACAAATGGTCCCAGGTCGCCCTGTGTCCGTAAGGGGCGAACCGCTCAAGGCACTTGCGGAGCGAGTAACGCCGCAGCGCCAAATCGCACCGTGGGTCGCGCACCTGTCTCGCCAGACTCCGGAAACCGGCCATCGCCCTGCACCTCCGTCACACCTGCACCTGTACTTCGGTCACTTCGGCGTCGTCCAACGGACGTCGCCGAATAGACGTATCGACAAGCGATTTGGCTCCATCTGATTTCCGATGGCCTCCATAAGCCGACCGACGCCACTCCAAAACTTGACGCATGTTCATCTTCAATCCCGGGGATACCGGCGGTAACGTCCGGCCCACCCCCGTCGGTAGGAGCTGCCATGCCACGGCGCACCCCACGCACCGTCCTCCACAGACTGAGAACTCCCGGCAGATTCCCCGGGTTCCTGAAGTCCGCTTCCCTATGCGTCCTGGTTGCCGGTCTCTTGTCCCCGCTTGCCCCGGCAGCGGCCGCTCAGACACCGGCTGCCGAGGCGATCGCCGCGAACGACCACTGCGGCGGACAGTGTTCCGACATCCTGCCGCCGGGCCAGAACGGCAACGCCACCCTCGCGCAGATCCTGCTCAACCAGGCCTTCGGCAGCCAGCCCGAGCACGCCGAGGACCAACTCGCCCCGTACGCAGGCCTGACCAAGGGGTACCCCTCCCTCACCAACACCACGATCAACAACTTCTTCAACGACGCGTCCTTCGGGGTCCCCGCCGACCAGGTCGCCTCCACGGTCAAGCCCGCCGGTCGCAGCGACGTGACGATCGTCCGCGACAAGAAGACGGGCGTACCGCACATCACCGGTACCACCAGATACGGCACGGAGTTCGGCGCCGGCTATGCGGCGGCCCAGGACCGGCTGTGGCTCATGGACGTCTTCCGGCACGTCGGACGCGGCCAGCTGACCGGCTTCGCGGGCGGCGCCCCGTCCAACCAGGGCCTGGAGCAGGAGTTCTGGCGCAACGCCCCCTACACCGAGGCCGACCTCCAGGCCCAGATCGACAACGCCGTCGCCTCCGCCGGTGACCGGGGCAAGCAGGCCCTCGGCGACGTCAACGCCTACGTCGCCGGCATCAACGCCTACATCGACGCCTCCGACAGCGCCCGCAACTTCCCCGGCGAGTACGTCCTGACCGGCCACAAGGACTCCATCACCAACGCCGGCACGATCGACCACTTCAAAACCACCGACCTGGTCGCGCTGGCCTCCGTCATCGGCTCGCTCTTCGGCTCCGGGGGCGGCGGCGAGGTCAACAACGCGATATCGCTGCTCGCCGCTCAGCAGAAGTACGGCGTGGAGCAGGGCACCCAGGTCTGGGAGTCCTTCCGGGAGCGCAACGACCCCGAGGCGGTCCTCACCGTCAAGGACGGCAGCTTCCCGTACGCCACCAAGCCCGCCGACGCCCAGGGCGAGGCCCTGCCCGACGCCGGCTCGGTGACCCGGGAACCACTGGTCTACGACCGCACCGGCAGCGCGGCCACCGCGGACGCCACCGGCGCCTCCACCACAGCGGCGAAGACGGCCGTCACCTCGGCCAGGCGGGGCATGTCCAACGCCCTCGTGGTGAGCGGCGACCACACGGCGAGCGGCAACCCGATCGCCGTCTTCGGTCCGCAGACCGGTTACTTCGCGCCCCAGCTGCTGATGCTCCAGGAGATCCAGGGCCCCGGTCTCAGCGCCCGCGGCGCCTCCTTCGCGGGCCTGAGCATGTACGTGGAACTCGGTCGCGGCCAGGACTACGCGTGGAGCGCCACCACCTCAGGCCAGGACATCATCGACACATACGCCGTCGAGCTGTGCCAGGACGACTACCACTACCTGTACCGCGGCACCTGCACCGCCATGGAGAAGGTCGAGCAGAAGAACGCCTGGAAGCCGACCACCGCCGACGGCACCGCGGCCGGTTCCTACACGATGCGGGCATGGCGCACCGCGTACGGCCCCGTCGAGTACCGCGCGACGGTCGGCGGCAAGAAGGTCGCCTACACCACCCTGCGCTCCTCCTTCCTGCACGAGGCCGACTCGATCATCGGCTTCCAGATGCTGAACGACCCCGACTACGTGAAGGGCCCGGCCGACTTCCAGTCCGCGGTGCAGCACATCAACTACACCTTCAACTGGTTCTACGCCGACTCCGAGCACACCGCCTACTACAACAGCGGCGACAACCCGGTGCGGGCGAGTGGCGTCGACGCCGAGTTCCCGGTGTGGGCGCGGCCGGCGTACGAGTGGCGCGACTGGAACCCGACGACGAACACCTCGGACTACACCCCGGCCTCGGCCCACCCCCACTCGACGGACCAGGACTACTACGTCTCCTGGAACAACAAGCAGGCCAAGGACTACACGACCGCCTCCTGGGGCGACGGCTCCGTCCACCGCGGCAACCTCCTCGACGACCGGGTGAAGAAGCTGGTCGCCGCCGGCGGGGTCACCCGGGCCGCGCTGACCAAGGCGATGGCGGACGCGGCCCTGGCCGACCTGCGGGCCGAGGACGTGCTGCCGGACCTCCTCAAGGTGGTCAACAGCTCCACGGTGACCGACTCGACGGCCGCCGCGGCGGTGAGCAAGCTGCAGGCGTGGCTGACGGCGGGCGCCAAACGCACCGAGACGTCGGCGGGTTCGAAGAAGTACGCCGACACCGACGCGATCCGCATCCTGGACGCCTGGTGGCCGCTGCTGGTGAAGGCCGAGTTCGCCCCGGGCCTCGGCAACGACCTGTACACCGCCTTCACCGCCAACCTGCCCGTCGACGAGGCCCCCTCGGCCGCCCACGGCCCGACCGGCGCACACGCGGGCAGCTCCTTCCAGTACGGCTGGTGGAGCTATGTCGACAAGGACATCCGGGCGGTGCTCGGTGAGTCGGTGCGCGGGCCGCTCGCCCGGAAGTACTGCGGCGGCGGCAGTCTCGGCGCCTGCCGGGACGTCCTGATCAGCACCCTGAAGGAGGCGGCCGGCAAGACCGCCGCCCAGGTCTACCCCGGCGACGACCTGTGCTCGGCCGGCGACCAGTGGTGCGCCGACTCGATCGTCCAGCGCACCCTGGGCGGCATCAAGCACGGCAACATCAGCTGGCAGAACCGGCCCACCTTCCAGCAGGTGGTGGAGTTCACGTCACATCGGTGAGGCATCGGTGACGGCGGGCCTGCGCACCAGGCCCGCCGTCACCACCGACGACCTCCGGCGCGTCGGCGTTCTCACCGATAGAGGAGGTACTCCCGGCGCATCCGCCGGAACGCCGCCAGTTCCCGTTCCCAGCCCGCCACCACCTCGTCGGTGTCCGCGCCCGCGTCGATCATCGTGCGCACCAGCGTGGAGCCCGTCAGCTTGTCGATCCAGTTGTCCGGGCGCCAGGCAAAGCCGTTCCACACCTTCTTCGCCGTCACCAGGAGCGCGATCCCGGCACGTACCGGGTCGTAGACGTCCCGATCGTGCACGTGGATCTGCACGCCGCCGATCGTCCTCCCCTGGAACTTGGAGAACGTGGGCGCGAAGTACGCCTCCCTGAAGTGCGCGCCGGGCAGCCCGAGTTCACTCATCGCGGCGGCCCATCTCCCGTCCACGCCCTCCGCGCCCAGCAGTTCGAACGGCCGGGTCGTCCCGCGCCCCTCCGACAGGTTCGTCCCCTCGAACAGACAGGTCCCCGAATAGACGAGGGCGGTGTCGGGCGTCGGCATGTTCGGGCTCGGCGGCACCCAGGGCAGCCCTGAGGCGTCGTACCACGCGGACCGTTTCCACCCGCTCATCAGTACGGTGTCCAGCTCCACCGGCGCGCTCAGGAACTCCCCGTTGAACAGCCGCGCCAGCTCCGCGACGGTCATCCCGTGCGCCTGGGAGATCGGCTGCCGGCCGACGAAGGTGGCGAACTCCCGGTGCAGCACCGGCCCCAGGGCGGCCCGTCCGGTCACCGGATTGGGCCGGTCCAGGACCACGAACCGCCTGCCCGCGAGCCGCGCCGCCTCCATGCAGTCGAACAGCGTCCAGATGTACGTGTAGAAGCGCGCCCCCACGTCCTGGATGTCGAAGACGACGGTGTCCACGCCGGACGCGGTGAAGATGTCGGCGAGGGCCTGGCCGGACTTGAGGTACGTGTCGTAGACGGGCAGGCCGGTCGCCGGATCGTCGTAGCGGCCCTCGGAGCCGCCCGCCTGGGCGGTGCCGCGGAATCCGTGCTCGGGGCCGAAGACCGCCGTCAGCTCGACGCGGGGATCGGCGTGCATGACGTCCACGATGTGGCGGACGTCCCGGGTGACGCCGGTGGGGTTGGTGACGATTCCGACGCGCTGCCCCCGCAGGGAGGAGTAACCGGTCGCCGCGAGGTTCTCGAAGCCGGTTCGGCTGCGGCGGGCCGCGGAGGCCGGGGGTGCGCCGGTGATTGATACGGCTGCGGTGGATGCTGCGAGCAGGGTTCGTCTGGGTAGGTGCATGTGACCTCCTTGGACGGGGGCGTCGGCATGGGCACGTTATGTGCTTCCGCCGGATGTGAGGAGGCTGCGGGCCGGATGTGGCTGGTCGCGCAGTTCCCCGCGCCCCTGACTTGCTCCAGTCACCCTTCCTTCGAACATACCGACCGGTTAGTCTGGCCGCTGCGGGGACAGAGCCGTGTCGCGTCGAAGGAGACCGATGGTGGAAGCCGTTCAGGGTGCCGGTGTGGTGGTCACGGGGGCCGGGGGTGGGATCGGCGCCGCCCTCGCCCGGCGGTTCGCCGCCGAAGGGGCCCGGGTCGTAGTGAACGACCTGGACGCCGAGCGGGCCGAGGCGGTCGCCGCGGAGATCGGTGGCATCGCGGTACCCGGCGACGCCTCCGCGATCGTGTCCGACGCCCGGGACGCGCTCGGCGGCACCGTCGACGTGTACTGCGCCAACGCCGGTGTCGCCTTCGAGGACGGGGCCGACGGACTGTCGGCCGACGAGAAGTCCTGGGCCGTGGCCTGGGACGTCAACGTCATGGCCCATGTGCGTGCCGCCGAGGAACTTCTTCCCGCCTGGCTGGAGCGCGGCAGCGGCCGCTTCGTGTCCACCGTGTCCGCCGCCGGGCTGCTGACGATGATCGGCGCGCCCTCCTACAGCGTCACCAAGCACGGCGCCTACGCCTTCGCCGAGTGGCTGTCGCTGACGTACCGGCACCGTGGTGTGCAGGTCCACGCGATCTGTCCGCAGGGCGTGCGCACCGACATGCTGGCCGCCACCGGCAGCGCGGGCGCCCTGGTCCTCCAGCAGACCGCGATCACCCCCGAGGAGGTGGCGGACGCCCTGTTCAAGGGCATCGAGGAGGACCGCTTCCTGATCCTGCCGCACCCCGAGGTGGCCGGCTACTACCAGGCCAGGGCCGCCGATCCGGACCGCTGGCTGACGAACATGAACCACATCCAGCAGAAGTGGGAGACGACCCGGTGACCGACTCCCGCTACGCCGACAAGCCGTGGCTGGGCCTGCTCGACGACGCCCAGCGTGCCCCCGTCGACCCCGCCGACTCCTTCGTGCACGCCCTGCGCAGGGCCGTCGCCGAGACTCCCGACCGCACCTTCCTGGCCTACTTCGACGGCCGCCTGACCTACCGCGAGGCCGACGAACTGAGCGACTCGGTCGCCGGTCACCTCGCCGCCCGCGGCCTGGAACGCGGGGACCGGGTCGCCGTCCTGCTGCAGAACTCCCCGCACTTCGTGCTCGCGTTGCTCGGCGCCTGGAAGGCGGGCGCCACCGTGGTGCCGGTCAACCCCATGTACAAGTCGGGGGAGGTCGGCCACGTCCTGCACGACGGTGAGGTGGCCGCGCTGATCTGCTCCGACCGCGCCTGGGACGCGTATCTGCGCGACGCCGCCGCCGACTCGCCGGTACGGATCGCGCTCACCGCCTGCGAGCTGGACTTCCAGACCCGCCAGGACGCGCGCGTACTGACCTTTGAGCGGCTGCCGCGGGCCGACGACGCCGACGACCTCACCGAGGTGGCCCGGGCCGGCCACCGGGCACCCGAGAACCGCGACCCGGCTCCGTCCGACATCGCGCTGATCAGCTACACCTCCGGCACCAGCGGCACCCCCAAGGGCGCCACCAACACGCACGCCAACATCATGTACAACGCCGAGCGGCAGCGGACCGGCCTGGGTCTGCCCGAGGCACCCGTCTACTTCGCGCTGGCGCCGCTGTTCCACATCACCGGGATGGTCTGCCAGTTCGGGGCGTGCCTCGACAGCGCGGGCACCCTGGTGCTGGCCTACCGTTTCGAGTCCGGGGTCGTGCTCGACGCGTTCGCCGAGCACCGGCCGCACTACACGGTCGGCCCGTCGACCGCCTTCATGGCCCTGGCCGCCCACCCCGACGTCACCCCGGACCACTTCTCGTCCTTCGTCACCATCTCCTCAGGCGGCGCCCCGCTGCCGCCCGCCCTGGTGGAGAAGTTCCGGGCCGGCTTCGGGCCGTACATCCGCAACGGCTACGGGCTCACCGAGTGCAGCGCGCCCTGCGCGTCCGTGCCGCCCACCCTCGAGGCCCCGGTCGACCCGGTCTCCGGGACGCTGGCGGTGGGCGTGCCGGGCCCCGACACGGTCGTGAGGATCGTCGACGACCAGGGCGCGGAGGTGCCCTTCGGGGAACAGGGCGAGATCGTCGTACGAGGGCCGCAGGTCGTGCCCGGATACTGGCGGCGCCCGGACGCCACCGCCGAGACCTTCCCCGACGGCGAGCTGCGCACCGGCGACATCGGTTTCATGGACCCGCAGGGCTGGCTGTACGTCGTCGACCGCAAGAAGGACATGATCAACGCCTCCGGCTTCAAGGTGTGGCCGCGCGAGGTCGAGGACGTCCTCTACACGCACCCCGCGGTGCGCGAGGCGGCCGTCGTCGGAGTGGCCGACGGGTACCGCGGGGAGACCGTCAAGGCGTACATCAGTCTGCGTCCGGGCGCCGACACGGACCCCGGTGCGCTCGCCGCGTACTGCAAGGAGAGACTGGCCGCTTACAAATACCCGCGGCAGGTGGAGATCCTGCCCGACCTGCCGAAGACGGCGAGTGGGAAGATCCTCCGGCGGGAACTGCGTTCCCGCCCGCAGAGCTAGAAGCGGCAGCCGAAAGACATGACCCGGAAGGCAGGTGGCGGCAGTGCCCAGGACGACGGACGGTGACGGGATCCCCGTGCCGCAGCGGCTGCTGGCCGCCGCCACCCGGCTCTTCGCCGAGCAGGGCTACGACCGCACCTCGGTGCAGGAGATCGTCGAGGCGGCCGGCGTCACCAAGGGAGCGCTGTACCACTACTTCGGCTCCAAGGACGACCTGCTGCACGAGGTGTACGCGCGCGTGCTGCGCGTCCAGCAGGAGAGACTCGACGCCTTCGCGGGCGCCGACGAGCCGATCGAGAAGCGGCTGCGGGGCGCGGCGGCCGACGTCGTCGTCACGACCATCGACAACCTCGACGACGCGATGATCTTCTTCCGCTCCATGCACCACCTGAGCCCCGAGAAGAACAAGCAGGTGCGGGCCGAGCGCCGGCGCTACCACGAACGCTTCCGCGCGCTCGTCGAGGAGGGCCAGCAGGCAGGCGTCTTCTCCAAGGCGACCCCGGCCGATCTGGTGGTCGACTACCACTTCGGCTCCGTCCACCACCTCTCCACCTGGTACCGCCCCGACGGCCCGATGAGCCCGCAGGAGGTCGCCGACCACCTCGCGGACCTGCTGCTGCGGGCGCTGCGGCCGTAGGCCCTCCACGCGGGTGGGACGCCGCCGTCCCGCCCGCCACACCGGCTGCGGGACGGCCGCTAGCCGATGATCTCCCTGAAGAACAGCACGGCCGTGGCCGCCGCGCCACCGCCGACGCTCACCGCGACGGGCCACGCGTTGCCGCCCAGTGCCGCGAGGACGGTGGCGCCGATGCCGACGAGGGCGCCCAGCAGGAACACGATCGCGGCTCGCTGGGTGAGCAGCGGTCCGTCCCGGTCGGACTGCTGCTGGTCGTCTCGTAACACCTCGGTGCTCCTTACCTGGCCGCACGGTCGACGACGTCCACCGGCCGCCGGATCACCGTGACCTCCGGGGCGTGGTCCGGCAGGGCCCACGCGTCCTGGGCGGGACGCAGCAGCGTGAACGCGATCCGCCCGTCCTCGCCCACCCGGACACCGTGCACGGCGGGTTCCGGCAGGCTGTTGTAGTGGAACGGCGTCGAGAAGTAGTAGGCGCCGGTGTCCGGGACGACGATGATGTCGCCGGGCTCCAGCGGCGGCAGCGCGCGGTCGCGCGCCAGCAGGTCGCCGGCGAAGCAGGCGGGACCCGCGACGTCCTGGCGCAGGGACCGCCCCCGCTTGGCCGCGCCGCTCGCGTCGTGTGCCTCGATCCGTACCGGCCAGGCCTCGGGGTTGAACACGGTCCGCGTGGCGACCTGTACACCGGCGTGGGTGACGGCGATCGGCCGGCCTCCCGCGCTCTTGGTGTACTCGACGTACGCCGCCATGAATCCGTTCTTCGCGAGGACGGAGCGTCCGAACTCGGTGACGACCTGGTACCCGCGCTCGAAGAGGGCCGGGACGTGTGTGCCCAGGTACTCGACGTAGGTGTCGAAGGTCGGATCGATCTCGTCGTCGGCGAAGTTGACGGGCAGCCCACCGCCGATGTCGATGCCGACCACCCGGCGCTCTCCGAGGGAGGCGTTGACCTCCTCGGCGAACTCCACCGCCTGCGCCACCCCACGGGCCATCAGGTCGAGCGGGCAGCCCTGTGATCCGGCGTGCGTGTGGACCCACGTCAGCCACGGATAATCCCTGAACGCCCGCAGCAACTGCCGTCGCGTGCCCGGATCCGACAGTGGGACACCGAACTTCGAGGTGGTGCTGGCGGTGCTCATCGCGGCGATGGTGCCTGAACCGACCTGGGAGTTGACACGTACCCCGATGTTCGACCGGGGACGACGGCCGGCCAGTGCCCGGTCGATCCTCGACAGCTCCTGGAAGTTGTCCGCGTTGACGGCCACACCCAGGGCCAGCGCACGGTCGAGCTCCCCCCGGGTCTTGGCCGGCGAGTCGAAGACGATCCGATCCGGCGGGAAACCGGCGGCCAGTGCCCGGGCCAGCTCGCCCGCCGTGGCGACCTCGCAGCCCATGCCGTCGCGTGCCAGCTCCGCGAGGACGGGCACGAGGCAGTTCGCCTTGGCGGCGAAGGCGTGCAGGACCAAGCCCGGGGCGGGAAGGACCCGGCCGAAGGCGCGGTGCAGACTCCCGACGGTCGCGGTGACGCCGTCGAGGTCGACGAAGGCGGCCAGCAGCGACTGCTCCGGGTCCAGCAGTCCCTGTCGGACCGCCTCTCGCAGAATGCGTTCACGCCGCGCGGCGGCGGGGGTCGGACCGTTCATGGTGTGCCCTCCGGTGTCAGGATCGCGTCCGGGGAACTTCCGGGCGCGATCCCAGGCTGCTCGCGGCCACCTGACGCCGTCTTCGTCGGGTCGTCAAAGGCTTAGCCGCCGAAGCAGCGGTGGGGGCCAACACCGGACGCGGCGGCCCACGCCGTTGTGCGTCACGACGACAACGGCGCCGCTCGATGGTGCGGACGGCCAAGTGACGGGCCCGTCGCCCTCGGGCCTGTCGTTTGGATCACGCCGCAGACGCGGGGTCTGGCACGCACATCTGCCGCGTTGTCGTCGGTTGCCGACTCCCCCACGCTCGGCTGCGCTCGCGCGGGGGGACCCCCATCGCGTCGACGCCCTCCTCCGCCTTGCAGCTGCACGCGCCAGACCCCGCTCACCGGCATCGACCAGCACCGTCAGTTTCCTGCGGCCTGACCCAAACGACAGGCCCTGGGTGTCACCGCCCCGTCGGCGTTCCAGGCGCCGTCCCGTCGCCGCGGTCCCGCAGCCGTAACTGCAACTCGGCCAGCAGGCGGGCGTCCGGGCTGTCGAGGTCGAGCCCCGAGACCTGGGTGATCCTGCGCAACCGGTACCGCAGGCTGTTGGGGTGCACCCCCAGCGCACGAGAGGCGCCCGCCACGTCACCGAAGCGGTCGAGGTACGCGCGCAGGGTCTCCACGAGGCAACTTCCACTGTGCTCCGCGTCGAACGCGGCGAGCCGCGCCACCGACGTCCCCTCCGGCAGCACCACGTCACGCAGGGCGTCGACGACCTGCATGATGCCGACCGCGTCCGCGACGTCCTCGGCCCGCGCGACGGTGTGCGCTCCCGCGGCCCGAGTGAGCGCTCTGAGAGCCAGTTCGGCGGACCGGCGCGACTCGGCCGCCCGCGCGAGCCCCGGGGCCACGTCGCCCAGCCCGACTCTCACCGGCGCGCCGGTGGCGGCCCGCAGCTGTCTCGCCAGCGACTCGCCCAGGCGCGTCACCTGATCGTCGGCCCGTCGCGGATCGTGGTCCAGCGCACTCACCAGCACCAGGATCCGGCCGCCCGCCGGCACGACCACGGTCCGGTGACCGAACGCGGCGCAGTGCAGGCTGAGCAGCGCGTCCAGCCTCGACGGATCGTCGTCGGGGGCGCCGGGGCCCGCGTCCACCGCCAACACGGCGCACGGCTCCCGGGCCGGCAACGAGGCGCGCTCCGCGAGTACGTCGGGGGAGCCGCGTCCCTCCAGCAGCGCACGAGCCGCGTCCTCCGCCAGTCGGCCGTCGGCGCCGCGCGTGCGGACGTGAAGGAGGTGCGCGGCGGCCGTACGGGTCGCCGCGCGCAGGGCCTCGGAGGCCCCGGGAGCCAGGGGACGGCCGCCTACCGCGGCCACCCAGATGGACCCCAGTACCTCACCGCCCGCCCTGACGGCCCCGACCAGACGCTCCGGGTTCTCCCCCTGGGCCCGTCGGTACAGCACGTCGTCCGTACTCCACAGGGCTCGGAAGAACCCGGCCTCGCGCATGGCGGCGACGCGCCACGGGGGCACCCGCCGACCGAGGATGGTCAGCCGGCGCAGCTCGTCCACGTTCTCCTCGGTCGAGGAGTACGCCAGCACTCGCGACTCCGTGTCCTCGATGGTCACCGCGCCCCCGACCAGCGCGGCCACCGCGTCGGCCAGTCCGTTGAGATCGCCCGGCGACAGCCCGCGGTGGGCGGGCAACGGCGGAGCACCCGCCGAGGACAGCCCGGCCCGCAGGACGCCGACCAACTGGGCCCAGGTGCACCAGGCGGTGCGGGAGAGCACCGCGGTACCGCTCTCCTCGGCGACCGCCCGCAGTGCCGCGTCGGCCCGCTCGGGGCGCCCCGGGCCGAACACCACGCCGGTCGCGCCCGCGTCGCCCGCCCGACGCAGAAGATCCACCGCGTGCGCCGATGCCGCGTCGACCCCGACCGCGAGCAGCAACTCCCGCGGCCGGATCTCCGGGTCCAGCACATCGAGTACGGTCACGCCGACGACGGGCACCGCCAGGCCGCCGGGAGCCGTGTCCAGTTCCAGGGCCCCCGAGCCCACGACGGACAGCAGCTGTTCCAGAGTCACCTGCGACTGGGCCGCGACGCCCCATCCCGGCGATTCATCCAGGTCCGTCATCGTCCCCCGATTCCGCACGCGCCACCGGCCTCGCGCGGCCGGTCCTCACGACGTACGACACCACAGGCCGGCCGCGCTCTCAACGGCGCACGAAGGCACGGGCACGCACCGCGCGGCAGGGGCCGGGCCGTGCGGCGTGGGTGGGACCGTGCGGCGTGGGTGGGGACGCCCGCGCCGCCTTCGTCCTGCCCCGTGTCTCACAGGTACTTCTTCAACTCCCGCCGCGCCAGCGACCGCTGGTGCACCTCGTCCGGGCCGTCGGCGATCATCAGGGTGCGGGCGCCGGCGTAGAGCTCGGCCAGGGGGAAGTCCTGGCTGACGCCGCCCGCGCCGTGCAACTGGATCGCGCGGTCGATGATGTCGACGACCCTGCGGGGCGTGTCGATCTTGATGGCCTGGATCTCCGCGTGGGCGCCCCGGTTGCCGACCGTGTCCATCATCCAGGCCGTCTTGAGGACCAGCAGCCGCAGTTGCTCCACGGCGACCCGCGCGTCCGCGATCCAGTTGTGCACCACGCCCTGCTGGGCCAGCGCCTTGCCGAAGGCGTCGCGTGAGACGGCCCGCCTGCACATCAGCTCGATCGCCCGCTCGGCCATGCCGATCAGTCGCATGCAGTGGTGGATGCGGCCGGGACCGAGACGGGCCTGGGCGATGGCGAAGCCGCCGCCCTCCTCGCCGATCAGGTTCGACACCGGCACCCGCGCCCCGTCGAAGACCACCTCGGCGTGGCCGCCGTGGTAGTGGTCCTCGTACCCGAAGACCTGCATGGCGCGCTTCACCGTGACGCCCGGGGTGTCGCGCGGGACCAGGACCATGGACTGCTGACGGCGGATGTCGTCGCCGTCCGGATCGGTCTTGCCCATCACGATGAAGATCTTGCAGTCCGGATTCATCGCCCCGGAGATGTACCACTTGCGGCCGGAGATGACGTACTCGTCGCCCTCCCGCTGGATGTGCGTGGTGATGTTGGTGGCGTCCGAGGAGGCCACGTCCGGCTCGGTCATCGCGAACGCCGAGCGGATCTCGCCCGCCAGCAGCGGCTGGAGCCACTGCTTCTTCTGCTGCTCGTCGCCGAACTGAGTCAGCACCTCCATGTTGCCGGTGTCCGGAGCCGCGCAGTTCGTCACCGTGGGCGCCAGCTGCGGGGAACGGCCGGTGATCTCGGCGAGGGGCGCGTACTGGAGGTTGGTCAGGCCTGCGCCGTACTCGGAGTCCGGCAGGAAGAGGTTCCACAGGCCCTGCCTGCGAGCCTCGGCCTTCAACTCCTCGACCACGACCGGGGTGTCCCACGGCGAGGCGAGCCGCTCGCGCTGCTCGTGCACCACCGCCTCGGCCGGGTAGACGTACTCGTCCATGAAGGCGAGCAGCTTGCCGCGCAGTTCCTCGGTGCGCGCGTCGAACGCGAAGTCCATGTCTGTCAGCCTTCCTGAAGGGTGGTCAGGCCGTGCTCGATGAAGACCGGGACCAGGTCGCCGATGCGGTCGAAGCCGCGGCCGACCGTCTGGCCCAGGGTGTAGCGGTAGTGGATGCCCTCCAGGATCACGGCGAGCTTGAACCAGGCGAACGCCGTGTACCAGGAGACAGCCGACACGTCACGGCCCGAGCGCGTCGCGTACCGCTCGATCAGTTCGGCCGGGTCCGGGTGCCCGGGGGCCTCGGCGGTCGTCGACACCGGCGAGTCGGGCGTACCGAGCGGCATGCTGTACATCACCAGCAGACCCAGGTCGGTCAGCGGATCGCCGAGCGTCGACATCTCCCAGTCGAGGATGGCCTTGATCCGGTCGTCGTCGCCGATCAGCACGTTGTCGAGCCGGTAGTCGCCGTGCACGACCGCCGGGGCGGGGGAGCGGGGCAGGTCGCGGCCGAGCGCCGCGTGCAGCTCCTCGATCCCGGCCAGCTCGCGGTTACGGGAGGCGTCCAACTGCTTGCCCCAGCGCCGCAGCTGCCGGTCCAGGAAGCCCTCCGGCCGGCCGAAGTCGGCGAGACCCACCGCGCCGGGATCCACCGCGTGCAGCTCCACGAGCGTGTCGACCAGCGCGAGGACGGCCTCCCGGGTACGCGCGGGGCCGAGCGGGGCCAGCTGCTCGGCGGTGCGGTACGGGGTGCCCGCCACGAACTCCATGACGTAGAAGGGCGAGCCCAGCACGTCCTCGTCCTCGCACAGCAGCACCGGTTTCGGCACCGGCACGTCGGTCGGGTGCAGCGCGCTGATGACCCGGTGCTCGCGCTTCATGTCGTGCGCGGTGGCCAGGACATGGCCGAGCGGGGGCCGTCTGACGACCCAGTTCGCGCTGCCGTCGGAGAGCGCGTACGTGAGGTTCGACCGTCCGCCCTCGATCAGCCGGCCGGTCAGCGGGCCCTGCACCAGGCCCGGCCGCTCTCGGTCGAGCAGGGCGCGCAGCCGGTCGAGATCGAGTCCTGGCGGGTGGTCGGGGCTCATCGGTGCTCCTTACGAGTGCTGTGCACGGGTCCGCGGCGCGTGAACGGGACTGCTCCATGATGCCGACCGGTCGGTATGTCGTCCAGAGTCGGAACGGAACGTGATCGGAGCCACGATAGGCCGACAGCTCCCCGCGCTGGGCGGCGGGGAGCTGTCGGTGGGCCGCCTCCTGACGGGCGGGCCGGCTCAGTGATCGTCCCAGTGGCCGTCGTGCCGGGCGTGCCGGTGCCCGTCGTGGAGGTAGTCGACGTGGTCGCCGTGCAGCACGCTCTCGTGCCCGCAGTCCTGCCCGTGTGGATGCTCGTGGTCCTCGTGCGGGACGTGTCCGGCGGCCTCGCACTCGTCCCAGTGACCGTCGTGCTCGCGGTGCAGATGCCCGTCGTGCGCGTAGTCGAGGTGATCGTCGTGCGGCACCTCGGCGTGCCCGCAGTCCGGGCCGTGGGTGTGGGCGTGGGAGGCGTGTGCGCGGTGAAGGGTGCTCATGGTGTCGCCTTCGGATGTGGGGGTGGGCGGCTGCTCGCAGGAGGGGACGAGGTCGAGTCTGCTCGATCGCGTGACGGTCGGCTCGCGGGCCTGCGGTGCGGTGGGCCGACCGGGTCAGCGCCGCCGTGTGATCCGGGAGGGCGGGGTTCCGGTGGCGCGACCTGGCCGGGTGGGTGCGGGCGAGGGAGGCCGAAGGGCGCGACCTGGCCGTGTGGCTAAGAGCGAAGGAGACCGACGGGCGCCTGCGCCGACGCGCTAGTAGACGAGCGCCGCCGCGCAGACGGCCAGCGCCACCGTCAGCAGCGCCCCCGTCGTCGCGTGCCGCGGGGCCAGCGCAGGGGTGGGGCCGCTCGTCGCCGACAGGACGCGGATACGGCGGTGGGCGACGAGCAGGAAGCCAAGCCACAGGACGCCGCACAGCGCGCAGAGGGTGATCGCGGCCGCCGAGGCCCCGCCGTGCAGCGTGCTCTTCATGGCCAGCAGGGCGGCCACGGTGCTGGACAGGGTCGTACGCCGCCAGGCCAGCCGGGTGCGCTCCGGCTGGAGCCCGGGATCCCGGTCGGCACCCTCCGACGGGGCCGCCCCGCTCACCCGGCCCACCCGACGAGCACCACGAAGACCATCGCCACGGCCACGACCGCGACCGCGATGCTCAGCAGCGCCGGGAACCGTGACACCGGCAGGTCCTCGCCACGGCGCATGGCCCGTTCGCAGCGCACCCAGTGGTTGACCGCCCGCAGCGAGCACAGCACCCCCGCCGCGAGCAGCGCCAGCGCGAGCCCGACCCGCCAGCCCCAGCGCAGGTCCGGCAGGAACTGGTCCACGGCGAAGCCGCCGCCGATCAGTGCGAGCGCGGTGCGCAGCCAGGCGAGGAAGGTGCGCTCGTTCGCCAGCGAGAAGCGGTAGTCGGGGGTGCCGCCCTCCTGCCGGAGGTCCTGCGGTGCGAACCACAACCGAACGTTCTGTGCGAAACCGATCACGCCGAGGACCCTACCCGCAGCTGCCGCCGCGCTCGGCTCGGGGCGACTGTGGCTCACGGGCCGCGTGACTCAGGACCTCAAGGGCTCAGCCCGCCGACCGGTGCGCTTTCAGTCGCTCGTACGCGGCCAGCCCGTCCGGTACCCACTGCCACTCCCGCAGGCGCCGCTCCACCTCGTCCTCGGGCAGGAAGGCGTGCCAGGCCACCTCCTCGGCCTGGGGGCTGACCGGGAGCTCGCAGCGGACCTGGTACACGGCCGACCACCAGGTCCGCCCGGACCCGTCGTCGTAGAGGAACCGGAAGAGGTGTTCCGGGCGGGGAAGGCCGGTCACCCCCAGTTCCTCCTCGGCCTCGCGCAGGGCCGCGTCGTCGTAGGACTCGCCCGCGCCGACCACGCCGCCGACGAACATGTCGTACAGCGAGGGGAAGACCAGCTTGGTCGGTGTGCGGCGGTGGACGAAGAGCCGGCCCGCCGCGTCCCGGGCCTGGATGAAGACACAGCGGTGGCGCAGGCCCCGCGCGTAGGCCTCGCCGCGCGGGGACTGGCCGATGACCTGGTCGTTCTCGTCGACGATGTCGAGGATCTCGTCAGCAGCGCTCATGGCTCCATACAACAGGAAGCCATCAGCACAACAGGAAGCCGTCAGCACAACAGGAAGACGTCAGCGCGGCTGCAGGTCCCGTGCCCGTTCGGGGCGTGCCATGCCGCGTGGCATGGCCGGGTGCAGGCCCAACAGGACGATGCCGGTCACGATCGCCGCGAGTCCCGCCGCCTCCCAGGCCAGCGCGCCGGTGTCGGTGCGCAGCCGGTCGCCGAGGAAGCCGACGCCGCAGACGATCCCGGCCAGCGGCTGGGCCGCCGTCAGCGCGGGCAGCGACATGCGCAGGGGTGCCGTCTCGAACGCGCTCTGCACCAGGACCAGGCCGGTGACCCCGAGTGCCAGTACGGCGTACGGCTGCCAGCCGGTCAGTACCTCCAGGAGGCCGCCCTCCGAGAACCGCTGTCCGCTCACCCGGGTCAGGGCGTCCTGCACGCCGTACAGCAGACCGGCCGCCAGCGCCAGCAACACCGGGCCGGAGCTGAGCCGGGAGCGCTTCGCGTACGTCGTGAGCAGCAGCGCGAGGCCGATCATCACGCCGATGATCAGCCAGTGCCGCAGTGGGTCGCTGACCGCGTTGCCGCCGCGTGGCTGACCCGCCACGATGAACGCGGTCACCCCGCCGGCCAGCAGCAGAAGCCCGGCCCAGCCCTGGCGGCCCAGCGGCTGCTGGGTCTGCCTGCGGGACAGCGCGAGGGCGAACAACAGGTTCGTCGCGAGGAGTGGTTCGACCAGGGAGATCTCGCCCTTGCCCAGCGCGATCGCGCCGAGGACCATGCCGGCCACCATCAGTCCGATGCCGCCGAGCCAGCGTGGCACCTTCATCAGGTCCACGAGGAGCCGGAGCGACAGGAAGTCACTCATCGGCGCCTGGCGGGCAGCGTTCTGCTGGAGCACGAACCCGAAGCCCAGACAGCAGGCCGCGCTCACGGCGAGAACAAGAACCAGTACCGACACGCTGCGTACCTCGATCATCCGGCCGGGTAACGGGATGCGTAGGAGCTGACTGTAGTGGCCCAGGGCCCGGCTTGCCCCTGGGAGTACCCGGATTCGAGCGGTCGACCCGGTCACGCCGCCCGATCGATCAAAGGCGGGACCGCGTCCGTCCTGCCATGGTGCGATGCCGGGCGGGCCCGCGCCATGGCGTACGACACAGACGCCGCCGCCGACCGGGGCCCGCACCCCTGCTGTGATTCACAAGTCCGTTGTGAATGAGAGGAGTTGACGCGTGTAACGTGCTGGCGGCCCTTGACGGAAACCGTTGGCTGGGGATTGGCTGTGCGTGATCAGTCGACGACAAGCCGCGACGTCCGGACCGGACGACCGGCCGACCCGTCGGCGCAACCGACCACGAGCCGCGTCGCGTGAGGAAGTCCCCGCGGTGTCCCCACCCCCGCCCCACGGCCCCGAGGCCTGCCGTTCCGATCACACCGTGCCCGAGGAGGGCGGCCAGCGCTCACCAGGAACCGTGACCGGCATCGCGTCGCCGCCCCCCGCGCACCGCGACCGCGCCCTCCCCGCGGCCCGCGGCTCCGCTCGGGCACGGGCAGTCCCCATGACCCCTCTCACCCGCGCTTCCAGGCGCCGTCCCGCGGAGCCGACGTGATCCGAAAGACAGGACTCAGCCGCAGGCGTGCCGCCGCCCACGCGCTCGACGCCGCCCTGGACGACACCGACCTCGTGTCCGCGCGCGCCGCGCTCGCGCAGGGGCGATGGCAGGTGGCCCGTGCGCTCCTGGCCGCCACGGGCGACGACTGGGACCGCCGGGGACACCGGGTGACCGTGCTCGCCCTGGAGCCCTACTGCGCCGCCTGGGCCAACGACTGGCTGCTCGCCGAGCCCGACTCGGCCGACGCCGCCGTCCTGCTCGCCCTCGCGCAGGTCCGGCGCGCCCTGCGCGGCAAGGAGGACCCGTCCCGGGCCCGCGAGGCCTGCCGGTCCGCCGCCTCGCGCACGCCCGCCGACCCCACCCCGTGGCTCGGGCTGCTCCTGCTGGAGCGTTCCCAGGGTTCAGCTGACGAGGTCGGCCGGTTGTTCGACGAGGTCCGAGACCGGCACTCCGACCACCACCACGCCCACCATCTGATGGTCGCCCACCTCGCCGAGCACCGCTCCGACGCCGGACCGGACCCCTTGCACAAGGTCTACGACTTCGCCGCCTGGGCCGCCGAACAGGCACCCGCCGACTCCCCGCTCGCGATCCTCCCGGTCGTGGCGCACGCCGAGCGCTACCGCGTCCTCGCCGCCACCGGCCACGAACCCGCCGACCCGGCCGCCTCCCGCCACTGGGCCGGCCGCCGGGCCCGGCAGGTGCTGAAGGCCGCCTTCGACTGGTGGCTGGAGTGGGAGCAGGAGGGCCACCCCCGTCGGCTGGTCGACCTGAACTTCCTCGCCCACGCCAAGGTCTACGAGGGCCGGGGCGCCGAGGCCGCCGCCCTGTTCCACCGGATCGGCGAACACCCCGCCCCGGCTCCCTGGTCGTACCCGGACCGGGAGCCGTACACGGCCTTCCGCGCCGCGCGCGACCACGCGCTCGGTACGGCATGACGCCCCACCCTCGCAGCCGCTTCCCCAATAGCCCCACACAGTCCCGAACAGCCCCACAGTCCCCGAACAGGACGGTCCTCCCGTGACAACGGACAGCTCCAGCACCAGAAGAACCACCGGCGACAACAGCATCAGTACGTTCAAGGGCCAGGAGCGGGCCCTGCGCGCCGACCGTCTCGGCACCGGGGGCCTGCTGCTCTCCGTCCTGGCCGCCACCGCGCCCCTCATGGTCGTCGCGGGTGTCATGCCCACCACGTTCGCGGTGATGGGTATCGTCGGGCAGCCGCTCCTCTTCGTCGTCCTCGGCGTGGTCCTCGTCCTGTTCGGCGTCGGGTACGCGGAGATGAGCCGGCACGTCCACAACGCGGGCGCGTTCTACGCGTACATCTCCCGGGGCCTCGGTGCCACGGCGGGGGCGAGCGCGGCCCTCGTCGCCCTCGTCGCCTACAACGCCCTCCAGGTCGGCATCTACGGGATCTTCGGCTTCGAGGTCTCCGGCCTCTTCTCCACGTACGCCGATCTGCAGATCGCCTGGTGGATACCGGCCCTGCTGGCCGCGCTGGTCGTCGGCGCGCTCGGCTGGCTGAAGATCGACGTCAACGCCCGCGTGCTCGGCGTCCTGCTGGTCGTCGAGGTCGCCCTGGTCGTGATCTTCGACATCGCGGCGGTCGCCGATCCAGCCAAGGAGGGACTGTCCCTGCACGCCTTCAATCCGGACACCCTCAGCGGCGCGGGGGTCGGCACCGCGCTGTGCTTCTGCATCGCGGCGTTCCTCGGCTTCGAGCAGGCACCCGTGTACGCGGAGGAGACCAGCCGACCGCACATCCTGGTTCCGCGCGTGATGTTCCTCGCGGTCGGCGGGGTCGCCGTCTTCTTCGCGCTCAGCAGCTGGGCCCTCACCGTGGCAGCCGGCCCCTCCGCCATCGTCGGCGAGTCGCAGAAGCAGAGCGCCGGACTGCTGTTCTCCCTCACCGAGTCCCGCCTCGGCGCCACCTTCACCGACGTCCTGCATGTCCTGTTCGTGACCGGCATGTTCGCCGCCCTGCTCAGCTTCCACAACGTCGTCGCCCGGTACGCCTTCGCCATGGGCCGCGAGGGCCTGCTGCCGGCCGCGTTCGGCCGTACGACCGGCGCGAGCGGCGCCCCCGGCACCGGGTCGCTGCTCCAGACGGCTGTCTCCGTGGTGATCGTCGTCGCCTTCGCGGTCGCCGACGACAAGCCGGCCGGCGACCCGACCGAACCCGTCCTGCACCTGTTCACCTGGTTCGGCAACATCGGCGCGCTCGGCGTGATCGTGCTGATGGCGGCGGCCTCGTTCTCGGTCGTGGTGTTCTTCGCCCGGCGCGGGGCGGTGGGCGCCCAGGCCTGGCGGCTGCTCACCTCCGCCGTCGCGGGCGTCGCCCTGCTGGTGATCGCCGGCTACACGGTCAAGGACTTCGACGTCCTGGTCGGTGCGGGCCCGGACTCCTCGCTGAGCTGGATCCTGCCCGGCAGCATCGCGCTCGCCCTGATCGTCGGCCTGCTGCAGGGCGTGGTCCTGCGGGCCCGCCGTCCCGAGGCGCACGCCCGCATCGGGCTCGGCAACGAGGCGTTCCAGCTGGAGAAGGCGGCGGAGCGGACGCCGTAGACCCTGAGAGCAGGGTGAGAAGTGGTTACGGAACTCTGACGGGCACCCGGGATCCCTGGCAGGACGGGGACCGCGGGTGTTCGAATGAGAAGGTGAACTCCGAGCAGCCCGAGGAACCCGGCACGTACCCCGCCGAAGAACCCGGCACGGACCGCGCCGGGGCACCTGGCACGAACCGCGCCCAGCGACCCGGTACGAACCGCCCTGGGGACCCCGGCATGAGCCGCCCCGAGGAGCCGGGCACGGAACGCCCCGAGGAACGGGGCGCGCCGATCGGCCGCCGGGTCTTCCTCGGCACCCTCGGCCTGGGCGCGCTCGGCGTGGTCGCCGCCCCCACCCTGCAACGCGGCCTGGAGGCCTTCCTCGGCAGCGCCGCCGACAAGGACCCGACCGGCCTGACCGGTCTGCTCCCGAACGGCGGCGGCTTCCGCTACTACTCCGTCACGTCCTCCGTACCCAAGAAGAACGCGGCCACCTACCGCCTCACCGTCGGCGGCCTCGTCGACCACCCGCGGTCGTACACGCTGGACGACCTGCGTGACCTGCCGCAGACCCGCATGGTCAAGGACGTCCAGTGCGTCACCGGCTGGCGGGTCCCGGACACCCCCTTCGAAGGGGTACGCCTGTCCCGGCTGCTGGACGCGGCGGGGGTGCGCCCCTCGGCGGGCGCGGTGCGCTTCACCTGCTTCGACGGCGCGTACACCGAGAGCCTCACCCTCGACCAGGCCCGCCGCGCGGACGTCCTGGTCGCCCTGCGCATGCAGGACAAGGACATCGGCCACTCCCACGGCGGCCCGGTCCGCCTCTATGTGGCGCCGATGTACTTCTACAAATCCGCCAAGTGGCTGTCCGGCATCACCGTGACCGAGGACGTGAAGCCCGGCTACTGGGAGGAGCGCGGCTACGACGTCGACGCCTGGGTCGGCCGTTCCAACGGCCGCGACGACAAGCCCACGAGTTGACCATGAGCCTGCCCACCGACACCCCGACGCCGCAGGCGTCCCGCGTCCGCCGCTTCGGCCGCACCCAGCGGTGGGTGCACCGCACCACGGCCGCGCTGATGGGCGTGTGCGTGCTGACGGCCGCCTGCCTCTACGTCCCTCAGCTCGCCGAACTCGTCGGCCGCCGCGAGCTGGTGGTCCGCGTCCACGAGTGGGCCGGGCTCGCCCTGCCCGTGCCCGTCCTGGCGGGCCTCGCCTCCCGCGCGTTCCGCGCCGACCTGCGCTTCCTCAACCGCTTCGGCCCGCACGACCGCGTCTGGCTGCGCGCCGCCCTGCGCCGCGACAAACGGACCGCGTCCCGCCCGGCCGGCAAGTTCAACGCCGGACAGAAGCTCTACGCGGCCTGGATCGCCGGCGCCACCCTGGTGATGCTCGGCACGGGCCTTCTGATGTGGTTCACCCACCTCACCCCCATCCAGTGGCGCACCAGCGCGACCTTCGTCCACGACTGGCTCGCCCTCACCGTCGGCATCGTCCTGGGCGGCCACATCGGCATGGCACTCGGGGACCCGGAGGCCCGCCGCGGCCTGCGCACGGGGAAGGTGAGCCGGGAATGGGCCGAGCGGGAACACCCGCTGTGGCGGCCGTAGCTGATCGCTCCTGCTCGGCGCGTCTGGTTCGTCGCACTGCCGCGTCGCCCCTGCCGCGTCGCCTCTGCTGCGTTTCCCGCTGACGCATCGTGAGGCGGAGATCGTCGCCGCCGACGGGTCTTCAGAACGCCTTCCAGCAACACCTTTCGGCCACGCTCGCCACGGGCGGATCCCGCCGACCCCGGCCCTCCCGAGCCCGGTCCCGCGGCCCTCGGCGGCCGGACCACCCGCACCGACAGTGGAAAGTATGGGCAAGGTAAGGGGAATGTGAAGCACTCGCATGCAAATGGGGATGTAACCCACACCGCAGTACTTTGATGCTCACCGGCCTCCGGAAAGCAGTGGCTTGATCTCGTTCCTTCAGGCCCCTGTCCGCCGGGGGTACCACCGTGCGCGCTGCGCTGTCCGCCCGGCGGGCGAGAGGGGTTTTTCCGTGGGACACATGGACCACTTCAGCGCCGGATGGGTCACACCCGTCCTGTCGTACGTCATGGCCTGCGTCGGCTCGGCGCTCGGCCTGCGATGTACCGTCAGAGCCCGTGAGGCCGACGGCGCCTCGAAACGGAACTGGCTGTTGCTGGCCTCGTTCGCGATCGGCTCCGGCATCTGGACCATGCACTTCGTCGCGATGATGGGCTTCGGCGTCGAGGGCACCCCCATCCGCTTCGACGTCCCGCTCACCGTGCTCAGCCTCGCCATGTCCATCGGCGTCGTCAGCGCCGGCGTCTTCACCGCCGGGTACGGACGCTCGCGCGTGACGGCGGTGGTGCTCGGCGGGCTCGGCACCGGACTGGGTGTCGCCGCCATGCACTACACCGGCATGGCAGCGCTCAACCTGCACGGCTCCGTCGGCTACGACCCGCTCCTCGTCGCCGCCTCCGTCGCGATCGCCGTCGTCGCCGCGACCGCCGCGCTCACCCTCACCCTCGTCGTGCGCGGCCCGGTCCTCACCGTCGTCGCCGCGCTCGTGATGGGGCTCGCGGTCAGCAGCATGCACTACACGGCCATGTTCGCCGTCCACGTCAGCCTCGCGCCCAGCAGCGCGGAGCTGCCCGGAGCCACCGCCACCGAGTTCCTCTTCCCGCTCGCGGTGCTGCTCGGCTCGTTCCTCTTCCTCGCCTCCGCGTACGTGGCGCTCTCCCCGACCGGCAAGCGCGCCGAGTCCGCCGCCACCGAACTGCTGCGCGAAGTCGAGCTGTCCACCGCGACCGCCACGGAGCCCGCCGCCCCCACCACCGTGACCGTCTGAGCCGTACCCCCGGCCCCACCGCACCGCACACACCCCCGAAGAGGTCCCCCATGCGTGTCCCCCCTCCAATGGCTCGGCTGCGCCCCAGATCGGTCCGGGCCAAGATCGTCGCCCTGCTCATGCTGCCCATCGTGTCCCTCATGGCGCTGTGGGGCTTCGCCGCGGTGACCACGGCCTCCAACGTCGGTGACACCCAGCGGGTCAAGAAGGTCAACGCCCAACTCCTCGCTCCCGTCGACGAGTTCGTCAGCGCACTGCAGACCGAGCGGACCGCCGCGACGCGTCACGCGGCATCCCGGAGCGCGGCCGACCTCGACGCCCTGAAGGCCGCTGGCAAAGCCACCGACGCCGCCGTCACCGCCCTGCGTAACGGCGCCGACGCCGCCACCGCGGACGCCGAGCTCCTCGACGCGGGGCTGCCCACCCGCATCGACCGGCTGGAGGCCGACGCGCGCGGACTCACCGCGCTGCGCACAAAGGCCGAGGAGAAGGACGCCCCCCAGACGGCGTTCACGGGGTACTCGACGGTCATCGAGCACGCCTTCGCCGTCACCGGGGCGCTCACCGGCGAGAACGGCACCGACGCCGCATCCGACGCGCGGGTCGTCCTCGAACTCGCCCGCGCCCGCGACGCCGTGGCCCAGGAACAGGCCCTCCTCGCCGGGGGAAGCGCGGCCGGGAAGCTCACCACTCAGCAGTACACGCAGTTCGTCGGCGCCGTCGCCACCCAGCGGGAGCTGCTCGAGCCCGCGATCGCCGACCTGAAGGCGGCCCACCGGGCGGTGTACAACGCGGTGCTGCAAAGCGCGAGTTACGCCCAGCTCGCCGCCGGTGAGGACAAGGTGCGCGGCGCCGGGCCCGGCGCCTCGGTCATCTCCGCGGGCTTCCTGCGCACCTGGGACAAGAGCGCCGACGACGCGCTGAAGGGGCTCGGCGACGCCCAGGCGGACGCCGGCACAAGGGCGATGGCCAGGACGAACCCGTTCGGCTGGGACACCCTGGGCGCCTCCGGCGTCGCCGTCATCCTCGGCCTGGTGGGCGTGCTGCTGTCGCTGCTGGTGTCCGTGGGCGTCGGCCGGGGACTCATCGTCGAACTGCTCGACCTGCGCGACGACGCCCTCGAAGTCGCCGGGCGCCGGCTGCCGCAGGCCATGCGCCGACTGCACGCCGGGAAGGGCGTGGACATCGACGCGGAGGCCCCGATGCGCCGCCTCGTCGGTGACGAACTCGCCCAGGTGGGCACCGCGCTCACCGCCGTGCAGCGGGCCGCGCTCAAGGCCGCCTCCGAACGCGCCGAACTGATCAGCGGCATCTCCGGGGTGTACGTCAGCATCGCCCGCCGCGGCCAGGTGCTGCTGCACCGGCAGCTCGACCTGCTCCACCAACTCGAGCAGCGCCCGCGTGAGGCGGCCGAGGTGCAGGAGCTCTACCAGGTCGACTACCTCGCCACCCGGATGCGCCGGCACTCCGAGAGCCTGCTCATCCTCTCCGGCATCGCGCCCGGACGCGGCTGGCGCGACCCCATCCCGCTGACGGACGTCCTACGGGCCGCCGTCGCGGAGATCGAGCAGCCGGGGCGGGTCCAGATCTGGCCGGTACCGCCCGTCTCCGTCCACGGCGGATCCGTCGCCGACGTCATCCACCTGCTCGCCGAACTCGTGGAGAACGCGGCCTCGTTCTCACCGCCCAGCGCCCGAGTCCGGCTGCGGGCCGCCCGGGTGCGCGACGGCCTCCTCATCGAGATCGAGGACAGCGGCTTCGGCATGAACGAGGAGGCGCTGGCCGAGGCCAACCGCAAGATCCAGTCCGAGAACATCGACCTGCTCGACGCCAAGCAGATCGGACTGTTCGTGGTCAACCGCATCGCCGCCCGGCAGAGCCTGAGCGTCGAACTGCGCTCCTCGGCGAGCGGCGGCGCCACGGCGGCCGTCCTCATCCGCGAGAACCTCATACGGGACGACATGCCGGTCCACGACCAAGCGCGCCCCGACGACCAGGACGGCGGCCGCGCACTGGCCCCCGCGTCGGCGCTGATCCCGCAGCAGCGGGGGTAGCGGGCGCGTCGGTCGCCGGTCGCCGGCCGCCGTGCTGTCTCAGGGTGTGCCGAGGACGCCGAAGTCCAGCAGCACCTTGCACGAGCGGCTCCGGTCGGCGGCCAGCGCGAACGCCGATTCCGCCTCCTCGACCGGGAGTACCGCGCTGACCAGCTCGTCGAACGCCGGCTCGGACGCGAGCAGTTCCAGCGCCTCGTCGAACTCCCCGTCGAAGCGGAACGCGCCCCGCAACTCGATCTCCCGGCTCACCACGAGGTTGCCCGCGAAGGGGCTCGGCCCGGACGGCAGCATGCCGAGCTGCACGACGACCCCACCGCGCCGCACCCGCCGCAGACAGGCGTCGAGCCCTGCCGCCACCCCGGACGCCTCAACGGCCACATCCGCCTGAACCGGCCACCCGGCATCGTCCGGATCGTCCGCCCGTACGACGGTGTCGGCGCCCGCGGCCGACGCGTACCGCAGCGCCGCCGGGAGCAGGTCCGTCACCGTCACCTGCGCGGCGCCCGCGGCCTTGGCAGCCGCGACCACGAGGCACCCGATGGGACCCGCGCCGGTGACCAGGACGTGCCGTCCGCGCACGTCCCCGGCCCGCCGCACCGCGTGCAGCGCCACCGACAGCGGTTCCGCGAGCGCCGCCCGACGCAGCTGAAGGCCGGCCGGAAGCGACCGCAACTGATCAGCCGGTACGACCACTTGGGCCGCGAAGCCACCCTGGACGTGCGGGAAGCGGGCCGCGCTGCCGAGATAACGCGTGTCCCGGCAGACGTTCCGACGCCCCTCCACGCACTCCGGGCACACCCCGCAGGGACTCGCCGGGTGCACGGCGACGGCGCTGCCCACGGCGGGACCTGACGCTCCGGCACCGTACGAGACGACCGTGCCGACCACCTCGTGGCCGAGCAGCATCGGCTCCCTGAGCCGGAAGTCACCGACCCCGCCGTGCCGCCAGTAGTGCAGGTCGGACCCGCACACACCGCCGTAGCGGACGGCGACCAGCGCCTGGCCGGGGCCCGGTGACGGCACCGGCACCTCCTCGACCCGCAGATCGTCCTGGCCGTGGATCACACATCCCAGCATCGCCGTCTCCTCCGAGTTCACAGCACGCTCGTCATGCCGCCGTCGACATACAGCACCTGCCCGCCCACGAAGTCCGCGGCGGGCGAGGCGAGGAACAGCACCCCGCCCACCAGGTCCTCGGTACGGCCCCAGCGCCCGGCCGGGGTGCGCCGCCGCACCCAGGCGCTGAACTCCTCGTCCTGGACGAGGGGTCGGGTCAACTCGGTCTCGATGTAGCCCGGGCCCAGGCCGTTGACCTGGACGCCGTGCGGTCCCCAGTCCGCGCACATGCCCTTGGTGAGCATCTTCAGCGCGCCCTTGGTGGCGGCGTAGGGCGCGATGCCGGGCCGGGCCACCTCGCTCTGCAGCGAACAGATGTTGATGATCTTGCCGTGGCCGCGTTCCGTCATCCGACGGGCGGCTTCCCGGCCGACCAGGAAGGCGCTGGTCAGGTTGGTGTCCAGGATCCGGTGCCAGTCGGATTCGGCGAACTCCAGGAGCGGGGCGCGCAGTTGCATCCCGGCGTTGTTGACCAGGATGTCGAGCGGGCCCACCCGCTGTTCGACATCCGCGATGCCGGCGGCGACCGACGAGCCGTCGGTCACGTCGAACACGGCCGTGTGGACGTCGCCGGGCAGTTTCGCGGCGGCCTCGGCGAGCCGTTCGCCGTCCCGTCCGTTGAGGACGACCCGGCAGCCCGCCTCCGCGAGGCCCCGGGCCAGCGCCAGTCCGATGCCCCGGCTGGAGCCGGTGACCAGGGCCGTGCGCCCGCTGATGTCGAACAGGGGGTGACTCATCGTCGTACTCCTAGATGACCAGGGAAAGCAGCAGAACCAGACCGCCCGCGACCACGGAGATGATCGTCTCCATGACCGACCAGGTCTTGACCGTCTGACCCACGCTGAGGCCGAAGTACTCCTTCACCAGCCAGAACCCGGCGTCGTTGACATGGCTGAAGAACAGCGAGCCGGCGCCGATGGCCAGGACGAGCAGGGCCGCGTGGGTCGTCGACATGTCGGCCGCGAGCGGGGCCACCAGGCCGGCCGCCGAGATGGTCGCCACCGTCGCCGAACCGGTCGCCAGCCGGATCGCCACCGCGATCAGCCAGGCCAGCAGCAGCGCCGGGATCGACCAGTCCTTGGAGATGTCCAGCACCATCTGGCCGACGCCGGAGTCGACCAGCGTCTGCTTGAAGCCACCGCCCGCGCCGACGATCAGCAGGATGCCCGCGATGGGCGCGAGCCCCTTCTCGACCAGCTCGGACACCCGGTCCTTGGCGAACCCGGCGGGCCGCAGCAGGGTGAAGATGCCCACCAGCACCGCGGCGAGCAGCGCGATCAGCGGGGAGCCGGCGACGTCGAAGACACGCTGCACGGTGTTCTCGGGGTCGTCGATGACGATGTCGACCAGCGCCTTGGCCAGCATCAGGACGACCGGCAGCAGGATCGTGGCCAGGGTCGCGCCGAAGCTGGGACGCCGCTCCAGTTCCCCCGAGGCGCGGGCCGGGATCATGCGCTCGGGCGCCGGGACGTCCACCCAGCGGGCGGCGACCTTCGAGAACAGCGGACCGGCGATGATCACGGTCGGGATGGCGACCAGCACGCCGAGCGCCAGGGTGACGCCGAGGTTGGCCTTGACCGCGTCGATGGCGACCAGCGGGCCGGGGTGCGGCGGGACCAGACCGTGCATCACGGACAGGCCCGCGAGAGCCGGGATGCCGATCCGCATCAGCGAGTAGTTGCCCCGCTTGGCGACCATGAGGACGACCGGGATCAGCAGCACCACGCCGACCTCGAAGAACAGCGGCAACCCGATCACCGAGGCGATCAGCACCATCGCCCACGGCATGGTGCGGCCGCCCGCCCGAGCCAGGATCGTGTCGACGATCTGGTCGGCGCCCCCGGAGTCGGCGAGCATCTTGCCGAGGATCGCGCCCAGGGCTATGAGCACGCCGACGCCGGCCACCGTCGACCCGAGTCCGGTGGTGAAGCTGAGGATCGTCTTGTCGAGCGGGGCCCCGGCGAACGCGCCGAGCGCCAGCGTCCCGAGGGTCAGCGACAGGAAGGCGTGCAGCTTGAACTTGGTGATGAGCAGGACGATGACGGCGATGCCCGCCAGAGCGGCGATACCCAGCTGAGCGTGGCCGGCCGAGGTGATCGGCTCGGGTGCGTCCGCTGCCAGCATCTCGACACTGAGTCTGGTCACGGGGATTTCCCTTGCAGGTACGGGGATTGGGGGAGTGGTACTGCGAGTGAACGTGGGGGGTGCTGTGGGGGAGTGACTACCGCGATGTCTCGGGAAGGGCGTCGAGCGCGTTCGCGGCCCGCTCGGTGATCTCCTCCGGGCCGCCGGCGACGTCCACGACGACCCCGGCCTCGTCCGCGCCGAGCGGCTGGAGCGTGGCGAACTGGGAGTCCAGCAGAGCGGTCGGCATGAAGTGACCCTGTCGATGCGCCATGCGGTCCTCGATCAGCGCCCGTTCACCCGCGAGATGCACGAACACCACACCCGGCGCCGCGGCCCTGAGGCGGTCACGGTACGACCGCTTCAGCGCCGAGCAGCTCACCACCCCGCCGAGCCCGGCCCGCCGGTGCGCCCAGTCGCCGATGGCGTCCAGCCACGGCCACCGGTCCGCGTCCTCGAGCGGGGTGCCGGCCGACATCTTGGCGATGTTGGCCGGCGGGTGGAAGTCGTCGCCCTCGGCGTACGGGACGCCCAGCCGGGACGCGAGCAGGGGACCGATCGTGGTCTTGCCCGTGCCCGCGACGCCCATCACCACGACGACGTGAGGGGTACGCATCAGTGCCTCGCTGTCTTCCTCGACATCCGACGTCGACATCTGACGTCCGCCACACTGAAACCCATTAGGTACGACGAATTCAAGACCTCGTGACAAATAAGTCTGACTTTTTCGGGGGGTGGTGTGCGGCGTGCCCCGTAGGCTGAGTCCATGAGCACATCGGGCCGGGGACTGCACGGCCAGGTACTGGACGCCCTCGGCCCCGAGATCACCGCGGGTGAGTACCCGCCGGGCAGCGTCCTGCGTACGGACGAACTCGCCCAGCGCTTCGACGTCTCACGTTCCGTGATGCGCGAGGCGGTGCGGGTCCTGGAGTCCATGCACCTGGTCGAGTCCCGCCGCCGGGTGGGCGTGACCGTGCTGCCCAAGAACGAGTGGAACGTCTACGACCCCCAGGTCATCCGCTGGCGTCTGGCCGGCGCCGACCGCCCGCGGCAACTGCGCTCACTCACCACGCTGCGCTCGGCCGTCGAGCCCGTCGCCGCGGGCCTCGCCGCCCGACATGCCACGGCGGAACAGTGCGCCGAACTCACCGAGTGCGCCCTGGGCATGGTGGCCCACTCGCGCGGCCACCAACTGGAGGGCTACCTCGTCCACGACATGGCCTTCCACCGGGTGATCCTCAACGCCTCAGGCAACGAGATGTTCGCCCGTCTCGGCGACGTCGTCGCCGAGGTCCTCGCGGGCCGAACCCAGCACGAGGTCATGTTCGAGGACCCCGACCCGGCGGCCGTCACCCTGCACGTCCAGGTCGCCGAGGCGGTCCGGGAGGGCGACGCGTGGCGCGCGGAGGAACTGACCCGCCAGATCACAGTGGGCGCGCTCCACGAACTGGACATACTGGCGCCGTAGCCCGACCGGCCGTCAACCGGTCAGCGACTGCCCCCCCCCAGTCGGCCGCGACGGCCGCCGGTCGGTCCGCCACCGGTCTCCTACTGGTCGAGGAACTCCCCGTCCACGTACACCCAGGCCCCCTCCACCCGCTCGAACCGGCTCCGCTCGTGCAGCGATCCGCCCCGGAACGAGGCCCGGAAGGTCACGGTCCCCGTGGTGTGGAACGCGGACCCCTCCGTCGCCCCCAGGATCTCCAGCCCCGTCCACCGCTGCCCCGGATCGAGGTCGATGCGCGCGGGCCGGGTCCGCGGATGCCAGGTCCGCAGCAGATACGCCGAGTCACCCTTCACGAAGGCGCAGTAGCGGGACCGCATCAGCGCCTCGGCGGTGGGAGCGGCCGCGCCCGCGTGGAACCGTCCGCAGCACGCGTCGTACGGCTCGGGCCCCCCGCAGGGGCAGGTACCGGCCAAGCGGGCGGGTCGGGCGGGGCGGGAACTGCGTCGGGACATGCGCCCATTGTGCCGCCGCCCCCACTACGCGAGGCCACCGGACCGTCGCTGGGGCGTCCCTACGCGGGCCCGGCGTTGGTCGGCGGATGCGTCGGACGGGCCGGTATTCGCGCGCCCGGCACCGGCAACGGCGGCAGCGCGGTGCCGTACACCCACGCCTCGAACACCTCGTCCAGCGGCTCCGGAGCGAAACGGGCCACGTGCGCCGTGAACGTCGTCGTGCTCACCACCCCGCCCCGGTGCTGCGTCGCCCACCCGCGCAGTATCCGGAAGAACGCCTCGTCGCCGGTCGCGCACCGCACCGCGTGCAGGGCCAGCCCGCCCCGCTGGTAGAGCCGGTCGTCGAACATCGACTTGCGCCCCGGATCGGCCAGCCGCAGGTCCTGGGGCCGGCCCGCCAGCAACCGGTGGGCCGCCGCGGCGAGTTGATGAGCCGTACGGCCACCCGACCGCTCCGACCACAGCCACTCGGCGTACTTGGCGAACCCCTCGTTCAGCCAGATGTGCCGCCAGTCGGCGATCGACACACTGTTGCCGAACCACTGGTGCGCCAGCTCGTGTGCCACCAGCCGCTCCGACCCCCGCGCCCCGTCCACATGGTTGGCGCCGAACAGCGACAGCCCCTGTGCCTCGACCGGGACATCGAGCTCCTCCTCCGTCACCACCACCGCGTATTCGTCGAACGGGTACGGACCGAACAGCTCCTGGAAGAGGTCCATCATCTGGGGCTGGCGCGCGAAGTCCCGCGAGAACTCCGGCAGCAGGTGCGCCGGAATGTGCCCGTGCTGCGGCACCCCGCCCGGCCCCGGATCGCCCAGCAGCACCGTCTGGTACTTGCCGATCGACAGCCCGACCAGATAGCTGGACGTGGGCGCCGCCTGCTCGTACACCCAGGTGGTCGTCGAGGCCTTCGTCGTCCGGGTCAGCAGCCGCCCGCCCGCCACCACCGCGTACGCCGACGGAGTCGTGACCGAGATCTGGTACGACGCCTTGTCGGCGGGCCGGTCGTTGCACGGGTACCAGGACGGCGCCCCGATCGGCTGGCTCGCCACCAGCGCCCCGTCCTCCAACTCCTCCCAGCCGAGCCCGCCCCAGGGACTGTTCACCGGCGTGGGGTTCCCCGACCAGTGCACCTCCACCGTGAAGGCGGCGCCGGGCCGCACGGGCTTGGCCGGACGGACCCGCAGCCTGCCGCCCCGGTGCGTGTAGTGCGGCTGCCGGCCGTCCACCCGGACCCGGCCGATCTTGAAGTCGGCCAGGTTCAGCTGGAACTCGGCCAGCGGCGACCGTCCCGCGATGGCGTTGATCCGCGCCGTCCCCGACAGCCGGTTGGGAGCCGGGCGGTAGTCCAGCGCGAGTTCGTAGCGGTGCACCCGGTAGCGTGCATCGCCGTTCGCCGGGAAGTACGGGTCCGGACCCACTGACTGCTGAACGGTCACTGCTGCGTCTGCTCCCTGCGCTGTGCTCGGACGTGGTGCCGGTGTGCCGTACGGAAAACCTGTCCCGTAGATCATGCCGCAGGAGCGGGGACCGGCACGCGCGTTCGCCACCGCTCACCGGCGTTCGCCGGACGCCGCCCTGCACGCGCGCTGATCCGCCGGACAGCGCCCGACCCCGGCCGGTCCGCGCTCAGGAACGCCATGACTCGATCGGGTTGCCCAGCCAGCGGGTGTCGTCCGGAACGGACTCCGCCGCCATCACCAGCGACGCCGGCCCCAGCGTCGTACGGGCGCCGATGGTGCTGCCCGGCAGGACGATTCCGCCAGGGCCCAAGGTGGCGCCCTCACGGAGGACCACAGTATCCGTCCGCAAGATCCGGTCGTGGAAGAGGTGCGTCTGCAGCACACAGCCCCGGTTCACGGTCGCCGCGTCCTCAAGCGTCACCAGGTCGGTCTCGGGCAGCCAGTAGCTCTCCACCCACACACCCCGGCCGATCCGCGCCCCCAGCCCACGCAGCCACGCCGTCAGCACCGGCGTACCGGGCACCGAACCCGCCAGCCACGGCACCGCCAGCACCTCCACGAAGGTGTCCGCCAGCTCGTTGCGCCACACGTAGGAACTCCACAGCGGATGCTCCCCGCTGCGGTGCCGCCCCACGAGCACCCACTTCGCCACGACGGACACCAGTCCCGCCACGAACCCCGCCCCGAGCAGCACCAGCCCCGACAGCAGCGGCGCCCACCCGCCCAGCACGCCGGCCGACCCGAGCGCGCACAGCGCGGCGACCGTCAGCACGGCCAGCGCCGCCGAGCAGAACACCGGCACCAGCCGGCACAGCTCCACCAGCCCACGCGCCCACAGCAGCCGGGCCGGTGGGTCGTACGTCCGGCTCTGGTCGCCGCCGGACACCGCACGCGGCAGCTTCATCGGCGGCAGCCCCAGGTACGAGCTGCCCTTCTTCGCCTTCTTCGGCGTGGCCGACAGCACCCCCACCAGCCCGCCGTCCGGCACGGACCGTCCCGGCGCGGTCATCCCCGAGTTCCCGAGGAAGGCCCGCCGTCCGATCTCCGCCCGTCCGATCCGCATCCAGCCGCCACCGAGCTCGTACGGCGCGGTCAGCGTGTCGTCGGCCAGGAACGCGCCCTCACCGACCGTCGTCAGGCTGGGCAGCGCCAGCACCGTCGACACCTCCGCACCCCGCCCGATCCGCATCCCCAGCAGCCGCAACCACACCGGCGTGATGAGCCCGGCGTACAGCGGGAACAACATCTCCCGCGAGCGGTCCATCAACTGGGTGACCGTCCACGCCTGCCAGCCGGTCCGGCTGTGCGTGGGATGCGTGCCCTCGCGCAGGCCCAGACTGAGCAGCCGTACCGCGACCAGGAGCAGCAGCGCGTACGCCAGCCCGAAGGCGAGGGTCGCCGGCACGAGGCCGAGCGCGACACCCGAGGCCGTCACCTCCGGTGTGACGAACCAGCGGCCCACCAGGAGCGCGGCCGCGCCCGCCAGCACCGGCAGCGCACCGAGCGCGAAGCCCGACAGGCCGTACATCACCCGCCAGTACGTGCCCCGCGCCGGCCGCTCCTTGGGCCAGTTCCGCTTGGCCTTGCCGAGCTTGACCGCGGGGGCACCCGCCCACCGCTGCCCGGTCGGAATCTGAGCGGTGACCGCGGAACCCGGCGCCACCTCGGCCCGCTTGCCCACCCGGGCCCCCGGGAAGAGGATGCTGCGGGTGCCGACCACGGCGTGCGCGCCCACCTTGACCGGGCCGATCTCCAGCCGGTCGCCGTCCAGCCACCAGCCGGACAGGTCCACCTCGGACTCCACCGCCGCGCCCCGGCCCAGCTTGAGCATGCCGGTGACCGGCGGCAGCGAATGCAGATCCACCTCCGGTCCGACCTTGGCGCCCAGCGCCCGCGCGTACCGCTCCAGCCACGACCCGGTCAGCGAGGTCGCCCCGCTGAACTCGGCCAGCCGTTCGGCGGCCCACAACCGCAGGTGCACGTCGCCACCGCGCGCATACCGCCCCGGCCTGACCCCCTTGAGGAGCAGCCGCGCCCCGCCCGCGGCGATCGCGAGGCGCCCCGGCGGGCTGAAGAACAGCAGTGCCCCGCCGCCGACGAGCCACCACGGGCCGGTCGGCAGCCAGGAGTACCCGGGCAGCAGGTTCCCGAACGCGGCCAGCACGACGCTCCAGCGCAGCCCGAGCACGGTGAACAGGGGGAGCAACAGGAGGAGTTGGGCCACCTGGGCGCGCACCGGAACCGGAGCGACGACCCGCGCGGCGCCGTCGTCCTGGGCCGATTCCGCCAGGTGCCGGGCCAGCTTTCGCAGCACCGGCTGCTGGTAGATGTCGAGGACGGCGGCGCTCGGGTAGCGGGTGCGCAGCCGGGTGGTCAGCTGGGCCGCGGCGAGACTGCCGCCGCCGATGGCGAAGAAGTCGTCCCGCGCGCTCGTCACGGGGATGCCGAGCACCTCGCTCCACTGCTCGGCCAGCCAGGCCTCGGTGCCGTAGAGCTGCTCGACGGGACCGTTGCCCCCCAGTTCCTTCAGCGGCCACGGCAGGGCGTTCCGGTCGACCTTGCCGCTGGTCCGGGTCGGCAGCTCGGCGACCGGCGCGAGCAGCGGTACGAGGGCCGCGGGCAGTTCCGCGCGCAGCCTCTCGACGGCGGTCGCGTGGTCCCAGCCGTCCTGGGTGACGACATACCCGACCAGGAGCTGATTGCCGCTGCGGGCGGTCCGTACCGCGGCGGCGGCCCCGGCGACACCGGGCAGCGCCTGCAGCGCCGCGTCCACCTCGCCGAGCTCGATGCGCCGCCCGCCGAGCTTGATCTGCTCGTCGGCCCGCCCGAGGAACACCAGTCCCTGGGGCTCCGCCTTGACCAAGTCACCGCTGCGGTACGCCCGCTCCCAGCCCAGGGACTTGAGCGGCGCGTACTTCTCCGCGTCCTTGTCGGCGTCGAGGTACCGGGCGAGGCCGACCCCGCCGATCACCAGCTGACCGCTGGAGCCCATCGGCACCGGCTCCCCGGCGTCGTCGACGACCGCCAGCTCCCAGCCGTCCAGCGGCAGCCCGATCCGGATCGGCTCCTCGCCGCTCAGCAGCGAGGCACATGCCACCACGGTCGCCTCGGTGGGCCCATAGGTGTTCCACACCTCGCGCCCCTCCGTCACCAGCCGCTGCGTCAGCTCGGGCGGGCACGCCTCACCACCGAAGATCAGCAGCCGTACGTCGTTGAGGGTCTCGGGCTCCCACAGCGCGGCCAGCGTCGGCACCGTCGACACCACGGTGATCTCCTGCTCGACCAGCCAGGGCCCGAGGTCGGCTCCACTCCTGACCTGGGCGCGCGGCACCGGCACCAGACAGGCCCCGTACCGCCAGGCCAGCCACATCTCCTCGCAGGACGCGTCGAACGCGACCGACAACCCCGCCATGACCCGGTCCCCGGGCCCGATCGGGTCCTCGGTGAGGAACAGCGCGGCCTCGGCGTCCACGAAGGCGGCGGCGCTGCGGTGGCTGACGGCGACACCCTTGGGCTTCCCGGTGGACCCGGAGGTGAAGATGATCCAGGCGTCGTGCTCGACACCGGGACGCGCGGCGGGAGCCTCGGACCGGCCGTGCACGGTCAGTTCGTGCCCGCCCCCGACGACGGCCCGCACCGCCGCCTCCCCGAACACCAACTCGGCCCGCTCGTCCGGGTCCTCCGCGTCCACGGGCACATAGGCGGCACCCGCGGCCAGCACGGCGAGGACCGCCACGTAGAGGTCATTGGTCCCGGACGGCACCCGGACGCCCACGCGGTCACCGAGACCCACCCCGACGTGCGCGAGCCGCCGCCGCAGCCTCTCCACCTCCGCGGCCAGTGCGCGGTAGGTGAGCTGCGTCGTGCCGTCGTCCAGGGCGAGTTCGTTCGGATACGAGCGTACGGAAGCGTCGAAGACGTCGACGAGCGTGCGCGGGGAGGCCGCCGGACCCCCGGAAAAACGTGCCGTGTCGCCGAACCGTTCGCGGATCTCTTCGTCGAGCAGACCGAGAGCGCTGCTCTCGTGTGTGGCTGCCATCGGGTCCTCGCGTCTCGTTCCCGGAAGCCCGGGGCGCCGGCGGGTCCGCAGGTCTGCCTGGGATTGTCCGGTCCAGCTCACGTAACAAGCCGGAAATTTTAGTACGAAGCTAGGTTCGACCGCCCAGAACGGCCACCCGGGTCGGCCGTTCGAGGCGGCCGGGCAGTTTGGCGAACGGCGCTGACCAGCAGGTTCGTGCCCGAAGGAGAGATCGCGCACAGTCGTCGGCTGCCCCACCGGCTGCCCCGCCAGCGGCGACGTGGCCAGGAGCGGGGACGGGACCCCAGAAAAGCAGAAGACCCCTGGTCAACAGGGGTCTTCGGGAGGTGCTTCCGTCAGTGTCCGAGGGGGGACTTGAACCCCCACGCCCGATAAAGGGCACTAGCACCTCAAGCTAGCGCGTCTGCCATTCCGCCACCCGGACAAGGTGTACGTCGCATGCGGGGTGACCCCGCGGCGACAGAGGAAACATTACCAGGCTCCGACAGGCCCCTGATCACCCCCCGGCTCACGGAGCGCACCCCCCTCCGTGCGTGAACGGGGTGTGACGGGCCGGGAGCGCCCTTGGGGTGTGACCGGGGAGAGGGGGAGGATGACAGGGACCACCAGCGGCGACAGTGCGGGAGGAAGCAGCGTGAGCGAGACGGACAGCGCCAGGGGCGTCACCGGCGAGGACGAGGTCGTGGACCTCTGCCGCGAACTGATCCAGATCGACACCAGCAACTACGGCGACCACTCGGGACCCGGTGAGCGCAGGGCGGCCGAGTACGTCGCCGAGAAGCTCGCCGAGGTGGGGCTCGAACCGGAGATCTTCGAATCGCACCCGGGGCGCGCCTCGACGGTGGCCCGGATCGAGGGCGAGGACCCGTCCCGGCCCGCGTTGCTCATCCACGGCCACACCGACGTCGTACCGGCCAACGCCGACGACTGGACCCACCACCCCTTCTCCGGCGAGATCGCGGACGGGTGCGTGTGGGGGCGCGGCGCGGTCGACATGAAGGACATGGACGCGATGACGCTGGCGGTCGTCCGCGACCGGCTGCGCAGCGGGCGCAGGCCCCCGCGCGACATCGTCCTCGCCTTCCTCGCCGACGAGGAGGCGGGCGGCACGTACGGCGCCAAGCACCTCGTCAAGAACCACCCCGCCCTCTTCGACGGCGTCACCGAGGCGATCAGCGAGGTCGGCGGGTTCTCGTTCACCGTGAGCGAGCAGCGGCGGCTCTATCTGATCCAGACGGCCGAGAAGGGCATGCACTGGATGAAGCTGACCGTGGCCGGCACCGCCGGACACGGGTCGATGATCCACCGGGACAACGCCATCACCGAACTGTCGGAGGCCGTCGCCCGGCTCGGCCGGCACACCTTCCCGGTGCGGGTCACCAAGACCACCCGGGCCTTCCTCGACGAACTCGGCGACGCGCTCGGCACCCCCCTCGACCCGGAGGACATGGAGTCGACCCTGGCCCGGCTCGGCGGCATCGCCAAGCTCATCGGCGCGACCCTCAGCAACACGGCCAACCCCACCCAGCTGGGCGCCGGTTACAAGGTCAACGTCATCCCGGGCGAAGCCACCGCGCACGTCGACGGACGGTTCCTGCCGGGGCACGAGGAGGAGTTCCTCGCCGACCTCGACCGCCTCCTCGGTCCGAACGTGCGACGCGAGGACGTGCACTCCGACAAGGCCCTGGAGACCACCTTCGACGGGGCGCTGGTGGAGGCGATGCAGTCCTCGCTGCTGGCCGAGGACCCGACCGCGCAGGCGGTCCCCTACATGCTCTCCGGCGGGACGGACGCCAAGTCCTTCGACGACCTGGGCATCCGGGGCTTCGGCTTCGCACCTCTCCAGCTGCCGCCCGAGCTGGACTTCGCGGGCATGTTCCACGGAGTCGACGAGCGCGTCCCGGTGGAGGGGCTCAAGTTCGGCGTGCGGGTGCTCGACAGGTTCATCGATGCGTCCTGAATTCGCCCACTGAAACGAAACTTCAGCATTCGGGCGCCCGTACGGAATCGACTGAGAAGAGTGAATGCGACGATAGGCTCGTAGCTCGATTACTCCTTCCTCGTTACAGGTGATGCGATCCGCTAATGGGATCGCATTGCCAACGAGGAGGAATAATGATCAAGAACATCTTCACTGCCGCCGCTGTCACCGGTGGTCTGGTTCTCGCGGGTGCGGGCATGGCCGTTGCCGACTCCGGTGCCCAGGGTGCAGCCGTGCACTCCCCGGGCGTCCTGTCCGGCAACGTCGTCCAGGTTCCGGTCCACGTCCCGGTGAACGCCTGTGGCAACACTGTCTCGGTGATCGGGCTGCTGAACCCCGCGTTCGGCAACACCTGCATCAACAAGTGACGTTGTGCGTCGCCCCGTGAGGGGCTGAGCCGGTCGGCCTCGGAGCGCACGCCCTGTGCCCCGAGGCCGACCGGCCATAAACAGCCCCTCACGGTTATGCGTTCTTTCTGAACGTCGAGATTCCGGGACAATGTCGAAGGCAGGGATTCAGTAATGCGACAGGTCACCCGCAAGGGCCTGATGACCGTGGCCGCCGCGACCGGTGTGATCGCCGCCACCGGCGGTGCCGCGCACGCCGGCTCGGGCGCGAGCGGGTCGAGCGTCGGCTCGCCCGGCGTGCTGTCGGGCAACTCGGTGCAGGCGCCGCTGCACGCACCGGTGAACGTCTGCGGCAACACGGTCAACGTCGTCGGGCTCCTCAACCCGGCGATGGGCAACAAGTGCGTCAACACCGACGTCCGGACCGGGGGCGGAGACTCGGGCGGCTACGGCGACGACTCGGGCGGTCACGGCGACGACTCGGGCGGTCACGGCGACGACTCGGGCGGCTACGGTGACGACTCGGGCGGGTACGGAGGCCATGGCGGTCACTCCGGTCATGGAGGCCATGGCGGTCACTCCGGCCACGGCGGCTATGGCGGCCACGGCGGTCATGACGGGCCTGGCGGCTCGCACGCCGGCGGTCACACCGGTGGCTCGCCGGGCGTCGGATCCGGCAATCACGTCGAGGTGCCGATCGACGCACCGGTGAATGTCTGCGGCAACAACGTCAGCCTCATCGGGATCGGCAACGCCACCGCGGCCGGCGAGTGCGAGAACGGCGACGGTGTCGGCGGCGGACACCCGGGCACGCCTCCGGGCGGCGGCGACAGGACGACCCCGCCCAGCGGTTCCCAGCACCCGGGCCACCCGGGCACTCCGGGCCACCCGGGCATTCCGGGCCACCCCGGTCACCCGGGCGACTCGAACGGCCCGGTGGAGCCCAGCCGCCCCAGTGCCCCGAACACCAACCCCAACACCCCGCACGCCCCGAACACCCAGCACGGCGGGACGCAGGTCGGCTCCACGCACGGCAACCAGCCCGGAGCCCGGTTCGTATCGACCCAGCCGGTGGGCGGCACCGCCCAGCTCGCGCACACCGGCAGCGACCTGCCGATGGGCCTCGCCCTGCCGATGGGCGCGGGTGCGCTGCTGGCAGGCACCCTGATCTACCGGAAGGCCCGCGCCTCCGCGTAGACACACACAAGCCGCGCGGAGGGGAGACCAGCACCGCGATCTCTCCCCGGCGGTGCGCACGACGGAGCGGGCCCTGCCTCGGTGGGGCCCGCACCGTTTCCGTCGCCTCAGCTCACCAGGTGGCGCGGACCTGACGGATGATCCTCCGCCGCAACCGCACCCTGCGGCTGCCGTCGCGCATCAGGCTCAGGCGGTCCAACTCCCAGTGACCGTACTCGGCATGGTCCGTCAGCAGACGTGTGGCGTCCTTGCGGGAGACCCCGCGCGGTACGTAGACGTCGACAAATTCGTATTCCGGCATCGCATCTATTGTGCGGGCTGGGGCCCGGTACGGATAGCGTCTGCACTATGTCTGATGCTGCGCAGCCCACCGCTGCCGAGGTACGAGCCGCCGCCGAGGCGGTCAAGACCGCGCTCGACCGCCACCTGGCCGCGGTCGAACGCAGGTCGGGGGAGGACGACCCGGCCGTCTACGAGGCGTTCAACGAGCTGGCCGCGGCCGCCGAAACCTACGACGAACTGCTCTACGACCGATACGACGAGGTCACACCCTTCGAGATCCCCGGAGCGGACGACTCGCTCCCGCCGTACACGGGCCCCGAGGAACCGAGCGCCCTCAGTGTGCTGATTCGCCGCGACTACGCCGTCGTAGAGCCGCAGCGACTGCTGGCACAGGCCCAGCGGATCGAGGCGGCGGACGAGGAGGCCGGCAGCGGCGCGGGGGCATCCGGCACGGTCCATGGAGCCCTGGGGCTGCTGTTCGGCGAGTTCGAACCGGACGAGATCGCTTCCCGGCACAAGGAGTTCGGCCTGGAGGAGGGCGACTCCACCCTCTGGGTGACGGCCGCCGACGAAGCGCCCGAGCCCGGCGAGTGGCTGGAGGCCCCGTTCGAGCAGGCCGACGCCCAGCGAGTGGTCTGCCGCTTCGACGTCAGCGCGGTCTTCGACGACGAGATCGACGACGAACCCGACGACGAGCCCGACGACCTCGACGCGGACCTGGACGAGGACGAAGACCTGGAACCCCTGGACGCTGACCGCTGAGCGCCCCCACAGGCGAGGACGACGTCTGAGAACCAGGGCGGCGGACCCCGGAGGCTGACCCTCCAGGACCGCCGCCCTTCTGCTGCCATCGTGCTCAGTCGGCCACCTGCTCAGCCGGCCACCGGAACCTGCGGCGCCAGCAGAACGGGCAGCCGAGTGGTACGAGGCTTGGCGAGGACCTCGGCGACCGCCCTGGGCAGAGCCTGTTCCGCGCCGTGCACCACGGACAGATGCCGCTCCGCCCGCCCGAACGCCGTGTAGACCCACGGTCGGCTGAGCGCCTGCGCCGCGTCACCGGGCAGCACCACGACCACCGCCGGCCACCGGCCTCCCACCGCCTGATGCGCGGTCAGCGCCCACCCGTGCCGCAGATCCTGCTCCACCCGCTCCTTCGGTACGACGACCGTCTCGCCGGCGCACGACAGGTGCAGCCCGTCGGCGTCGGCCTTGACCACGTGGCCGGGCACCGTACGCCCGGGCGTGGGGGAGTAGGCGATCCGGTCGCCGGGGTCGAAACCGCCGAAGCGGCCCGGGCCCGGGTTGAGCCGCTCCTTGAGAACCACGTTCAGCGCGCGGGTGCCGGCCGCACCGCCGTGGCCCGGAGTGATCACCTGAGTGTCCTCGGCAGGCACGCCGATGGCCCTCGGCACCGAGTCCGCGACGAGCTGCACGGTCCGGTGCACGGCCTCACCCGCGTCCCGCGCCGGCACGATCACGACCTCCTTGCCCGGGGCCTCGACCTGGTTCAGCTCACCGATCCCGATGCCGGACACCAGCTCGCCCAGCGGCCCGGGATCCGGCCGCCGCGAGGCGACCTGCGGGCAGACCCGGGCGGCCAGCAGGTCCGCGAACACCCGCCCGGGACCGACGGACCACAGCACCGCGGGATCCCCGGCCAACACCAGCCGGGCACCGTCCGCCAGCGACTCCGACAGCAGGGCCGCCGTCTCGACGTCCAGCTGAGGCGCGTCCAGGACGACGAGCAGATCGAGGTCGAACGCGCCCTCGGCGTCCCGCCCAGGCCCCTCGGCACCGGACAGCAGCCCCGCGACAGTCACGACACCGGACGACTCCTCCCGCCCCGCCACCCCGCCCGACAGGGACGCGAACCGGTCACGCCCCAGCGGACCATGGGCGGCGGCCCAGGCCCGCAGCCCGAGCTCCCCCGCAGCGCGCAGCAGCGCCGCGGGCTCGGCCAGCGAGGCCTCGCCGCCGGTGTGCAGCACGAGCCCATGACCGGCCACCGCACGGATCAGCTCTCCGGCTGACCCGCCGACCGATTCCGCGATCCGCTCCCACTCCTCGTCTTCCCACTCCCCGTCCGAACCATCCTTCTTCGGCACGGAGTTGATCAGCCGGGCCAGACCATCGGCGAGGCTCTCCTCCGCGAGGGCGTACCGCTCGAGCCCCACGAGGACACGGACCGGCCGCTCCTCTTCCTCGTCCTCCTCGTTCTCCTCGTTGTCCCCCCGGACAGACGCTCCAGGCTCCTCCAGGGCGTCCTGGAAGGCCAGGGCGTCGCCCTCGGCGAGGGTCTCCTGGATGGCCGCGTCCGGATCCGGCACGCCCCGCTGGGAGAGCGCCGCGACCAGGGCGGGCATCTCCAGGACGGTGTGCCCCGCCAGGGCGGCCTGCTCCAGCAGCCACACCGTGACGGCCCGCCCGCGCCGCTCGTCGTCCGGCCCGCACTCCGCGCCCAGCAGTGCCCGCGCGAACCCGTCGGCCTGCTCGGGCCGCACCCCGCCGACCCGCAACAGTTGCCAGGGGTCCGCCCGCAGCCGTTCACCGGCGCCCTCGCCGAGCACCGCCGCGACCTGAGCCGCGAGCCCGTCCGGCGCACCCCCCTGGACCAGCACACCCCGCACGGCCTCAACGACATCCGCCGCCGGGACGGCAGCCTCCACGCGGACCTGCGGCTTCGGCCCCGGCACGTATCCACGAGGCACCGGCTCCTCGACAACCGCCGCAGCCGTCACCACCGGCTTCTCACCACTCTCCACGGCCCGCACGGCCGCGAGCAGATCGGCGGCCGGGCCACTGAGCTTCGTCCCGGCGGCGATCGGCGCCTTCTCGGCCTTCCGCTTCGCGATCCGCTCCCGCTCCAGCCGCTGAGCGGCGAGCTCGGCCGCGGCCTCCGACACCTGACCCGCGTCCTCACCAGCGTCCGCGGCATCCGGTGTCTTACCCGTGACGCCCTCCTCCAGGTCCTCAGCGGGCTCCGGCTCCGTGCTCACAGCGTGCTCCAGTCGTGATCGGGATAGCGGTGCACAGGCGCCGACACATCGTCGAGCGCCCGGCAGATCTCGTCAGGAAGACTAAGGGCCTCCACTGACAACGCCGCCGTGAGCTGCTGCGCGTTGCGCGCGCCCACGATCGGCGCGGCCACTCCTGGCCGGTCCCGGATCCAGGCGAGGGCCACCTGGAGCGGCGTCACAGCGAGCCCGTCCGCCGCCGTCGTCACGGCGTCCACGATCCGCGTCGCCGTGTCGTCGAGATACGGCGCGACGAACGGCGCCAGATGCTCCGAGGCGCCCCGCGAGTCGGCTGGCGTCGAGTGCCGGTACTTGCCGGTGAGCACCCCACGCCCGAGCGGCGACGAGGGAAGCATGCCGATCCCGAGGTCCAGCGCGGCGGGCAGCACCTCCCGCTCGACACCGCGCTGGAGCAACGAGTACTCCAGCTGCGTACTGGCCAGCCGGGTCCGGGTACCCGGCGCCGACATCTGCCACGTCGCCGCCTTGGCGAGCTGCCAGCCACAGAAGTTCGACACCCCGACATACCGGGCCCGCCCGCTGCTGACCGCCAGATCCAGCGCTTGCAGGCTCTCCTCCATCGGCGTGTCCGGATCGAAGGCGTGGATGTGCCACACATCGACGTAGTCCGTTCCCAGCCGGGCCAGCGAGGCGTCCAGCGCGGCGAGCAGATGCCCGCGCGACCCGTCGAACCGACGGTCGGGATCCGGCACGCTGCCGGCCTTCGTGGAGATGACCAGGTCCCGACGAGGCACCAGCCCTTCTATGAGACGTCCGAGCAGATACTCGGCCTCCCCGTCGCCGTACACATCCGCCGTGTCGACAAGACTCCCGCCGGCTTCCCAGAAGGTCTTCAAGAGGTCCGCGGCGTCATGCTCATCGGTGTCCCGTCCCCAGGTCAGGGTGCCGAGCCCGATGCGGGACACACGCAGGCCGGTGCGGCCGAGATGCCTCTGCTCCATGAACGCCGAGATTACTGGCCAGAACCTGCCATGTGGGTACCTGTGGATAACCAGTTCCTCCCGCCCACACCCGCCCATGGCACACAGGGACCGGATCGCCGCACCCACCCACGGCACACAAAGGGCCCGGGTCGCCGCACCTGCGTACGGCGCGAAGGGGACGGGTCGCGGCACCCGCGTACGGCGCGAAGGGGACGGGTCGGGGGTGTCCGCCCGCAGCGGTTGTCGCGTCAACACCGCCAGTTTCCCAAGAAACCGATTCCGCGACGTTCCGAGGACGGACACCCCCCACCCCGCCCCCCCCCC
>NZ_JBEXRA010000035.1:0-100253 GCF_040612855.1 Streptomyces sp. NPDC006332
GTCATTCCGCGCGCCAGACCGGCCACCTCGTCCAGGGTGCAGCCCGCGCGCATCCGCAGCCCGCCGCTGGAGACACCGCGCACCAACCGCAGGGCGACGAGGCCGCCGTCGACGAGTCCGTCGTCACCGCGTCGCTGTCGGTACGCGCCTCCACGGCACCGCCGCGCTCCTCCTGAGTTCCGCGTCCGCGGTTGCGAGAAGTACCTGTCCTGACCCTCTTGCGCGCGCCAGTCATCGGTGCCACCGTAGCGCCCATGTTATCGGTGCCACCGTAACAAGTCCGGATCGTCATGCGCTCCGGACCGCACGCGCGGTGGCGTGACGTCACGGCGGTGTGGCCCCCGACGGGCCGGACCCGGTTGTGTTCCTCTGCTCCGCAGCAAGGTGGGCGACTGTCCACGGGAAAGGACCCCCAAATGAGGAGATCGCTCGCCCTTGCGGGAGCCGCGGTCACCGCGCTCGGACTCCTGGCCGGGTGCTCGGCCGGCGGGAGCGGCTCGGACTCGGGCAAGACGACCCTCAAGGTCGCCGCCCTCGAAGGCGGCTACGGCCGGGCCATGTACGCGCAGGTCATCAAGGCGTACGAGGCCTCGCACCCCGACGTCGACGTGCAGTTGCAGATCTCGAAGAGCATCGAGGACGAGATCACCCCGAACATGAAGGCGGGGAAGTACCCGGACGTCGTGGTGCTCGGCCAGGGCCGTAAGGCCGCGCTCACCGAGACCCTCATCAAGGACAAGGCGCTGGAGGACCTCACGTCGGTGCTCAAGGCCAAGGTCCCCGGCGAGGACAAGACCGTGGGGGACAAGCTCACCAAGGGCATCGTCGGCAACCTCAACACCAACCCCTACGGTACGGACAAGACGTACCTCATGCCGATGTACTACGCGCCGACCGGACTCGTCTACAACAAGGGCCTGTTCGCGAAGAAGGGCTGGCAGGTCCCGAGCACCTGGGACCAGATGTTCGCGCTCGGCGACAAGGCCAAGAAGCAGGGCATACCGCTGTTCACCTATCCGACCGCCGGGTATCTGGACTCGTTCTTCTTCGCGCTCCTCGCCGACGTCGGCGGGGAGCAGTTCTACACCGACGTCATGACGTACAAGAAGGACGTCTGGAAGACCGCGAAGGCCCGCGAGGCTCTCGACATCACCACCCGGCTGCTGGGCTACGCCGCTCCGGCCACCGTCGGCTACGCCAACGAGCAGGACTTCACCAAGAACCAGCAGCTGATCCTCGACAACAAGGCGCTGTTCATGCCGAACGGCACCTGGATCGTCGGCGAGATGGCGGACGCTCCCCGGGCGGCCGGCTTCCAGTGGGGCCTGATGCCGCTCCCGGCGGTCACCGCGGGCAGCAAGCGCTACCTCACGACGTCGGTCGAGTCGGTCTGGGTCCCCAGCGCCGCCCAGCACAAGGACGCGGCGAAGGACTTCATCGCCTACCTGTACTCCGACAAGGCGGCGAAGATATTCGCCAAGTCGAACGCGATCCAGCCGATCCAGGGCATCGCGAGCAGCCTGTCCGGGGAGAACGCCGGGTTCTACAAGCTGTACGAGGACCCGGGCGTCTCCGCGCTCGTCGGCGGGTTCGCCAGCACCGCGCCCGTCCCGGGTGTCGACATCAAGGCCACCCTCTTCGACACAGCCAACAGCATCATCAGCGGCGACACCACGGAGGACAAGTGGCAGGCCGCGCTGAACGGCGCCAGCGAGAAGCTGCGCCAGGCGGGCGACTGACTGACGTACGCGGGGGCGGCAGCCCGGTGCGCCCCGGGCCGCCGCCTCCGCGTGTCTCTCGTCCGGACCGACGGCTCTGTCTTTCTCGTCCGTAGGCGATGCCCGCCGTCCCTCTCCGTTCTCCCCCCGCAACTCACCCGAGCGACCCAAGGACCGGCACGGTGACGACCCTCTCCAGCCCACCGCCAGGCTCGACGAACCGCACCTCCGACCCGGCGCCGTCAACCGGGGGTTCCCGGCGCGGCGCACGGGCCCCGGCCCGCCGGCGCGGCAACACCGGCTTCGTGCTCGCCTGCCTGCTCCCCGCGCTGGTGCTCTTCGCGGTGTTCATGGTCGTCCCGACCGTGAACGTGTTCCGGATGTCCCTCTACACCTGGAGCGGGTTCTCCCCGGACATGCGCTTCGTGGGACTGGACAACTTCACCCACCTCCTCGACGACCAGCAGTTCGTGCGCGCGTTCCAGAACACGGTCGCGCTGCTGGTCGTCGTGACCGTCGTGACGATGGGCATGGGTCTCTTCCTCGCCGCGATCATGACCCGGCAACGGCTGCGCGGGCGCAACCTGTACCGCTTCGTCCTCTACATCCCGAACGTGCTCTCGGTGGTCGTGATCGCGGCGATCTTCTCCGCCGTGTACGACCAGGACAACGGTCTGCTCAACGGCACACTCCGGATCCTGTCGCTCGACGGCCTGCAACAGGTCTGGCTCGGCAACCAGAAGATCGTGCTCTACTCCGTCGCGATCGCGATGGTCTGGCAGTCACTGGGCTACTACATGGTCCTCTACATGGCGAGCATGGCGAGCATCCCGGAGGAGCTCTACGAGGCGAGCGCGCTCGACGGCGCCTCACCCGCCCGGCAGTTCTTCGACATCACGCTGCCGCTCATCTGGCAGAGCCTGCGCACCACGCTGACGTTCTTCATCATGAGCGCCGTCAACCTCAGCTTCGTCCTCGTCCGCGCGATGACCGGTGGCGGGCCGGACAGCTCCTCCGAGGTCCTGCTGAGCTACATGTACAAGCAGGCGTACACGAACTCGTCGTACGGCTACGGCATGGCCATCGGTGTCGTCATCTTCGCGTTCTCGTTCCTCGTGTCGCTCCTGGTGAGCCGGGCGACGCGGCGTGAACCCCTCCAGTTCTGAGGACAGACACCATGACCGTGATCAGTTCATCCCGCCCCGGTGCCGACCGCCCCCGCGCCGACCACTCCGGTGCCGATCGCCCGAGCGCTGCCCGCCCCCGCGCCGACCGGTCGCGGACCGGCCGGGTGCTCACCTACGCCCTTGTCGTCGCCCTCGCGCTCGCCATCGCGGTGCCGGTCGCCTGGGTGCTGCTCGCCTCGCTCAAACGCAAGAGTGAGTTCTTCGGCAGCCCCTGGACGCTGCCGAAGGGCCTGCACGTCCAGAACTACGTCGACGCGTTCGTCACCGCCCACATGGGTGCGTACTTCCTGACCTCGGTACTCGTCACGCTGCTCGGACTGGTGATCGTCCTGGCGGTGTCCGTGCCGGCGGCCTACGTCGTCGCCCGGTACGAGTTCCGCGGCAAGGGCGTCGTCGAACTCGCCCTGCTGGGCGGTCTGTTCGTCAACGTCAACTACATCGTCGTGCCGATCTTCCTCATGCTCGTCGGCTGGGACCGCTCGCTCAGCGATGTCTTTCCCGGCGGGTTCTTCATCGACAACCCCGCGGTCCTGTCGCTCGTCTACGCGGCCACGTCGATCCCCTTCACCATCTACCTGCTCACCGCGTACTTCCGGTCGATACCGGTCGACTACGAGGAGGCCGCCGCCCTGGACGGGGCATCCCGCTTCCGGATCATGACCACGATCATGCTCCCGATGGCGCGCCCGGCGGTCACCACCGTGATCCTGTTCAACTTCCTGGCCTACTGGAACGACTTCATCATCTCGCTCACCCTGCTCCCCGGTGACCACAAGACGCTGCAGGTCGGCCTGCTCAACCTGTTCACCGCGCAGAAGGCGGCGGCGGACTACGGGCGCCTCTACGCCGGCATGGTCATCGTCATCGTTCCGGTCCTCCTCGTCTACGCGGTCATCCAGCGCCGGCTCATCGAGGGCATCTCAGCCGGCGGCGTGAAGGGCTGAGCGGTCCTCTCGCGGCATCAGTGGAAGGAAACCCATTCATGACCGACATGAAGGAATCGACGCGCACGGCGCTGCTCGTCACCGCCCGCACCCTCGTCGTGGCCGCCTGCCTCACCCTCGTCGTCATCGCGCGCACGACGGTCGGGTGGGGAAGTCTCCTGGTCATGCTCGCCGCGCTGGCCGGGCTGCTGGCCGTGCTCGCCTCGTACAACCGGCGGTTCCGGTGACCGCGGCGGCCGCACGGGCCGCGACCGGACGGGCGGCGACGGGACGGGCGGCGGCCGCGGTCCGGCCGAGCGCCCGTCAGGTCGCGTGGCAGGCGATGGAGTTCTACGGGTTCGTCCACTTCGGCATGAACACCATGACGGACCGGGAGTGGGGCGAGGGACACGACGACCCGGCCGCCTTCGACCCGGCCGGGCTCGACGCCGACCAGTGGATCACGGTGCTCAAGAGCGCCGGGATGACCGGCGTGATCCTCACCTGCAAGCACCACGACGGGTTCTGCCTGTGGCCGAGCGACGTCACGGCCTACACGGTCGCCTCGTCGCCCTGGCGCGAAGGGCGCGGCGACGTGGTCGCGGAGGTCGCCGACGCGGCCCGGCGGCACGGTCTCAAGTTCGGGATCTACCTGTCTCCCTGGGACCGCACCGAGGCGTCCTACGGCTCCGGGACCGCGTACGACGACTTCTACGTCGCGCAGCTGACCGAGCTGCTCACCCGGTACGGGCCGGTGTTCTCGGTGTGGCTGGACGGCGCGAACGGCGAGGGCCCGAACGGCAAGGTCCAGGTCTACGACTGGGAGCGGTACTACGCGGTCGTGCGGGAGTCGCAGCCGGACGCGGTCATCAGCGTGTGCGGGCCCGACGTCCGCTGGTGCGGCAACGAGGCCGGGGACACCCGCCCCGACGAGTGGAGCGTGGTGCCGGGCGCCCTGCGGGAGGCGGAGCGGACCGCGGAGCGCTCGCAGCAGGCGGACGACGGAGTCTTCGCCCGGCTGGTGCGCAGTGACGACCGTGACCTCGGCAGCCGCGCGGCGCTGGCCGGGCACGAGGACGACCTGGTCTGGTATCCGGCCGAGGTCAACACCTCGATCCGTCCCGGCTGGTTCCACCACCCGGCCGAGGACGCCGAAGTCCGCTCCGTGGACGAGCTGTTCGGCATCTACCTGAACGCCGTCGGCGGCAACTCCTGCTTCCTGCTCAACGTCCCGCCCGCCCGGGACGGGCTCGTGCGGGACGCCGACGTGGCGGTGCTGGAGCAACTCGGGCGGCGCGTCGAGGAGTTCCGGGCGCGGCGGATCGAGGCGCGGGCGACGGTGTCGTCCGGTACGCCGGGCGACGTCGCGACCGCCTGGCCCGGCACGGGGCACCAGCCATGGCGGCCGGACGACGCGGACCCGCTGCCCGCCCTGACGCTCGCCTTCGCCGGGCCTCGCCCGGTCGAGGCGGTCGTCCTGGGTGAGGACATCACGCACGGGCAGCGCATCGAGCACGTCGTCGTCCGGGGCCGGCGGGAGGGCAGCTGGACGACGCTCACCGAGGCGAACTCGGTGGGTCACCTTCGCGTTCTGACGTTCCCGCCCGCCGTTGTCGACGCGGTGACCGTCGAGGTACCTCAGGCCAGGGACACGCCCGTCGTGGCGCGCGCGGCCGTGATCGGAGCGGCCTCATGAAAGGCACCCTGCCCAGGCAGAGCACGTCACGCAAGCCGGGCGCCGCACGCAAGTCGGGCCCCGCGCGCCGGCCGGGCCCCGCCCCGCGGCGGCAGAGCACCTCACGCAAGCCGCCTGCCCCCCGCACGGCGGCCACCGCACGCACCCCGAACGCCTCGCGCAGACCGACGCGGCGGGCCGTCCTCCTCGTCACCGGCGTGTGCGTCGTCCTCGCCGCGCTGGTGGCCACCGGGGTGACGATGCTCCTCCCGCACCGCACCAACGACGTCGCCTCCCTCGACGGGCGCCCCGTGACCCGTGACGAACTGCTCTTCCACATGCGGCGGCTCGCGCCGACCGTGCAGAACGAACTGCGCACCACGTACCACCTGCGCGGTGCCTTCGGCTGGAACGCGAAGGCCGGTGACAGGACCGCGCTGCAGCGGCTCGAGACCAGCGCGTTCGACGAGATCCGGCGGGACAGGGCCACCCTCGTGCTCGCGAAGCAGCAGGGACTTGTCAGCTCGGTGGACTACTCCGGCTTCCTCGCCGAGCTGGCCAAGGAGAACCAGTCCCGCGCCCACGCCATCGCGACCGGCCAGACCGTCTACGGGGTCGCGAAGTTCTCCCCCGAGGAGTACTACACACACCGCCTCACCGAGCTCACCACGAGCCTGCAGGAGCGCCTCAGCGCGGGCGCCCACGACCCGCTCCAGGTCACCGACGCCGACGTCCGGCACGCGTTCGACGCCGATCCGGGCGCGTGGAGCGCGGGCGCGACCACGTACCGGTACTCACAGCTCGTCGTGCCGGTGCCGGCCGGCGCTTCCGCGGACTTCGCCACCCGGCTGCGGCAGCGCGTGACCGGAGCCGGGCGCCTCGCGGCCGTCGCCGCCCAGGTCTCCGGCGCCAGGCTCACCACCGGCACGTACGACGGCGGCAGCTCCACCGGGGTGAACCCGCACGACCAGGGCCTTCTGGCGGCCCTCCAACCACTGAAACCGGGCCGGATCTCCGCCCCCGTCACGGACCCGGGCCAGATCACCTACTACCAACTCGACGGCAAGAAGGTCGACGAGGACAAGGCGTTCGCCGACTACCGCCGGCGGATCCGGCAGTCACTCGTCGAGGAGAAGTTCCACCAGTACCTCCAGCGCCGGATCGACAGCAGCGACCTGAAAGTCGACACCTCGGCGGTGGACGCCATCAACGCAGAGGAAGTGCACCAATGAGACCCCTCGACACCGAACCACCACCCCGGGACCGCCGTTCCGCGCCGACCCGCCGGCGGTTCTCGGCGCGGGCGCTCCGCACCGGCATCAGCACCCTGTTCACCGCGCTCGTCGCGGCGCTGCTCGTCGGATCGCTCGTCCCGGCGGCGCACGCCGCCGCGCTACCGGACCCCGCCGCCGCCCCCGCCGTCCCCGCCGCCTCTGTCGCCAAGCCGGACTGGCCGGGCAACACGCCCAACAGCACCGGCGGCAAGGACTACTTCATCGACGCCACGCACGGCAGCGACGCCGCGGCCGGTACTTCTCCGAAGACCGCCTGGCGCACCCTGGCCAAGGCCAACGCGACCACGTTCAAGCCCGGCGACCGCATCCTGCTCAAGGCGGGGGAGCAGTGGCAGGACGAGCAGTTGTGGCCGAAGGGTTCGGGCAGCGCGGGGCATCCGATCACGATCTCGGCGTACGGTGCGCCGGGCGCCGGACGGCCGTACATCGCGACGAACGGCCATGTGCCGAGCCCGTTCAACGCGGACGGCACGAAGAATCCCGCCACCGTCGGCCTGACCGGCGCCATCGTGCTGCGCAATCAGCAGAACTGGGAGATCAACAACGTCGAGCTGTCCAATGACGACGACTTCTCGACCGACATCACCAAAGAGGCGGGGAACGTCCGCGACGGAATATCCGTGTCGGTCAACGCCGATCTCCTGAAGCCCGGCGACGACTCCATCATGGACCACTTCCGCATCTCGGACGTGTACGTCCACAACACCGACGGCCCGAGCTACTGGCAGAAGATCTACTACGCGGGTGTCGACTTCCAGGTCTTCGGCAACAAGGACTACAAGTCCTATTCCCCGGGCGGCTATTACTTCAAGGACGTCCGGATCGAGAACAACACGTTCGAGAAGGTCGAGCTGAACTCCATCCAGTTCGGGTTCAACTGGATGGACGCCAACGGTGCCGACGACGGCCAGTACGACGACAACGGCAAGTGGCACGAGGGCTGGGAACAGCTGTGGATCCGCACCCGCGACATGTACAGCCGTGACGTCTACATCGGCCACAACTACACCGAGAGCAGCGGGCAGGGCGCGATCCAGCTCGGCGACACCAAGAACATGAAGGTCGAGTACAACGAGGTGAACGGTTACCTCAAGCGCTACGACGCCGTGTCCTGCGCGCTCTACCTGTGGGCCGGCGCCGACACGGTCATGCAGTACAACGAGGTGTACGACGGCCCGTCGGACCAGTTCGACGGCACACCCTGGGACCTGGAGTACACGAACTTCAACGTCACGTACCAGTTCAACTATTCGCACGACAACCCGTCGGGCTGGATGGCCTATATGGGCAACAGCTCAGGCTCGGTTGCGCGCTACAACCTGAGCGTCAATGACAACGGTGTCCTAGTGAAGAACATGTTGTCGACGAACTATTCGCCGACCTATTTCACGAACAACACCTTCGTCTACGACGGATCGAAGCTGAGTGATGTCCACGACGAGACGTTCCTGAGCCGCGTCTACTTCCTGAACAACATCTTCTACAACACCTCGAAGACGACCACGACCCCGTGGTATCAGCGGACCGGCGCCCTGCGCCAGGCCGTGTTCTCGAACAACGACTACTACGAGAGAAGCGGCATCCACTCCACCCAGGAACCGGCAGACCCGAGAGGCCTGCGGGCCGACCCGCGGTTCGTCGGTGACCCGGCCGACTACGTCACCGGGGCGGGCGTGGAGCGGATACGGAAGGCGGCGGAGCCTTTCGCCCTGCGCCCGGACTCACCGCTCATCGACGCCGGCCGGTACAACCCGCACCTGGGCAACGAGGACTTCCTCGGCACCCACATCTACTACGGCACGGCACCCGACATCGGCATGGCCGAGAGGCGCGTCGGCCTCCCGGTCCTGAACCCGGTCGACACCGACCCCATCGAGAAGGAGGCGGACAACCGGGTCGACCTCGCGCTCCACAAACCGGTCACGGCGAGCTCGACCCACTCCGGGGCGAACGGGACGCTCACCGCGGACAAGTTGACCGACGGCGACCTCACGACCCGCTGGGCCGCGGCCGACGACGCGACCTACCCGATCACGCTGGACATCGACTTCGGCGCGGACACCACCTTCGATCAGGTCTACCTCGACGAGTACACCGACTCGGGCACCAACCCGCGGGTGCAGTCGTTCGAGCTGCAGCGGTGGGACCCCGCGACCGGCCAGTGGGTGACCTTCGCGAGCCGCGACAACGGCATCGGGCACGACCTCACCGTGACCGGCTTCGGCAGCGTCACCACCTCCCGGCTCCGGGTGGCGCTCACCGGGCAGATCGCGACGGAGCAGTACACCCCGACGCTGACCGAGATCGCCGCTTACCACACCGGCGCGTAGGCCGCCCGGAGCGGACACGGCCACCGCCACCGGCGGGTGGACGCCGCGGCGTCCACCCGCCCTTCGTGGTTTTCGGGGCGGTCTCCCCAGATGGGTCACCACGCTGCCGTCAGCCGTACTCGGGCTGCCACATGGCGTCCTGGACCTGCTGGACCACGTCGTCCAGGCGGGCCCGGGCGACGCCCTCCTCGGCGGCGCGGCGGGCGACGGCCGCGGCGACCACGGCCGAGGAGGCACGCAGGTTCTCCACCTCCGGCAACAGGCCGGCTCCGGGCTCCGACAGGTCGGCGAGACCGGCGACCGCTTCCGCCGCGGCCTGGAGCATGCCGTCGGTGATCCGCTCGGCGCGGGCCACCAGGGCTCCCAGCCCCAACCCCGGGTAGACGAGGGCGTTGTTGGCCTGGCCGATCACGTACGTGGTGCCGTCCAGCTCGACCGGAGGTACCGGGATGCCGGTGGCGACCAGGGCCTTGCCGTCGGTCCACCTCAGTACGTCCTGAGGCATGGCCTCGATCTTCTCCGTGGGGTTGGACAGCGGCAGGACGACCGGCCGGTCCACGTGGCCGGCCATGGAACGCACCACGTCCTCGGTGAAGGCCCCGTGCTGGGTGGAGGTTCCCACCAGCACGGTCGGCTGGACCCGGTCCACCACGCCGGGCAGGTCGGCCGGCCTGTCCTCGGGCCACTCGTCGTCGGGCCGCGCGTATGACCGCTGGTAGTCGCGGAGGCCCTCGGTGGACTTCCGCAGCAGGCCCTGGCGGTCCACGCACCAGATGCGGCGGGTGGCTTCCTCGCGGTCCAGCCCGTCACGGACCATGGCGTCGCGCAGCTGGTCGGCGATGCCCACGCCCGCCGTCCCGGCGCCGAAGACGACGATCCGCTGGTCCCGCATGGGCGTGCCGGTGACCCGTGCCGCGTTCATGACGCAGGCCAGCGTGATCGCGCCGGTGCCCTGCATGTCGTCGTTGAACGTGCTGATCTTCCCGCCGTACCGCTGGAGGATACGGCGGCCGTTGCCGGGGCCGAAGTCCTCCCAGTGCAGCAGCGCGTGCGGGAACAGCTCACCCACCGCCTCCACGAAAGCGGCGACGAACGAGTCGTACGCCTCGCCGCGCGTCCTGCTGTGCCGGTTGCCGACGTACAGCGGGTCGTTGAGCAGCGCCTGGTTCCCGGTACCGACGTCGAGCATCACCGGGACGGCCCGCCCGGGATGGATGCCCGCGGCGGCCGTGTAGACCGCCAGCTTGCCGACCGAGATCTGCATGCCGCCGACGCCCCAGTCACCGATGCCGAGGAGCTGCTCCGCGTCGGTCGCCACCACCAGGTCGACGTCGTCAGGGCCCAGGCCGAGCGCCTGGAACGCGGGACGGACGTCCTGCGGGCGGTCGATGGACAGGTAGACACCGCGCGGCCGCCGGTATTCGTGGCTGTAGCGCTTGACCGCCTCGCCCACGGTCGGGTCGTACACGATCGGCAGCAGCTCGGTCAGGTGGTCGCGGAGCAGCCGGAAATAGAGGACCTCATTGCGGTCGTGGAGCTGCTCCAGGTACACGTTCTTCGCCAAGTCGTCCGGCTGCGAACGCAGTTGTTCCCAGGCGCGGTGCGCCTGGAGTTCCAGCGAAAGCACTGCGGGCGGCAACATCCCGACCAGGCCGTGGCGTTCCCGTTCCTCCTGGGTGTAGGCGACGCCCTTGTTGCTCAGCGGGTCCGTGAGCAGTGCGCGGCCGCTCGGTCCCGCACGGTCGGTGCGGCCTTTTCCGTCTTCCTTGTGGCTGTGCTGTGCGCGATTACGGGGCGGCACCATCAGGTCTCCTTGCGTCGAGCTTGCCGTCCGGACCTGTTTGTCCTCACGCACCCGGGTAACCCGCTCGCCGGACAGGGGCACCCTCGCGTCGCCCTTTTTGCCGCTCCTTTGACCTGGCCCACGCGGGCCCGACGGCACCACCGCCTCCGCCCCGATGAGTCGGCCTCGGGATTCGTCACCGCCCGCGGCCCCGCCCGCGCTGCGCATAGGGTGGAGCCGGTAAGTCCGCCACCGTGAGAGGTCTGTGATGCCCGAGCTCCCCTCGGACCCCGCCGTCGCACAGTTCGGCCCCCAGGGGCTGCGCCGCATCAGCGTGCCCGCGTCGTACGGAACCGTGCCGGCCTCGGCCCGCACCCACCTCGCGCAGGTCGGGGTGCCGCTGCACGTCGGCCCGTACTTCATCGCGGCGGACGAGACCGAAGGGCCCACCCTCGGGATGTACACCGGCCACCGCGGCGTCGCCCTGCAGGGTGAGTGGGCGGAGTGGGTGCGCATCGGCACCGACCGGCTGGCGAACCTGTGTGTCCGCACCGACGGCTCCGTGCAGGCACTCTTCCTCGGTCGCGACGAGCCCGCCCTGTTCGTCAACTCGGACATCGCCGCCTTCACGCACTGCGCCGCCGCCCTGGACCGTACCCTCCCGGTGATCGCCGCCTCCGACGGACTCCAGTCCGCCGCTGAGGCGTTCAGCGCGCTGGTCCAGGAGTTCCGGCAGATCGACCCCGCAGCCGTCGCCGACCGGGAGAACTGGTGGTCGCGGGTGCTCGACGACGTCCGCCACACCCTCAACTTCCCCTTCTCGTCGGCCTTCGAGTACGTCGACGCCAACGGCGCGAAGCAGATCGTCACCGCCCAGACCGGCCCAGGCCGCCTGCACCCCGAGGAGCAGCTGTGGCAGCAGCTCTCCTCCGCCGGGGTGGAGCCCGAGCAGGTCCGCCGCGTCTACTGCGAACTCGAACCGTGCATGATGCCCGGCCACTACTGCGCCGCCTGGCTCCAAGCCGTCCTCCCGCACGCCGAGTTCACGCACAGCTTCGACTACGGCGACACCGCGGAGTCCCGCGAGGAAGGCCTCAAGGAACTCATCACCCACGCCGCGCAGCAGGCCGGACAGTGACTCGCCATCCGAGCGCCGCGGGAACGGAGGCCGGTGCATGACCGTCGATCCCGCCCAGCGCTGGTCCCGGCCCGCTTCCGGACGGGAGCCCGCCGCGGCCGCCCTGATCGCCTGGCTCGGCGACCCCCACGCCCCCGGCCTCGCCGTCATCACCGGCGCCGAGGGCAGCGGCAAGTCACGGCTCCTCGCCTGGTTGATCGGCCACGGCACCCGGCCCGGCACCGTCAGCGAGCGCCGCGTCCACGGCTTCGTACCGCTGTCCGGCCAGAGCGTGACCACGGCCGCCTGGATGCTCGGCGAACAGTTGTCGATCGCCGCCCGCTCCCCGGGCGACCTGCTGGCCGCGCTGGCCGCCGACCGGCGCCGCACCGTCATCGCGCTGCCCGAACTGCATTTGGCCGAGCAGCCCGGCTCCCTCGTCGAACTCGCCCTGGACATCGCCTCGTTGGACCACTGCCGGGTGCTCGTCGAGGTCCGCTCCGGTACGGAATGGGAGCAGGCGCTCACCGCCGGACCCTGTGCCCGCATGGACCTGGACGAGCCCCAGTGGACCGACGAGGCCCTCCGCGAGTCCTGGGAGGCGGCCCACCCCGCCGACCCGACCGGGCGCACGGGGCAGGACCCGGAGCCGACGGAACCGTTCGACCTGGACGATCCCGCCTCGGTCTGCGCCGCCGACCCCTGGAGCGTGACCACCGCGTACGAACGCTCGCAGGAGAGTCACGGGGGACTGCGCGCCGCCTGGCTGCGGGCCGGTGCCTCCCTGATCCGCGAGCAGCCGGCCGCCGAACGCGCCCTGGTCCTCCTCGCCGCCCTCGGCGACGCCGGTGATCCGCGGCTGCCCGCCATCCTCGAGTCCGCTGCCGAAGACGCCTCCTGGACGGTCGTCTGGCACCGGGTGCGCGGCGACGTCACCCCACCGTGGCCCGGCCCGGTCCGCTCCCTGGCGGCCGGTACCGGCCCGCTGGCCGGGCAGCTCGTCGTCGCCGACCAGCAGGGCACCGTGCGTGTCCTGGACGCGGACAGCGCCCGCGCCGCCGGACGGCTCCCGCACTCCGCGCCCGGCGCCCGCGCCCTCGCCGAGCACGGCGACGGCACCGTCAGCGTCCTCGACGAGCACGGGCTCCTGCACACCCAGCGAGCCGCCGAGTCCGCGACCCGCAAGGGGCTCGCCGCCCTCCTCGACGACGGCCCCTCCGCGCAGGAGCAACTCCTCGAAGCGGTACGGGAGTACACGCGGCGTCAGCAGGAGCCGGTCACCGCGCTGACCGGCACCGGGGACCGTGTCGTCCTCGGTGACGCCGCCGGAACGGTGCACGTGGTGAGCGTCGACGCCGAGCCGCGTACCGCCGCTCTGCACCGGGGGCCCGTCACCGCGGTCGCCGGGACTGCCCTGTCCGTCTCCGCGGAGGGGGACACCGTCGTGCTGCTGTACACGGGCGGCGCCGACGGCACCGTACGCGCCTGGGCACCGCACACCGACCCCATGTCCGAGCCGGTGGCCACCCGCGACTGTGCCGTCAACGCGGTGGCGGTGGCTGCGACCGACGCCGGGCTCGTCCTCGCGATCGCCTGGGCCGACGGCCTCGTCGAACACCGAGCCCTCGACGACGACCGGCTGCGCACCTTCCACCCCGGCAGCCAGGCCCACGCCCTCGCCTTCACGACGGAAGGGGATCTGGTGGTGGGGACGGACGAGGCACTGGTGCGGCTGCGGGCGCGGTGACCGCGTTCCGTGTGCGACCGGTCAGCCCCCTGGCCTGGTCAACTGCGGTGCCGTCACCGTCGGATGGGACTCTTGTCACAGAACCGTCAGGCCACGCGCACTTCTTGTGCACCTGACAACCGGCCCGGTTAGCCTGTGCCAGGAAACGCAGTAGGTGACGGGGGACGGAGCGCGCGGCATGGGGCTGGTACTGCCGGACATCATCGACGAGGCGCTCGAACTCATCGGGGTCAGCTGGCCCAACGTCGACGAGGACGACTACTTCGAGATGGCGACGTCCATGCGGGACTTCGCCGAGAAGTTCGAGGGCCACGGCGGCGACGCGGACAAGGCCGTGACCCGCATCCTCGACTCCTCCGAGGGCTGGGCCGTCGAGTCCATGCAGAAGCACTGGTCGCACGTGAAGACCGGTCACCTGGAGAAGATCCCCGAGGTGGCACGGCTGTTCGCGGACGCCTGCGACGGTGTCGGCCAGATCATCCGCGGCATGAAGGTCAAGGCGGGCGTCGAACTCGGTGTGCTGGCCGGCACCATCGTCGCCGAACTCGCCGCCGCGCCCGTGACCCTGGGCATCTCCGCCGCGGTCGCCGCCGGTGAGATCGCGCTGATGCGCACCATCGTGAAGCGGCTCGTCGACGAGGCGGTCGACCAGATCGTCGACGCGCTCGTCGCGAAGGTCACCGAGCCCGTCACCGGCAAACTCGCGGAACTCGTCTCGGACATGGTCCTCGACCTCGCCGAGGGCGCCTTCAACCCGGGTGAAAAACCGGGCGGCATGCAACTGGCCTCCGCGGGCGACAGCGACGGCTCCGGCGGCGGGGGCAAGAAGACGGTCATCGACCATCTCGAGTTCGAGGACGGCGCCGGGAAGGTCTCCCGCCACGGCGGCGAGATGGGCGGCCAGTCCGGGATCCACCTCACCAAGTCGAAGAACTCCTTCCACAAGACCAAGGGCAAGGACTCTTTCACCCAGGCCTTCGACAGCATCCTCGAAGGTGCCCTCGACGGCATGGAGAAGGCCACCAAGAAGGTGACCGACCACGTCACCGACACCATCCCGGAACGGGTGAAGGCAGCCTCCCGGCACCAGAAGCGCAAGGACCACGACGTCGGCGACGAGGCCGACAAGGTCGACGTCAAGAAGGTCAAACGGGACGGCGACACGCCCATGTACCTTCTCAGCGACGACGGTTCGATACGCCAGTTGCACCACGACGGCACCACCAGCCCCGTCCCCAAGGGCGACTCCTCCGGCGTGAACGACGTCCTCGGCGACAAGGCCTGGTACCCGTGGAACAACAAGGGCGAGAAGCAGCGCAAGAACAAGCCCAACAAGGGCAACACGGTCAGCTCCACGAAGGTCGCGCCCGGCTCCACCGAACTGGCCCGCGCCGCCCAGCTCGGCCGCTACGCCAACCGCACCGAACGCCCCGGTTCCTACGTCCCCGGCGGCAACTACGCCTCAGCGCTGCACGACGACGGCAAGGGGAACCGGTTCATCCTGGTCGGCGCCAGCGGTGAGGCACACTCCGAACGTTCCATCGGACACCCGCTGATCAAGAAGGGGCACGAGGGCAACGTCGGCGAGCTCTACACGGAACGCGAGCCCTGCCAGAAGAATCCCAAATGCGACAAGTATCTCGCGAGAGAATTCCCCGACAATCTCGACGTCACCCACAGCTCGAAATACGACCAGTCGGAAAAGGGACTGAACGGTGAAGAGCTCAGCAAGTACAAGAAGGACCGGGAACACCGCGCCTACGTCAAGTGGCTGCACGACCAGTGGGACCAGCACGGTGTCGCCGGCGGACGCACTGATACAGTCATGAACCTCTCACCCTCGGACAACAAGTTCGTTCCATAAGAGGGCGGGTCAGCGGGCCGGGCGGAATTCCACCAAGAATCCCACGGCGTCCGTGCCGCCACCGAGTTCGGAGTTCCGGAAGTGCTTTTCGACGTCACCCGCGGCGAACTCGTCGACCTCTTCGGCGAGGACCGGATCGCGACCCTGCCCGCCACCGCCTTCCCGCCCGCCGCCGCGGACACCGAGGGCGCCCGCCTCCTGGGAACCGTCGGCGTCCCCACGGGGACGCTGCTGCTGCGTCAGCCCGACGCGGACGACGGCCGGTTGCCCCTCGTCCAGGACGTGGTTGACCTGGAGGACTTCGAGGACGCCCCGGAGGGCGCGGCCGAATGGCCCGTCATCGGATGGCTGCTCAACGCGCACCTCGCCCTCGACCCGGTGTCCGGCACGGTGCACGCCGTCGACGCCGACGAGGAGACCGTGGTCGAACTCCACACGGACGTCTCCTCCCTCGTCCAGGTCACCCTCCGGCTCCAGCGCCTGCTGGAGGAGTTCACCTTCAGCGGCGACGAGGACGAGGAGGAGGCCGACTTCGAGCGCCTGGAGCGCGAGGTCGACCGCATCCGTGAGGAGACGAGCGGCATCGACCCGCTCCCCTTCCAGGACGACGAGACCGTCTGGTGGGTGGTGGCCGACGAGATCGCCACGGGCCAGCGCTTCAAGGGCGACAGCCCGGGAGCCCGCTCTCTCTACGGGTGATCGCCACGGGTGATCGCCGCCCGATCCCCGAGAGTCCGCCCCGAACGCCTGAGGGCCCCGTTCCGGTCTGACCGGAACAGGGCCCTCAGGCGTTACGTGAGTGACGCGAAGACGATCAGAAGCGGCGCGTGATCAGCGCACGCTTGACCTCCTGGATCGCCTTCGTGACCTCGATGCCTCGCGGGCACGCGTCCGTGCAGTTGAACGTCGTGCGGCAGCGCCACACACCGTCACGGTCGTTGAGGATCTCCAGGCGCTGTTCGCCCGCCTCGTCGCGGCTGTCGAAGATGAAGCGGTGGGCGTTCACGATCGCGGCCGGGCCGAAGTACTGGCCGTCGTTCCAGAAGACCGGGCACGACGAGGTGCAGGCGGCGCAGAGGATGCACTTCGTGGTGTCGTCGAAGCGCTCGCGGTCCTCGGCGGTCTGCAGGCGCTCCCGGGTCGGCTCGTTCGTGTCCTTCGTGATGAGGAAGGGCATGACGTCGCGGTACGCCTGGAAGAACGGGTCCATGTCGACCACGAGGTCCTTGAGGACCGTCAGGCCCTTTATGGCCTCGACCGTGATCGGCTTCTCGGGGTTGATGTCCTTGATGAGGGTCTTGCAGGCAAGACGGTTCTTGCCATTGATCCGCATCGCGTCCGAACCGCAGATGCCGTGGGCGCAGGAGCGGCGGAAGGTGAGCGTGCCGTCCAGTTCCCACTTGATCTTGTGGAGGGCGTCGAGGACACGCTCCTTCGGGTCGATCTCCAGCTGGAAGTCTTCCCAGGTCGCCTCGGCGGAGACCTCCGGGTTGAAGCGACGCACCCGGAAGGTGGCGGTGATGTAGGGGGAGTCGGCGAAGCCGGGCTCGGGCGTGCCGGCCGCGTCCGCCTTGTCCAGGGTCGGGGTTGCCATCAGTACTTACGCTCCATCGGCTGGTAGCGGGTCTGGACGACCGGCTTGTAGTCGAGGCGGACGGTCTCGGTGCCGTCGTCGCCGACCTCGCGGTACGCCATGGTGTGGCGCATGAAGTTGACGTCGTCCCGGTTCGGGTAGTCCTCGCGGTAGTGACCGCCGCGCGACTCCTTGCGGGCCAGCGCGGACACCGCCATGACCTCGGCCAGGTCGAGCAGGTTGCCCAGCTCGACGGCCTCCAGCAGGTCCGTGTTGAACCGCTTGCCCTTGTCCTGGATCGAGACGTTCAGGTAGCGCTCGCGCAGCTCCCCGATCTTCTCGACCGCGGTCTTGATCGTCTGCTCGGTGCGGAACACCATGACGTTCGCGTCCATGGTCTCCTGCAGCTCGCGCCGCAGCACCGAGATCCGCTCGGTGCCGGTGGCGTTGCGCAGTCGCTCCACCTGGTCGAGCACCAGTCGCGCCGGGTCCTCGGGCAGTTCGACGAAGTCGGCCTTCTGGGAGTACTCGGCGGCGGCGATGCCCGCCCGCTTGCCGAACACGTTGATGTCCAGGAGGGAGTTCGTGCCCAGGCGGTTCGCGCCGTGCACCGACACACAGGCGACCTCGCCGGCCGCGTACAGGCCGGGAACCACGGTCGTGTTGTCGGCCAGGACCTCACCCTCGACGTTGGTCGGGATGCCGCCCATCGCGTAGTGCGCGGTGGGCTGGATCGGGATCGGGTCCGTGTACGGCTCGATGCCGAGGTAGGTGCGCGCGAACTCGGTGATGTCCGGGAGCTTGGCGTCCAGCTGCTCCGGCGGGAGGTGCGTGAGGTCGAGGTAGACGTGGTCGCCCTCGGGGCCACAGCCGCGGCCCTCACGGATCTCCGTGTAGATGGAGCGGGACACCACGTCACGGGACGCGAGGTCCTTCATGACCGGCGCGTACTTCTCCATGAAGCGCTCGCCGTCCTTGTTGCGGAGGATGCCGCCCTCACCGCGGGCGCCCTCCGTCAGCAGGATGCCCATGCGCCAGATGCCGGTCGGGTGGAACTGGAAGAACTCCATGTCCTCCAGGGGCAGCCCGCGACGGTAGACCGCGGCCTGGCCGTCACCGGTCAGCGTGTGCGCGTTCGACGTCACCTTGAAGAACTTGCCGCAGCCGCCGGACGCGTAGATCACGGCCTTCGCCTGGAAGACGTGGATCTCGCCGGTCGCCAGCTCGTACGCGACGACACCGGCCGACTTCTTGACGCCGTCGACCTCGGTGATCAGCTGGTCCAGGACGTAGAACTCGTTGAAGAACTCCACGCCCTCCTTGACGCAGTTCTGGTACAGCGTCTGGAGGATCATGTGGCCGGTGCGGTCGGCCGCGTAGCAGGACCGGCGGACCGGGGCCTCGCCGTGGTTGCGGGAGTGACCGCCGAAGCGGCGCTGGTCGATCGTCCCGTTGGGCGTCCGGTTGAACGGCAGGCCCATCTTCTCCAGGTCGAGGACCGAGTCGATGGCCTCCTTCGCCAGGATCTCGGCGGCGTCCTGGTCGACCAGGTAGTCACCGCCCTTGACCGTGTCGAAGGTGTGCCACTCCCAGTTGTCCTCCTCCACGTTGGCGAGCGCGGCGGCCATGCCGCCCTGCGCGGCGCCCGTGTGGGAGCGGGTGGGGTAGAGCTTGGTGAGCACCGCGGTGCGGCTGCGCTTCGTCGACTCGATGGCCGCGCGCATGCCCGCACCACCGGCGCCGACGATGACGGTGTCGTACTTGTGGATCTTCATGATTCTCGCAGCCCCGTGCCTAGCGGATGTTCGGGTCGAAGGTGAAGATCACCAGCGTGCCCAGCAGGATGGTGAACACGGTGGCCGTGTAGAGCAGGCCCTTCAGCCACAGCCGGGTGTTCGCGCGCTCCGCGTAGTCGTTGATGATCGTGCGCAGGCCGTTGGCGCCGTGCAGCATCGCGAGCCACAGCATCAACAGGTCCCAGACCTGCCAGAACGGGGACGCCCAGCGGCCCGCCACGAAGGCGAAGCCGATCTTGGAGACGCCGCCGTCGAGCACGAGCTGGATCAGCAGGTGGCCGATGACCAGGACGACCAGCACGATGCCGGACAGGCGCATGAACAGCCAGGCGGCCATCTCGAAGTTGCCCCGTGTGGTCTTCGGGGTCTTCTTGGTGCGCTTGCGCGGGGCCTCGATGAACGGGGCGGGGTTGTCGACGCTGTAGAGGGACGCGCCCTCGACGGGGCCGACACCGGCCGCGGTCTTCTCAGTAGTGGACATGCGGGTCAGCTCCCGAACAGTTCACGAGCGGCGTGGCCGAGGACGGGGTAGATCGCCCCGAGCATCAGCACGACCCACACGCCGACGACGGTCCAGAGCATCTGCTTCTGGTAGCGCGGGCCCTTCGACCAGAAGTCGACGGCGATGACGCGCAGGCCGTTGAGCGCGTGGAACAGGATGGCGGCGACGAGGCCGTACTCCATACACGCGACGAGCGGGGTCTTGTAGGTGGCTACGACCTTGTCGTAGTCCTCGGGGGAGACACGCACGAGCGCGGTGTCGAGGACGTGGACGAACAGGAAGAAGAAGATGAGGACGCCGGTGACTCGATGAGCCACCCAGGACCACATTCCTTCCCGGCCGCGGTACAGCGTTCCAGCCGGCACGGAAGAACCCTCCGGGAGCGGGGATTGGGGCCGCGCCGGCTTTGGTGTCGGACGGGCCCGGCCGGGTACGGTCCACCGGCCCCCAGCATCGTAGCGATGCGCTGCCGCTGCGCTTACGCCGGGCCTGACGGTGTGATCAAAGTGGCACGCGTACGGGTGAGGGTGCGGGGATTTTGCGGTGATGTGTTCTGTTATCTGCTCAGTATGACGCCGTCGGGCCTGGTCGCGCCGCTACCCGCGCCCCTGGAGGTGGGCCACCAGCCGCCCCCGCGCCAGGCGCCGGAGCTCCTCCGCGGTGACCACCCGTTCTTCGTCCGCATCGTTTGCCAATCGTGACCGGATGGCTGCCAGGAGGTGGTCGGCGAACTCCGACCGGGGGACTCCGTCGAGACAGATGGCGAACGCGTGTCCGAATCGGACCTGGTAGGCCGCCCGGGCCGCCTCCAGCGCCATGTGGGCGGCCGAGTACGCGCTCTCGGGCAGCGCCGGCAGCGATTCTCCGGCCAGGGCCTCCGTCAGATCCCCCGGCGTCAGGTCGTACGCCGCCTCGTCGGACGCGGCGAGGAGGGCGTCCAGCGTCGGGTACGGGCGGTGCGCGCTGATGCGACGGGCCCAGCGGGGGCTGCGGAGGCAGCCGACGAGGACGGGCTCCAGCTCGTCGGCGGGGGTGGTGTTGAACTGCTCCAGTGGGGAACGCGGGCCGGGTGTGTCCCGGGACTGCGCGGGCAGCGAGGGTATGGCGACTTGGCCAGGGAGGTGTGTGGGCGTCACGTGTGTTTCGGCAGATGATGGCGTGAGGTGGCGTGAGAGATGTGACGCCACGGTATCGAGAGCGGTCATCGTGTGTCCGACGAATGCCCGAATTTCATCCGAACGGGAGAGTTTCAGAACGTGTGGTGGACCCATGCGGATGTCCCCAGGGCCTAGGTTGGCGCCGTGAGTGGGCACAGGCGCCGGACGCGGGCGAAGAACGCGTTGAACCAGACGTGGGTGCTGATCGTCGCGGTGATCGTCGTGACGGTCGCGGTCGGCGTGAGCCTCGGGGTGTGGGCCACCGGCGGGGGCGGAGACGACGGCGCGCCCGTGGTGTCGGCGCAGGGGCAGCCCTCGCAGCGGGCCTCCACGTGCCCCTCGGCCGACGGAGCCTCGAAGACCACGCCTCCCAAGCCCAGCAGCTCGTACCCGCTGTCGACAACGCCGCGCACCATCCCCGCCGTCCGTCAGCACACCCCGGCGCGCGGCCCCGGCTGGAAGCCGGCGAAGGGACTGCGGGTCGTGGTGAGCGACCGGGAACTGGCCGACGAGGGCCGGCTGGTCGCCGGTGAGCTGGGGCTGGCGTACGGGGGCGAGAAGGACGAGGTGTGCCCCGGGGACGTACGACTGGCGCTGAACGACGACGAGGGCGCGGACCCCGAGTCGTACTCCATGACCGTGCGCGGCGGGCGGGTGACCATCAGCGGGCCGGCGGAGGCCGGGGTGTTCTACGGGACCCGCACCCTCAAGCAGGAGGTGCACGGCGGGGGCACAGCGCCGGAGGGCGTGGTGCGTGACGAGCCGGCCAAGCCGGTGCGCGGGTTCATGCTGGACATCGCGCGCAAGAACTTCACCGCGGACTGGATCGAGGACCGCGTCCGGGAGCTCGGCGACCTCAAGTTCAACCAGCTGGGGCTGCACTTCTCGGACGACCAGGGATTCCGGATCGAGTCCGACTCGCACCCGGAGATCGTGTCCCGGGAGCACCTGACGAAGGCGCAGGTCAAGAAGATCGTCGACCTCGCGGCCAGTCGGCACATCACGGTCGTGCCGGAGATCGACTCGCCGGGGCACCTGGGCGCCGTGATCGACGCGCACCCGGACCTCCAGCTGCGCAACGCGCGGGGCGTGCCGACGCGGGGCGCGATCGACATCTCCGACCCGAAGTCCGGGCAGATCGTCGACGACCTGCTGAACGAGTACGCCGACCTGTTCCCCGGCGCGCCGTGGCATCTCGGTGGCGACGAGTACCAGGCGCTGACGGTGTCCGACCCGCAGGCCTCCTACCCGCAGCTGGCCGGTGCCGCCACCAGGGCCTACGGCTCCGGCGCGACCGTCGCCGACCTCACCACCGGCTGGCTCAACGACCGCGCCGACACGGTCCGCGCCCACGACAAGACCCCCCGCGCCTGGAACGACGGCTTCTTCCGGGACACGTCCGTGCAGCCCGACAAGGACATCCAGGTGGCCTACTGGACGGGCAAGGAGATCGGTGCGCGGCAGCCGCTGGAGTATCTGAGGGCGGGGCGGAAGATCGTCAATTACAACGACGAGTTCCTGTACTACGTCCTCGGCGAGCCGCAGACCTTCGTGTATCCGACGGGACAGCGGATCTACGAACAGTGGACCCCGCTCGTCGTGCGCGGCACGCAGCCGGTGCCCGCGAAGTACAACGACCAGATCCTCGGCGGGTCCTTCGCGGTGTGGTGCGACCTGGCGAACTCCCAGACCCAGGAGCAGGTGGCGGCCGGGATCCGGATGCCGCTGCGGGCGACCGTGCAGAAGCTGTGGGACCCGGGCACGCCGGAGCTGTCCTGGACGGAGTTCAGGGCGCTCGCCGACCGGCTGGGCTGAACCCGCAGGTGCGGGGCGTGCCCGTGTCCTTCCGGCTGCTCGCCCGGCTCGGCGCGGGGGCCCTGTGACACTCCCGGTCCGTCGCGCGCAGTAAGGGGCAATGCGGGTTCCGTCAGGGATGACCGCCCGGCGTGGGAGACGCGGATGAGTCTGGTGGAACTGATCGCGCAGGCGGACGAGCGCGGACTGGCCGCGAGCGGGCTGGCCTGTCTGGATCGGTGTCTGCCCCTGCTGGGCGCCGACGACGAGATCCTGCGGCCCCTGTGGGCCGGGCTCGCGGACGACGCGGACGCCGGTGCCTGGGGCGAACGGCTGGAGCAGGTGCGCGGCAGGATCGACCACGCACAGGCGGGCCCCGGGGAGGCCGTGCTGCTCGCCCGTCGGATGCTCGCCGCCACCCCGTCCGCGCCCGACGCCGCCGAGGTGCGGTCCTGGGCCGACGCCTGCTCGGTCGCCGCGCTCCGGATCCACCGGCTCCTTGAGGGCGCGGCCCCGGAGGAGGCCGACGCCGCCTCGGTCGGTGCCCGCCGGGAGGGCCGCACGGACGGCATGTCGCCGCTGGTCGCCGCCGAGCTGCGCCGTCAGGTCGCCGTCCTGGAGCTGCTGTCCGAGCACGGTGCGGGTGGGCTGCGCCGGGCGCTGGAGGTGTCCACGGAGGGCCGGCGGGTGCTGCGCGCGGTGGTGTCGCGCCGGGCCCGGGGGAAACGGGGTTGAGCGGCGCAAACCTCGACGCTGGGCGAGTCCTGTGACTGTCGTGCGGTGGAGGTGGGTCGGTCCTGCGCCGTTCCCGGGAACCCCCCGGATCCGGGTGACGAAACCCTGTGTGGTGGCGCTTTCCGGGATGTGACGACACACCAGGAAACCAGGCCTTCGGCAGCGGCGAAGCCCGTGCGATGGGCGGCGGACGCGGTGGCGACGATGCGTGAGGGGGCGCGGCTGCGCCTCGACTACTCGGCGCAGAGTCTGTGGCGCGTCGACCGCATGATCGACGGACTGCGCCGGGAGGAGACGCCCTACGACGCCGTGGACAGCGTGCTGCGCGGCTTCGGCGCGTACGCCGGTGAGGTGATCGCCCGCCAGTCCGGCGCCGAGTGGTGGGCGACCGGCGGCGACCACTGGATCCGCACCCCGGACGGCAAGCTGTGGGACCCGATCGACGAGGCGCGCCGCTGCTTCACCGGAGACGGATCGCTGCGGCTGCTGTGCCGGGACGCGACGCACCAGGCGGCGCGGCCGTAGCCCGACCGTCTCCGTCGAGCCGGGTGCCTGCCCTCGTTCGGGCCGGCCTGCCGAGGGCACACTGTGACACTTCTGTGCGATTCGGCGCTGATCACCGTGGGGGCGGAGGCAGACGGCGGCTGTGCCGGGGGCCGCGGATACCGCCACGGACTCGGTACGAACGAGGACAGTTCTTGGGCCAGGGAGGAGTGCCCCGCCGCGCGCAGGCGTACGACGGGGAACTGGGCGCGGCCGTCGCGCGGGCCCAGCAGGGTGACGAGGCGGCCTTCGCGGTCGCCTACCGGATCGTGCAGCCCGGACTGCTCGGGTATCTGCGCGGGATCGTCGGCGACGACGCCGAGGACGTGGCCTCCGACGCCTGGCTGGAGATCGCCCGGGACCTGGGCCGGTTCAAGGGCGACGGCGCGGGGTTCCGTGGCTGGAGCGCGACCATCGCCCGGCACCGGGCGCTGGACCATCTGCGCCGGCAGAAGGTACGACCGCGGCCGACGACGCTCGAACAGGACGTACTGGAGCTTCCCGGATCCGGCAGCACGCACGACCAGGCGCTGGAGTCCATCTCCACCGAGCACGCGCTCGACCTGGTCCGGGGCCTGCCCCGCGACCAGGCGGAGGCGGTGCTGCTGCGGGTGGTCGTAGGCCTGGACGGCCCCGCCGCCGCCCGCGTCCTCGGCAAACGTCCCGGCGCGGTACGGACGGCCGCGTACCGGGGCCTGAAGCGGCTGGCCGAGCAGCTGGGCGGTGAGGGCGTGACGGAGGACAGCCCCCGGACGCCGGGGGAGCCGACGTGACCGGCGACGCCCACCGGACGCCGACCGGTAGGGGCGGCCGGTGGCACGACCCGGCCGGCCGGCGGGACGAGGCGGGGCGAACGGGGTCGGACAGAGACGGACAGAGAAGGACAGGGCGGACGCGGCATGGGTGAGCGACAGAACGGCAACCGGACACCGGGCCGTCAGCGTGTGCGCCCAGGCTCCGACACCGGGCCCGGCTCCGCCCCCACTCTGGAGCTGGAGGACCTGCTCGGCGCCGCTCTGCGCGGCCGGATCGACGACGAGGCCGAGTCGCGGGCCGTGGCCGCCTTCCGCGTCGCGCGCGACACCCCCACGCACCGGGCGCGTACCCGGCGCCGGGACGACTGGCGTCCCCGGGAGCGGCGGCGGGGTGCCCGGTCGGTGCGGGCGACGCTCTCCGCGGTGCTCGCGAGCCTCGCGCTGGGCGGCGTCGCGTTCGCGGCGATCGGCACGGCGGGCAACGACACGCACGGCGCGCGGGACGAGCGCGGCCGTCCGCACCCGGCGGCGAGCGCCGAGGCCCGGCCGAGCGCCCCGCACTCTCCCACGCACCCCGACTCCCGCGCCGTCACCGACCCCTCGGACCGGCCGGCCACCGCGAAGGACACCCTGGCCCACTGCCGGGCGTACGAAAAGGTGGAGCACCGGGGCAAGGCGCTCGACGCGACGGCCTGGCAGCGGCTCGCCACGGCCGCGGGCGGCGAGGCGAACGTCCGCGCCTACTGCGCGGAGCGACTGGCGGGGGCGACGGCCAAGCCCGACGGCGAGGCCAAGACCGACGGCGAGGCCAAGACCGACGGCAAGGACAAGACCGACGGCAAGGACGAGGCGAACCCCGAGGGCAAGGCCGACCCCGAGGCGAATTCCAAGGCGGATTCCAAGGCCGAACCAAAGGTCGAACCAAAGGCCGAATCCAACGCCGGCCCCAAGGCCGAGAAGAAGTAGCAGAAGCCGAGGCAGTGCACTGTGGCCGAAGGTCATCAAGGGCCTGTTGAGGACAACGCCTTCGCCAAGCGTATGGGGCTGTACCACATCTTCGAGAAGTACAAAAACCTTGTCCGGCAGCTCGCCGCCGGGTGAGGTGGTCGCCATGACCTCCTCGTATCCCGCCACCCTGCCCCTGCTGCTCGGCATCGTCGTCGCCGGGGTGGCCGCCTTCGCTCTCGTCGGATACGGCTTCCCGGCGATCGGCCGGGGGGCCGTGGCACGCGGCGGCGCCGCGCTCGCCGGGGCCCTCGCCGCGGTCGCCTACGTCTGGGGTCTGGTGTCGCTCTTCCTCGACGAGAGCGGCACCGCCCAGGCGTGCCAGGACGCGAACCCCTCGCTGTACGGGCAGGTGAGCGGCTACAGCGTGTCCTACCTGCCGCCTGCCCTCGACTGCCGCATGTCGGCAGGTGGGTCCTACTCGGCAGCCGTCCCCGGCTTCCTCACGCCCGTGATGACGGGCTGTGCGGTGATCGCGGTGACGCTCGCCCTGATCGCCGTCGTCGAACACGGCCGAACCACCACACCCGCGCATCCCGCGGATCCCGCGCATCCCGAGAAGAGGACCATGTGAGCGCCACTTTCGCCCCGAAGCCGTCCCGCAGAGGTCGCGGCCTGACACCGTCCCGCGCGCGGCCGGGATCGACAGGATGTGAGACAGCACTCATCGGGCCGCGCCATTTAGATTGAGCAGCATTGACCAGCATGTCCAGTGTGGAAAGCGTCGCTTCGAAGACGCCCACGGCTGACGGCCGACGGTCGGCGGTTGACGCCACCCAGCGCACCGCCGGAAAGAGCATCGCGTGAGGCGCCTGACCGGTTGGTTCCGGCGGCGGGTCTCGGCCCGCGGCGCCCCAGGTCAGAACGGTGTGCGCCGGAGACGGCCGGGGCCGCCACCCCCCACAGGAGAGGCCCCGGCCGTCGCGCGGCACGGGTCGCGCGGCGGCCCGTACTACCTACAGCGCCACGACTGCGTTTTGTGTCACACCGCCCCTGCACGCCGTGCCACTCGCCGCGTCACACGGTAGTTGCATCGTGGACGGCCGTGGACGAACAGCTGTTTAAGGTCGTAACGTGCCTTTCGCGCCGGACGTGGCAGTTGCATGATCACCGCGACTGCCGACGGCTCGAAGCCGGCGCGAAGCCAGCCGTGAAGCCGGCCCGGAAGCCGGTTCGAAGCGACCATCGACTCGACCATCTCTTGAGGTAAGCACGGGTGCTGGGGGACGACGCGGAGCTGACCGTCGCGGTGCTCGCGGCACAGGGCGGGGACGAGAGCGCGTTCCGGACTGTGTACCGCGCCGTGCACCCGCGGCTGCTCGGGTACGTCCGGACGCTGGTCGGAGACCCGGACGCGGAGGACGTGACGTCCGAGGCCTGGCTGCAGATAGCCCGTGACCTGGAGCGGTTCAGCGGCGACGGGGACCGGTTCCGCGGCTGGGCCGCCCGAATAGCCCGCAATCGCGCCCTGGACCACATCCGCATGCGTGGCCGCCGCCCCGCGACGGTCGGCGACGAGACCGAGCTGACCGGCAAGCCCGCCGAGTCCGACACCGCGGGCGAGGCCATAGAGGCCCTGGCCACCGACACCACGCTGTCCCTCATCGCCCGGCTGCCGCAGGACCAGGCCGAGGCCGTCGTGCTGCGCGTGGTCGTGGGCCTCGACGCGAAGAGCGCGGCCGAGACGCTCGGCAAGCGCCCGGGCGCCGTACGGACGGCCGCGCACCGAGGTCTGAAGCGGCTCGCCGAGCTCCTCGACGAGGATCCGGAATCGGCCGGAGTGCTCGACGCCCTGCCGCCTCAACGAGAACCGCGCGGAGGTGCGGTGACGTCCGCAGGTGTGACGCATACACGTGCGCGGACGCAGAGGGACATGTGATGGCCGACGAGCAGTACACGTGGCTGGACCGCGAAACGGCGGAGCGTCTGCTGAGCGGAGAGTCCCTCGAAGCCGTCGACGTGACCGACCGCGACCGGGCCGAGAGGCTCGCCAAGACCCTGGACGCGCTGTCCGTGGAAACTGCGCCCACCGGCCTCGAACTGCCCGGTGAGGACGCCGCGTTGGCCGCGTTCCGCGCGGCGCGCGCGACCCGCGAGGACAGCCTGGCCGACCGTCCTGACGGGGGCGTGGCCCCTGGGCGGACCGGTGGACGGGCCGGCTCGGGGGAGCGTGCCCGTGTCGGTGCCGCCGACATCGGACTCGTGCGCGTCGGCGGGCCCGGCCGGGACGGCCCGCGACCGCGCCGGGGCCGCACGATCCGCCTGGGGCTGGCCGCCGCGCTGGCCGTCGGCATGGTCGGCTCGGTCGCCGCCGCGGTCAAAACCGGAGTCCTGCCGGCGGTGTTCGGCGAGGCCGAACCGGGTCCCGGCGCCTCGGCCTCGGCCCCGGCGACACCGGACCGCCCGCTCGTCCCACCGTCGCCCGGAGCCTCCCGGAGCGAGCCGTCGCCCGGCGGCGCCACCGGCGGCGGCTCCTCTCCCGGCTCCTCACACGACACCGGACCGAAGAGCGCCACCCCGGGCGCCGGCTCCGACGGCGGGGCCGGACATCCGTGGAACGCCACGCGCGACTTCCTGACGACCTGCCGTGACATGCGTGACGGCAGGGGTCTGACCGCCGAGCGCAGACATGCCCTGGAGGGCGCGGCGGGCGGCGCCTCGCGCGTGAAGAAGTACTGCAAGGTGATGCTGGCCGACGGCGTGTCCGCGGACAACGGCCGCGGCAAGGGCAGGAAAGGCCGCGAGGAGCGCACGGACCAGGACCGCGGGGGCGACCAGGACGACGACCGTCACCGTGACGGCAGGGGCCACCGGGGCGGCGGCGCGGGCGGGAACGGAAACCGGGGCGGCCGGCACGGCCACGCGGGAACCGACGCAACGCACCGGGGTTCCGGCGGCGACCGTCACGACCACGACGGCCGCAATCGCCATGACCACGACGGCGGCAACCGCCACCATCCAGACGGTGGCACCGCGGACTCCCGCGCTGTCTGAGCTACACACCTCCTGACCTGCGGTTTCCCGGGTGGCCAAAATTCCCTCGGCCGGGGTGTGACGTTTCCGGGGGCCGGGGCGCAGTAATGAGTGTGCCGACTGGTCATCGGCCGTCGCACAGAGCCGGGGTTCCCCCCGTACTCACGGCTCGTGCACCCGGCGCGGGTGGGACACGTTCCCCCGGTCCCGCCCGCGCCCCATACGTCTCCCGCCCGGCGTCCCCCGCCTCCCGCCCGGGCCGCGCCGAGGATCTCACCAGTACACGACGACCTTGTCGCCGTGGCGCACCCGCGCGAACAGGTCCGCGATCGCCGCCTCGTCCCGTACGTTGACGCAGCCGTGCGAGCCGCCGGAGTAGCCGCGGGCGGCGAAGTCGTACGAGTAGTGCACGGCCTGGCCACCGCTGAAGAACATGGCGTACGGCATCGGTGAGTCGTAGAGCGTCGACACATGGTGCCGGGACTTCCAGTAGACGCTGAATACACCTTCGCGGGTGGGGGTGTACTGCGAGCCGAAGCGGACCGGCAGCGTCATGAGGGTGCGGCCGTCGACCATCCAGCGCAGGGTGCGGCTGGACTTGCTGATGCACAGCACCCGGCCGGTCAGACAGCGCGGGTCGGGCGCGGCGGCCGGCTGCCCGCCCATCAGGTACAGCTCCCACTTGCCCGGCTCGCGCGTCATCCCGAGCAGCCGCTGCCAGGTGACGCTGTCCGTCCGTCCCGTCCTCGGCAGCCCGCGCTTGCCCTGGAAGCCCTCCACCGCCTGCTCGGTCAGGTCGTCGTACGTCCCCGTCGGCCCGTCGTACAGCCAGGCGACCTGCCGCAGCCGGGCCTGGAGCTCACGGACGTCCCCTCCGCTGTCGCCCCGCGACCACAGGACGACGGGCGCGGGCGAGGCGGGCGCCGCGCTCGGCTCGCCACCTTTCGCGTCCTCGCCGCCGTCGGCGTCCCCACGGGTGTCGGTACCAGAGTCCGTACCGGTATCGGCGTCGGCGGAGGCCTTGGGAGAGGCGCCGCCGGGGACGTCGACGTGCACCGGCGAGCGGGGCTTCCCGTTCTCGTCGGCGGGCTGAACCGTGCAGCCGCAGACCGTGGCCAGCGCCAGCAGTGCGACGATCGCTCTCCCCATGCCCGTAGTACGCATCCCCACCCCCGTCGTCTCACCGACCCGCCCGGGCGACCGAAGCGGCCACCGGAACCGGCCACCGGAACCAGCCACCGAACCGGCCGTGCCGAACCAGCCACCAAACCGGCCGTCGAATCAACCACCCAAGATGTTCCCCCCGAATGACGGCTCGCGAACGGCACGGCATGGTGGTTTCAGGAACTGGCGCATGCCTGGCGGGCGACTGCTCGGACGGAGGCAACAGACCATGACACGCGAGTCTGAGTCCGGAGTACCCATCGAGCCGGTCTACGGGCCTGCGGACCTGGCCGGATGGGACCCGGCCGAGAAGCTGGGCGAGCCGGGGTCGTACCCCTTCACCCGCGGTGTCTACCCGTCGATGTACACCGGCCGCCCCTGGACCATGCGGCAGTACGCCGGCTTCGGCACGGCGAGGGAGTCCAACGCCCGCTACCGGCAGCTGATCGCCCACGGCACCACGGGCCTGTCGGTCGCCTTCGACCTGCCGACCCAGATGGGCCACGACTCGGACGCGCCGATCGCGCACGGCGAGGTCGGCAAGGTGGGCGTGGCGATCGACTCGGTGGACGACATGCGGGTGCTGTTCGACGGGATCCCCCTGGACCAGGTCTCCACCTCGATGACGATCAACGCCCCCGCCGCCCTGCTGCTGCTCCTGTACCAACTGGTCGCCGAGGAGCAGGGCGTGAGCGCCGACCAGCTCACCGGCACGATCCAGAACGACGTACTGAAGGAGTACATCGCGCGCGGGACCTACATTTTCCCGCCCAAGCCCTCGCTGCGGCTGACCGCAGACATCTTCCAGTACTGCCGGGCCGAGATCCCGAAGTGGAACACGATCTCGATCTCCGGCTACCACATGGCGGAGGCGGGTGCCTCGCCCGCGCAGGAGATCGCGTTCACCCTCGCGGACGGCATCGAGTACGTCCGGACGGCGGTCGCGGCCGGCATGGACGTCGACGACTTCGCCCCGCGCCTGTCGTTCTTCTTCGTGGCCCGTACGACGCTCCTGGAAGAGGTCGCGAAGTTCCGTGCCGCCCGCCGGATCTGGGCGCGGGTGATGAAGGAGGAGTTCGGCGCGCAGGACCCCAAGTCGCTGATGCTGCGCTTCCACACGCAGACGGCGGGCGTCCAGCTGACGGCCCAGCAGCCCGAGGTGAACCTGGTCCGGGTGGCGGTGCAGGGACTGGCCGCGGTCCTCGGCGGCACCCAGTCCCTGCACACCAACTCCTTCGACGAGGCGATCGCGCTGCCGACCGACAAGTCCGCGCGGCTGGCCCTGCGCACCCAGCAGGTGCTCGCCCACGAGACGGACGTGACCGCGACCGTCGACCCCTTCGCGGGTTCGTACGCCGTTGAGCGGATGACGGACGACGTGGAGGCGGCGGCGGTCGAGCTGATGACGCGGGTCGAGGAACTCGGCGGCGCGGTCGACGCGATCGAGCACGGCTTTCAGAAGAGCGAGATCGAGCACTCGGCGTACCGCATCGCCCAGGAGACCGACTCCGGCGAGCGGGTCGTCGTCGGCGTCAACCGCTACCAGCTCGACGCGGAGGAACCCTACGAGCCGCTCCGGGTGGACCCGGCGATCGAGGCCCAGCAGGCGGAGCGCCTCGCCAAGCTCCGGGCGCAGCGCGACCAGTCGGCGGTGGACGCCGCCCTGCACGCCCTGAAGAAGGCGGCCGGGGGCGAGGACAACGTCCTGTACCCGATGAAGGACGCGCTTCGGGCCCGGGCGACGGTGGGCGAGGTGTGCAATGCGTTGCGGGGGGTTTGGGGGACTTACGTGGCCTCGGATGCGTTCTGACCTGGGCGATTCCTCCGAATGGGTGATCGGGGGCGACATCCGACCTGCTCCTCGACGGCGACGACTGACCGTCCGGAGATCGAGTGCCGGATGCTGCGGGCCGCCCGGGGAATGGGGCGGGCGCGACGGGGGTCACCTCGGGCTCGGGGGCACTGTTCCTCGGGTTCGCGGTGAAGCTGTCGCTGGCGAGCGCCTGACGTTTCGTCCGGCGGCACCGCCCGGGCACGCCTGAGTGCCTCAGCGACCGGGCGCCCGGGCGACTCAGTGCCCGTCCAGGCCCTCGGGTCCGCGCAGCCTCAGTGGTGTCTCAACGGCCGAGTTCCCGCGCGATGATGGCGGCCTTCTCGGTGGCCTCGCGGACGGCCGCGTCGTCCCCGTTCTTCAGGGCTTCCTTGAGCTCGCCGACCGCGGCCTCAGCCCTGGCCCTGAGGTCGCCCGGCACTGTGTCCGCGCGGCCCTGAAGAGACCTCTCCATGGTGTGGAGGACCTGATGGGCCGGGTAGCGAATCTCGGCGGATTCGCGGCGCCGGCGCTCCTGCTCCTCGTACCGCTCGGCCTCACGCACCATGCGCTCAAGGTCGGCTTTTGGCAGGGCGGATCCGCCGGTGACCGCTACGCGTTGCTCGTTGCCGGTGCGCAGGTCCTTGGCGGAGACGTGCATGATGCCGTGGGCGTCGAAGTCGAAGGTGACCTCGATCTGCGGCTTGCCGGCCTTCGCGGGACGCAGACCGGTCAGTTTGATCGTGGCGATCTTCTTGTTGTGCGCCGTGAGCTCGTGCTCACCCTCGTAGACCTTGATCTCCAGATCCGTCTGGTTGTCCCGTGTCGTTGTGAAGATCTCGGAGCGCATCGTCGGGATCGTGGTGTTGCGTTCGATGAGCTTGTTCATGGTGCCGCCCTTGGTCTCGATGCCGAGAGAGAACGGGGTGGCGTCGAGCAGCAGGACGTCCCTGACCTCGCCCCTGAGGACGCCGGCCTGGAGGGCCGCGCCGACGGCGACCGGGTCGTCCGAGCGGACACGTTGACGTTCCTTTCCGCCGGTCAGTTCGTCGACCAGCTCGATGACCGCGGGCATGCGCGTCGAGCCGCCGACGAGGATGACGTAGTCGATCTCCTCGAGCTTTACCTCGGCATCCTTGATGACGTTGTGGAACGGCGCCTTGCAGCGCTCGAGCAAATCGGCGGTGAGCTGCTGGAACACGTCCCGGGTGAGCCTCTCGTCCAGATGCAGCGGGCCCTGAGCGGAGGTCGCGATGTAGGGCAGGTCGATCGTGGTCTCGGCGATCGAAGAGAGCTCGACCTTGGCCCTCTGCGCGGCCTCGCGCAGACGCCGGAGCGCTGTCCTGTCCCCGGTGAGATCGACGCCGTGGCTGTCGGCGAATCGCTTGACCAGATGGTCGACGATGCGCTGGTCCCAGTCGTCACCGCCGAGTTCGTTGTCGCCGCTGGTGGCCTTCACCTCCACCACGCCGCAGTCGATCTCCAGCAGCGACACGTCGAAGGTGCCGCCGCCGAAGTGGATGACCATGGTTGTCTGATCGTCCTTGGCGAGGCCGTAGGCGAGAGCGGCGGAGGTCGGCTCGCTGATGATGCGCAGGACGTTCAGCCCCGCGATGTTGCCGGCCTCCTTGGTGGCCTGCCGCTCGGCCTGTCCGAAGTACGCCGGGACGGTGATCACCGCATCGGTGACTCGCTCGCTCAGGTACGACTCGGCGTCCCGCTTCAGCTTCTGCAGGATGAACGCGCTGATCTGCTGCGGCGTGAAGTCCGTGCCGTCGATGCGTACCTTCCAGCCGGTACCCATATGGCGCTTGACCGAACAGATGGTGCGGTCCGCGTTGGCCACCGCCTGCCGCTTGGCCGGCTCGCCGACCAGCACCTGACCGTTCTTCGTGAAGGCGACGGCGGAGGGAGTGGACCTGTCACCCTCCGCGTTGGTGATGACGGTCGGCTCACCGCCTTCGAGAACACTCACCACAGAATGCGCCGTACCAAGGTCGATCCCGACAACACGAGCCACCGTGCACTCCCCCCAGCCACCGCGGCGACCACCGCGCGTGAACTTCCCGTCACCCAGGGTTCCATACCCGGCGAGTTCGCACACGGCTCTTCAACGGACCTCAGGCTCTGCTTTTGGAAAGGGCCGGCCGCGCGTCGTCTGGCGAGAGTCAGCGCCGTCGCATGGGCGGCTTGCCGGTGGCCGGGAGCGGGCCGGCCATCTTGATGGTGCGTAACACGGGCGCGCTCTCCAGGGTGTGGATGGCCTTCAGGGTGCCCAGGCGTTCGGTGAGGTAGCGGTGCAGCGCCGCCGGGTCGGGGCACAGGGCATGGGCGGTGAGGTTGTGGGGGCCGGTGACGGCGGCCACGTAGGCCAGCTCGGGGTGCCGGGCCAGGGTGCGGGCGACCTGGTCGAGGTGGGCGGGGGCGACGCCCATCCACAGAAGTGCCTGCGTGGTGACGCCCAGCAGGGTGGAGTCCAGTTCGACGTCGAAGAAGAGCTGACCGCCGGCCCGCAGTTGCTCCAGTCGGCGCGCGACGGTGGCGGGCGACCAGCCGGTGGCCGCGGCGAGGCCGCTCAGGCTCGCCCGACCATCGCGCTGGAGGGCAGCGAGCAGGTCGGAATCGGCATCGCTGAGGGCCGCCCGCACCCCAGGGGCGGCGCTGACGGACGCCGCGTCAGCTACGGCGGTGCGCAGTCGGCGCTGCTGCGCGGCGTCGAGGGCCTGTTGATGGCCGGACCAAGCGGTGGGCCCACCGAGGTAGGTGTGCAGCACGCAATGTGCGGAGACCGCGGTGATGCCGGCCGTTCGCGGGATGTCGTGCAACAACAGCGCATGACCGGCGGGCCCGTCGGCGGTGGACGTGTGCACGATCGCGACGATCTCGGTGCCGCCCGAGGCGAGCTTGACCCAGGAGGTGTCGGCGCGGCGGGCCAGCGCGTCGGCAAGGTCCTGGGCGGCGCGCGGGCCCGCGGTCAGCCGCACGAGCCACTGGGTGCGGTTGCTGCGCTGCGGCTCGGCCAGGCCGACCACCCGCAGCGCGGCGTCTGCACACAGCCGCCGGTAGCGGCGGGAGACCGTCTGCGCCGAGACGTCGAGGACGTCGGCGATCGCGCTGAACGGCGCCCGCCCGTCGATACGCAGTGCGTGGATGAGACCACGGTCGATGGCGTCCAGCATGTGAAAATCATGCACCACGGACATTCCAATGGAATGATTCAGCGTTCCAGCCGCTCAAAGTGGAGGTGCCCCGACGGCGTCGCGCACGCTCGGGCGCATGTCGTACTCCACCTCCCCGCCCCCGCGGCGACGCTGGGCCGCGCTCACCGTGCTGCTGCTCGCCGAGGCCATGAACCTCCTCGACGCCACCGTCATGACCGTCGCCGCCCCCGTGATCCGCGCTGGTCTGGGCGGTCCGGCCTCCAGCATCCAGTGGTTCAGTGCCGCGTACACCTTGCCCTTCGCCGTCTTCCTCATCACCGGCGGGCGGCTGGGTGACATCGTCGGCCGGCGGCGGGTGTTCCGCGTCGGCATGGCCGGCTTCGTCCTGGCCTCGCTGGGGTGCGCGCTCGCACCGTCCACGGCGGTACTGATCGCCCTGCGGGCCGTGCAGGGCACCGCGGCCGCACTGATCATCCCGCAGACCATCGGCATGATCCGCGCCATGTTCACCGGCCCCGCACTGGCCCGGGCGATGGGCACCATCGGGCCTGTCATGGGGTTCGCCGCGGTCACCGGCCCGGTGATCGGCGGCGCGCTGACCCAAGCGGATGTGCTGGGTTCCTCCTGGCGCGCGGTCTTCCTCGTCAACGTCCCCCTTGGTGCCGCCGTGCTGGCGGCCACCCCGCTGCTGCACGAGGACCGTGCCGCGCTTCGACCGCGACTGGACCACGCCGGCACGGCGCTGGTGGTCCTTGGCAGCAGCCTGCTGGTCTATCCGCTCATCCAGGGCGGCGCACAGGGCCGGCCACGCTGGTCGTGGGCCATGCTCGCCGCCGGCGGCGCGGTGCTGGCGGGCTTCGCCGCACATCAACGGCGGCGGGCCCGCGGCGGCCGCAGCCCACTCGTCGAGCCGGGCCTGTTCGTCGACCGCGGCTTCACCGCCGCGCTGGTGTCCAGCGTGCTGTTCTTCTCTGTGGTGGGCGGATTGATGCTGGTGGCCGTGCTGCAGATACAGCTGGGCCTGCACCGCGGCGTCCTCTCGGCCGGCTTCACGCTGCTGCCGTGGTCGGCGACGATGGCGCTGTCGTCCTGGGTCGCCGGCGCCTGGCTCGTACCCCGCTACGGAGCCCGGGTCATGAGCGTCGGCCTCCTGGCCCTGCTCGCCGGAGTCGTATCGGCCGCCGCCGTGTACGCCACCAGCCCGCCCGCCTCCTACCCCTGGCCGCTGCTGCCCGCGCTGGCCGTGGCCGGGATCGGTCAGGGCCTGTACGCCGTGCCGTTCTTCACCACCGCCCTGCACCGAATCCGCCCACACGAGACGGGTTCCGCCGCCGGCCTGCTCAACGCGGTGCAGCAACTCGGCGGCACTCTCGGCGTCGCCCTGCTCGGCAGCCTCTTCTTCCATTCCGCCGTGCCCGGCGACCCCACCCCGGCCGTCGCCGCGCTCACCGGCGCCCGCAACGCCTTCTGCCTCGCCGCCGCGCTCATCCTCGCCACCGCAGTGACCACGGCCATGATGCTTCCGCGGCGGCGCCCTTCGCCCACGAGCCCGGATCAGCCCTTCGTTCCCGATGCCACGGATAGGTGACGACACCACCGCCCATCCAGCCGCCGAGGCCGGAGGAACCCGGCGTCATTTGCGCCCCTGGCGACCACTCACGGCCACCATGAGCACTCAACAGCGGAGGAATACATGGCTCCCGATCACCCGAGGTCGCCAGTTCCAAGGCCGAACGTGGCGGCACTATGCCCGGGGAGGTCCTTCGAGCTGACCGCAGACCCTAGTCGGCTGAGGATTGCACAAGGCGACCACGGCACTCGACCGCCTCGCGCAGGACGAGGTCGAGCAGGCCGGGGAAGCGGCGGTCCAGTTCCTCGCGGCGGAGGGAGTTGATGCGTCGCGTGCCCTCGTCCTGCTGCCGGATCAGGCCGGCCTCGCGCAGCACGCGGAAGTGGCGGCTGCTGGTGGACTTGCCGACCGGGAGGTCGAAACCGCCACAGGGCACTTCGGACTGGGCGCCGAGGGTGGCCACGATGCTCTGGCGGACGGGGTCGCTGAGGGCGGCCATCACCGTGAACAGGTCCATGTCCTGCTCGTCGGGGTGGATCAACGGGGATGAGGTTCGACTGGCCACGTCCCCAGTATCCACGGAGTTCCGGCGGACCTATGTTCGCGGTTGAGCGAACATGGGCTACGGTGGTGATCACCAGCCGGTGGCACCGGCCATGCGAAGGGAACCGTCATGCCCTCCTCTCTTTCCCCCACGCTCGCGTCCACGCCCGCGTCCGCTTCACCCGCCCCGGTCGGCGTCGGCATCGTCGGGCTCAGCGTCAATGGCGGCTGGGCGGGGACCGCCCACGTCCCGGCCCTCGCCGCCCTGCCCGACGCGTACGAGCTGCGCGCCCTCAGCGCCAGCAGCGCCGAGTCCGCGAGGGCCGCGGGGGAGAAGTTCGGAGTTCCGCTGGCGTTCGGCAGCGTCGAGGAACTGGTCCAGCGGGACGAGGTGGACCTGGTGGTCGTGACCGTCAAGGTCCCACACCACAGAGAGCTGGTCATGTCCGCGCTCGCCGCCGGGAAGACCGTGCTGAGCGAGTGGCCGCTGGGCAACGGGACCGCGGAGGCCGAGGAGATGGCCACGTTCGCGCAGTCGCGGAAGCTGCGGGGCTTCGTCGGGCTCCAGGCGCGCTCCGCCCCGCCGGTCCGCTACCTGCGTGACCTGGTCGCAGACGGATACGTCGGGGAGGTGCTCTCGACCAGCGTCGTCGCCTCGGGGGTGACGTGGGGGGCGACGTATGGCAGCCGCAACGCCTACGTGTTCGACCGCACCAACGGCGCGACCATGCTGTCCGTCCCCTTCGGTCACACCATCGACGGACTCGCCTCGGTGCTGGGCGAGTTCACCGAGCTCAGCGCCACCACGGCCACCCGGCGCCCCGAGGTCCGGCACGAGGAGACCGGGGAACTCCTGCCGAAGAACGTCGAGGACCAGATCGCCGTGAGCGGAGTCCTCGAATCGGGCGCCGTCGCCTCCGTGCACTTCCGCGGCGGGGTCGCCCGCTCCACCAACTTCCTGTGGGAAATCAACGGGACAGAGGGCGACCTGCGTGTCACGGGCAACTCCGGACACCTCCAGTTCGGGCAGGTCACCCTCCACGGCGCCCGCGGGAAGAACGCGGAACTGACCGAGCTGCCGGTACCGGCCCGTTACGACGCGAACGTTCCCGCGCCGGCCGGGCTACGCGGCACCATGGCCCACAGCGTCGCCCACGCCTACGCGCAATTGCGCGCTGACCTCACCGAGGGCACCCGCACCGTCCCCGACTTCGCCCACGCCGTGCGCCGCCACCGCCTCCTCGACCGCGTCCAGCAGGCGGCCGCCACCGGTGAGCGCCAGCGCGTCAGCCCGTAGTCGGGCCGAGCCCGACCCCCTCGGCGTACTCCGTCAGGCCCTCCGACGTGGCCCCCGCCCAGCCCACGTAACCGTCCGGACGGACCAGGAACAGACCGTTGCCGTACGTCTCGGGTGCCGGGCCCTCCACGATCCGCACCGACGCCGGCGCCTGAGGGGTCTCCGGTGCCTCCGTGTCCAGTGCCAGCAGGGTCCAGTGCGGCCCCCGGAACGCGTCGAAGAGGCGTACGCCGGCGACCGTGGCGTCCGGGGCGCGGTCACCGGCCCGGATCCCGTCCACCGTGGCCCGGGTCTCCGCGGTGAGCGTCGACTCCCGGTATCCCAGGCCGAGTTGACGGGTCGCCTCGCCCCGCGTGGCCTCGCCGCGGTGGACGCTCGTGGACAGCCCCAGTACCTCCGCGGCGATGGGGCGCCGCTCCTCCTCGTAGGTGTCGAGGAGGGCGGGCGGAGCCTCGCCGCGCACCACCGCGCCGAGTTTCCAGCCCAGGTTGTAGGCGTCCTGGACGCTGGTGTTCAGGCCCTGGCCCCCGGCGGGGGAGTGGATGTGGGCCGCGTCCCCGGCGAGGAAGACCCGCCCGGCGCGGAAGCTGTCCGCGAGGGCCGCCCGGGGGCGGAAGTCCGACGCCCAGCGGACCTCGGTGACGTCCTCGGGGGCCAGGTGTGAGCGGGCGGCGACGACCTCGCGGATGCCGTCGGGGGAGGTGTCCACCGAGGTGCCCTCCGGGAACTGGGCGATCACCTGGAAGTCCTCCGTGCCGGGCAGCGGGCAGACCGCCAGGAAGCCGTCGCCTTCACCGCCCGGCGGGAAGACGTGCCAGTTGTCGCGGTCCAGGCCGGTGATCCGGACGTCCGCCACCAGGAGCGGGTTCGGGTCGACGGTCTGCCCGGTCATGCCGACGCCCAGCGCACGGCGTACGGTCGAGCGGCCGCCGTCGGCGGCGACCACGTAACGCGCGCGGAGGCGGTCCCCCGCCCCGAGCCGCACGGTCACGCCGTCCTCGTCCTGGTCCAGCCCGACGACCTCCCGGCCGAAGGCGACCCGCCCGCCGAGCTCCGTCAGCCGGGCGAACAGGATCTCCTGGGTGCGCCACTGCGGCACCATCGCCGGCCCGGCGTACGGGGAGTCCTCGCTCGCCTCCGCCGGGTCGAACAGCCGGTGCTCGCCCACCCGCTGTCCGTCCCGCCAGATCATCTGGACCGGATAGTCGCCCCCGGCCTCGCGGATCGCGTCCAGCACGCCGAGATCGTCGAAGACCTCCAGCGTGCGCGGCTGTATGCCCTTGCCGCGCGAGCCGGGGAACAGCGTGTCCGCCCGCTCCACCACCAGCGCCGCCACACCCTGCCGGGCCAGGTCGATCCCCAGGGCGAGCCCGGTCGGGCCCGCGCCCACGATCAGGATGTCCGTGTCCATACCGATCACTCTCCTTAACGTTGTTAAGTGCTGTCTGCTGCGACCATGCCCTTAACGGCGTTAAGCTGTCAAGCGTGAACACGGAACGACGAGCCCCCCTCGACCGCCGCCGGGTCGCGGACGCCGCCCTGACGCTCCTGAACGAGGTGGGTCTGGACGGGCTGACCCTGCGTGCCATCGCCAAGGAGCTGGACGTGAAGGCGCCCGCCCTGTACTGGCACTTCAAGGACAAGCAGGCCCTGCTGGACGAGATGGCGACGGAGATGTACCGCCGGATGGTCGCGGCAACGCCTCTGGCCCCCGGTGACAGCTGGCGGGAGCGGTTGCTGACGTCCAACCGCGGACTGCGTGCCGCGCTGCTCGGCTACCGGGACGGCGCGAAGGTCTTCAGCGGCTCACGTTTCACCGGCATCGTGCACGCCGAGCAGATGGAGGGCGACCTGCGCCTGTTCACGGGCGCCGGCTTCAGCCTCGCGCAGGCCGTGCGCGCGACCGGGACGACGTATCTCTACACGCTCGGTTTCGTCACCGAGGAGCAGGGTGTCCAGCCGCTGCCCGGTGAGCGCCGCGAGGGCTACGACATCGAGGAACGCGCCCGCCTCATGGCCGACTTCCCGCTGTCGGCCCAGGCGGGCGCGGAGCTGTTCCAGGACTACGACCAGCACTTCGAGGAGGGACTGGCGCTGGTGATCGCGGGGATCGGGGCGCGGTACGGGATCGAGTGAGTACCACGGCGGAGGTCCGAGCGGGCCGTCAGCGCACCTTCGCCAGCGCTGCCCGCAGCCGCGGCTCAGCGCATCTTCGCCAGCGCTGCCCGCAGCCGCGGCGTCAGCGGCTTCTCGACGTACCGGTTCAGCAGCCAGGCCAGCAGCAGCATCGACAGGACCGTCAGGACGAAGGTCACCGCCGACGGCAGGCCCAGGCTGACATGCAGGGCGCGCACCATCACCCAGCCGAGGTGCTCGTGGACCAGGTAGAACGGGTACGTCAGCGCCCCGGCCACGGTCAGCCAGCGCCAGTTGGCCCAGCCGAACCAGCCGAGCGCGATGGCCGCGACCGCGACGAAACCGAAGGCGACGACCAGGACGATCCCCAGCGAGGTGCGGTGAGCGAAGGCGTTCGGGTCCGCGGCGTTCCACAGGCTGCGCACCGCGTAGTGCTGCCCGATCAGGAAGCTCACGGCCACGATGCCCCAGGCGTAGACGTCCTTGCGGTCGCGGTGCACGAGGTAGAGACCGACGCCGCCGATGAAGAACGGGGCGTACTCCGGCATGAACACGATGTCGAGCAGCGGCTGGTGCGCGCCCTGGGTGATCGCCGCGGCGAGCGTCCAGCCCGCGCAGAACATGATCACGCGTCGGCGTGACGCTCCGGGCAGCACGACACACAGCGCGAACAGGGCGTAGAAGCGGACCTCCGCCCACAGCGTCCAGCACACCCCCAGCACCCGGTCCACGCCCAGCGGGTACTGGAGCATCGTCAGGTTCACCAGGGTGTCGCTCGGCGACAGCGCCTTGTAGGTGACCATCGGCAGCGCGAACACCGCCGTCACCAACAAGACCGCCGCCCAGTAGGCGGGCAGCAGCCTGGAGGCGCGGGAGGCGAAGAACGACTTCAGCGGCCGGCCCCAGCCGCTCATGCAGATCACGAATCCGCTGATCACGAAGAAGACCTGGACGCCGAGACAGCCGTACGCGAAATAGGTGTGCAGCGTGGGGAACTGCCTGTCCGGCGAACTTCCCCAGGCGTGGGTGATCTCGCCGCCCCGGCCGCCGTAGTGATAGGCGGCCACCATCAGCGCGGCGACGAGCCGCAGTCCGTCGAGGGCGCGCAGCCGGGGCTCCCGCCGGGCGCCCGTCCGCTCCGCCGGGGGCAGCGCGGGCGCGGACGCGTCGGGCACCGGCCGGACGGTCATGCTGGTCACGAAATTCCCCTCGACGGGCGTTCCTACGGGTGCTTCTCAGCACGTTAATCCGAATCGAGGGGAGGTCTGGGTCGGCCGGTCAACGATTAGCCGCCTGGTCCCGGTGAGTTCACCTGGATGTCGTTTTGGCTTCCTAAGTTTCCCCAGAATCCCCCCACGCGGAAGTAAAGCCAAGAACACAGTTAAAGCTGGGTAAAAAGAAAACAGGAGTGCCATGACGACGGTCCAGAAGAGACGTGCACGTGCGCGTGGAGGGGAGCTGGACGACTGCCTGCGTGCCTGTGCCGCGCACAGCGGGAAACTGGTCGGCAGCATCGACCGCCGCCGCGTAGAACTCGCCGAACAGCTGCGCAAGCTGCTCGTCGTGTGGGGCACGACCTCTGTCGCCGCCCCCGCGCCCGCCCCGGCCACCGGGGCCACCGCACTGCTCAAGAGGGCCGTCAAGGGCCCCGCCGCCACCCCCTCGGTGAGCATCGGCAACGACCTCCTCGACGCCCTGCTGGCCGTCGCCAACAAGGCCCTGGAGTGCGGCTACGACGACGAGTCGAACCTCGCCCTCGTCATCAGCGACACCGTCCTCGCCCAGCGCAAGAACTCTCGCGCCGGCTGGCGGCTGCGCGCCCGTCTCCTGGAGGCCCTCGGCGAGGAGACCGAGGCGCTGGAGGCGTACGAGCGCTACCTCGCCCTCACCGACGACGACGGCTTCGGCGTCCGCGCCCGGATCGACGGCCTGAAGATCGCCGCGGACAAGGAACGGGAGCTGTTCGCCCTCCTGCGCCGCCAGGTGCCGCGCGCCCAGGACTTCACACGCCGCCCCGCCACGGACGTCTGGGCCGAGGGTCTCGCCGCGCACGCCGTGGGCGACTGGAGTGAGGCCGAACCCCGTCTCGTGGGAGCGCTCCTCTCACTGGCCGCCGAGAACGCCCCGGTGCAGGACCGCCAGGAGCTGCTCAGCCAGTACCTCGACCTGCGCACCGCCGTCCCCGGCGTCGACCTGCCCGCGCTCACCGAGGCCGTCGCCCTCTACGCCGACCAGCGCCGCAGCCGGATGCGCGGCCCCGTCGCCGACCCGACCGTCGGCGGCGTGCAGTGGATCACCCTGGGTGAGTTCCGCAACCAGATCGCCGGCAAGTCGATCTGCCTGATCGCCAACTCCGGCCGGGTCGGCGCCAGTTCGATGGGCGCCGAGATCGACGCGTACGACCTGGTGGTGCGCTTCAACTCGTACCGGATCGACCCGAAGCACACCGGCGCGCGCACCGACATCCACGCCACCATCCACAAGCACGGCTTCAACTGGGACAAGCCGGTCACCACTCGGATCGTCTTCGGCGGCGTGTCCGGCGACTGGAAGTACTCGCTGCGCAACCGCCTGGTGCCCGGCGCCCAGGCCCACCTCGGCGACGAGTCGCTGCGCTGGCCCGTACGCAACATCGGCAGGCTCGGCGGCGACGTCTGGTCGGGCATCCCGACCACCGGCTTCAACATGCTGTGGCTGCTGGACTTCCTGGACGTCAGCCCCACCCTGGACCTGATCGGCTTCGACTTCTACGAGAGCGGCGCCTACCGCGTCCCGGAGGCCATGAAGCTGGCCATCACGTCCGTACACGAATACACCAGCGAGAAGGACTGGGTCATGCAGCGGGCCCAGGGCGTGACCGACATGAGGATCTCCCTGCGATGACCATCACCTTCCCGGCCACGGCCGCCCCCCAGGCCCCGGCGACCGACGCGCACGCGCTCACCGGCAAGCGCCGCATCGCCTTCGCCAGTTACGTCGACGAGAACTACCTCCCCGGCTTCCTCGTGCTGCTGCGCAGCCTCGCGCTGTCCAACCCGGGCGTGTGCGAGGACTTCGTCGTCCTCTACGACGACCTGCGCCCCGGCTCGATCGCCAAGATCCGCGACCTCCACCCGCGGATCGTCCTGCGCCGGGTGAACGACACCCACTACGACGCGTACAAGAAGGGCGACCAGGACAACTACCTGGTCCGCAAGGCGTACTTCATCCTCGACGTCTTCCGGCTGCGCGAGTACGACACCGTCATCACGCTCGACACCGACATGGTCGTCCTCGGCGACCTGAGCGAACTGCTGGAACTGCGCGAGGGCCTGGCGGCCGTCTCGCAGTTCTTCTACGGCCAGCACAAGCTCAACTCGGGCCTGCTGGTCATCCAGCGCGAGTACCTGTCCGACGCGTTCTGCGCCAAGCTCGACGCGACCGGCCGCAGCGGCGACTACGAACTCGACAAGCACGACCAGGGCATCCTCAACGCCGTCCTGGACGGCGACTTCGTCCGCCTCGACGCGCGCTACAACTTCGTCAAGCGACGGCTCTCCGGTGACCTGCCGGTCCCCGACGACACGGCGATCCTGCACTTCACCGGCCGCCACAAGCCCTGGCAGGGCGGCGAGGCAGGCTACGGCCAGGCCGAGGCCCGCTGGCGCGAGTTCGACCTGTCCGACGCCGACTTCCACGCCGCCTACCTCGCCAGGCCGGGCGGCCTCCACCACGACCTGCTGGTCCACTACGGCACCCCGCACGTCGCCCGCACCGCCGATGTGGAGGTGGCCCGCAAGGTCGCCGCCGCGCACATCTCGACCGGCGACTACCCGGACGCCGTCGACATCCTCGGCAGCGTCCGGATCCCGCTCGACGAGGCCTGGCCGCACGAGGTGTACGGGCACGCCCTGATGAGCGTCTCCCGCTACGAGGAGGCCAGGACACAGCTGCTGCTGGCCACCGCCGCCCCCAACCGGGCCGCCACCGCCTACGCCCGCCTCGCCCAGATGGCCTGGGTGCACGGCGACAACGCCGAGTCCCTCAGGTACGCCACGGCCGGCCTGTCCGTCGACCCCACCCACCGCTCCAACCGGCTGTGGGCCCAGCGCGCGGCCTCCCTACCGGCCCAGGATCAGGGCGCCGCCGAGGACCAGCTCGCGCACGTCGCCTTCTACATGGACCGCCAGGGCAACGCGGGCGACAAGCTGTTGCCGGAGAGCGTCCGTTCCGCATTCGGGCCGGACACCACCTCCCGCCGCTGGCACTCCGTGCACGCCCACCGGCTGTTCGACGAGGCCGCCCTGCAGCGGGTCAACCGCCGCCGGGGCCTGGTCATCGGCGGTGGCGGGCTGTTCATCCCGGACACCATGCCGAACGGCAACAGCGCCTGGCAGTGGAACGTCCCGGACGAGCTGCTGAAGCGCATCGACGTCCCCATAGCGGTCTTCGCGGTCGGCTTCAACGCCTTCGACGGCCAGTCCTACCGGGCAGGCCGGTTCCGGGAGTCACTGCGTCAACTCGTCGAGCAGTCCTCCTTCTTCGGGCTGCGCAACCACGGCTCGATCGAGAAGGTGCGGGCCATGCTCCCGGCCCACCTGCACGACAAGGTGCGCTTCCAGCCGTGTCCGACGACGGTCACCCGCCACCTCCTGCCGGGCTGGCAGGACCCGGTGAAGCGCGACGACACCATCCTGATCAACGCCGCCTACGACCGGGCGGGCCTGCGCTTCGGCCACGACTACGGCTACTTCCTGGCCCAGATGGCGCAAGCCGTACGGGACCTGGGCGAGCTGGCCGAGGTGCGGTGCGTGGCGCACTCCCTCGACGACGAGAAGATCGCCTTCGACCTGCGCCGTGAGCACGGCATCTCGCTGCCGGTCATCCCGATGTACGACTTCGACAACGACCAGATCACGGACCTGTACGCGCGCACCAAGCTGGTGATCGGCATGCGCGGCCACGCGGGCATGATCCCGTTCGGCTGCGGCACGCCCGTCATCAGCCTGATCTCGCACCCGAAGATGGCGTACTTCCTGCGGGACATCGAGCGCCCCGAGTGGGGTGTCTCGGTGCACGACCGGCACCTCGCCGCGCGCCTGGTGGAACGGTCGGGGGAACTGCTCGCCGACCACGACAGGACCGTCGCGGACGTGCACGGCCGGCAGCAGGAGCTGTGGAAGGTCACCGAGGCGAACGCGGCGGACCTCCGGGTCATCCTGGGCGGCTGACCGATGGCGACCGCCCTGGCTGACGACACCCCCGCCGAGGCACGGTCGCGTGCGGACGACCGCCGGTCACCCCTGTGGTGGCCGGTGGTCGCCCTGCCCGCCGTGGCGGCCGTGGGGTACACCGCGGCCACCCGCCGTCTCACCGGCGACCTGCACTACGTCCTCGGTGCCCTGCGCACCGGCGCGAAGGCCGGTTACTCGCCGTCGGAGGTCTTCACCCACCGGCCGTACTTCTACCGGTGGTTCGTCGCCGGCCTCGACCGGGTCTCCTTCGGCGGTACGCCGGCCGCCCGCGAGGCCGTGATCGGGGCGACGGGCATCCTGCTCGCCGCCGCGTCGGCCTACGCCCTCCACCTGTCGCTGGCCCGCCGGTTCACCGGACGCGAGGCGGCGCTCACCGCGGGCGCCACCGGCCTCGCCCTGATCCTGGCGCCCCGCAACGACTTCCTCCAGCCGGAGTGGGCGGCGGTGGTGCTGACGGTGTTCGGCGTCGCCGCCGGACTCGGCCCGCCCCGGCCGTGGCCCGCGGCCCTGCTCGCCGCGCTGCCGCTCGGCCTCGCCGTGATGATGAAGTACTCCACCGCCGCCACGGCCGCCATCGGCGTGCTCCTGGTGTACGCCGTCGACCGGGGCCGGGCCGTACGGCTCGCGCTGGTCGGGGTGCCCGCGGCGGTGGCCCTGTTCGGGCTGAGCGTGCTCGGCGGGTCCCACGAGTGGCAGTGGACCGAGGACATGCCGCAGATCAACCAGTCGGCGCTCAGCCGCACCGGCATCCACCCCGGCTTCATCCTGGACCGCACGGCCGACTTCCTGGCCGACCGGGCGGTGCAGAGCCCGGTGCTGCTCCTGCTCCCGGGGGCGCTGCTGCTGGTGCTGGCCCGGGTGCCCGGGCGGGGCCGGCGGATCGAACTGGCCCTGGTGGCGTTCGCCATCGGCCTGGGCGCACAGGCGGTCGTCGTCGTGCAGGGCAACTGGTTCCTGTACCACGCCGCCCAGATGCCGGTGCTCGCCGCCGCCCTGTGGGGCATCGCGGTGGGCGGCGCCCACCGCTCGCCGTGGTGCTTCGGCGCCGTGTCCCTGCTGTACGGCGCGCTGCCGGTGCTGTACGCCGGGGCGGACGGGGCACTGCAACGGCCTTACCTGGTCTGGGGGTTGGGGTTCGTCGCGCTGATCGCCGCCGTGGTGGACGTGATGCTGGATGCCCGTGCCCGTGCCCGTGCCCGGTCGTCGGACCAGCGCCCCGCATCCGGAATCCGGCCCGCCGCCCTGGTCGCCGTCACCCTCACCGGAGTCGTCTGCCTGGCCGCGAGCATGTGGCCCGGCTCCCCGCATCTGGTGCAGTACGGCAAGGTCAGGATGACCAACGCCGGATACCTGGCCGGGATGCGGGACACCGAGGCGGAGGCCGACCGGCTCCGCGCCCGGATGCCCGCCGACGCCCCGGTCCTCTACCTCGCCTTCGGCGACACCACGTACTACGTCGACCACCCCGCGCGGTGCCGCTACCCGATCGCCACGTTCCTCCAGCGCACCCGCTACCTCCCGGACGTCACCGAACTGAAGTCGTTCCGCGAGAACGAGAACTGCGTCGACCACGACCCGGCCCCCTACGCCGTCCTGGACCGCGCCTGGTTCCGCCCCGCGAGGGTCGACAAGGAACTGTGGCGGCGCGTCACCGCCGTGTACGACTGCCCGCGCTCGACGGGCGGCCCCACGACGGTGCTGTGCACGCGCAGGACCTCAGCGCAGCCCCAGTGACGCGGTGACCTCCCGCGCCAACGCCACCGAGTAGCTCTGCCCCCGGTCCTGGGGGTAGATCTGGGCCATCGTCACCAGCGTGACGCGGCTCATCGGTGTCTCGTGGGGCGGGATCAGGGCGCGGTACTCGGGGGTCACCACCGGCTGGGCGAAACCCGCCTTCGAGAAGTGCCAGTCCTTGATCCAGGACTCGTCGAAGTCCGGGTTGACGCGGCGCAGGTACGGCAGGAACCGCGACAGCAGTTCGGCCGGTTCGGTGGTGAAGCGCCAGTCCTCGCGTTCGACGTAGTTGCCGACGTAGAGGATGTGCCGGCCGCCGTACACGGACGGGTCGATCATCTTCGTGTGCTCGACCACAGCGAGGAACGGGAAGTCCGGCTCGTTGATGTTGAGCCAGTAGTACGGGATCACGCTGCGGTCCAGCTCCAGCACGAAGCAGGTCGCGCCCAGGTACTGGTTCTTCCAGGCCGCGTTGCCGGCGGGCAGCCCGGCCGCCTTGGCGAAGACGGGCTGCGGGGTGGTGACGATCAGCCGTTCGAACTCGTACGTGGAGCCGTCCGCGCAGGTCACCACGGCGGGCGCCACATCACCGTCTTGCCGGATCGATTCCACGGCCTTGCCGAACTCGACCTTGCCGCCCCGCTCCTCGATCCCGTCCCGGAGCGCCGCGTACACCCGCTCGAAACCGCCGTCCACATAGCCGAGTTCGAAGGTGCGGCAGTGGATCCGGGCCCACAGCCAGGCCATCGACACCCGCTCGGCGCGGTCGCCGAACTTGCCCCGCAGCAGCGGCTCCCAGATCGCCGCGGTGGCCTTCTGGCCGGCCCAACGGCGCAGCCAGGCGAGCGCGGTGAGGTCGTTGAAGCGCTCTCCGCCCCGGACCGCCTTCAGCAGCGCCGACGAACCGGCGAAGCGGACCGCGTCCACCGGGGAGAAATCTGGGAAGCGCAGCATGTCGAACGGGGTGGTGAAGTCGATGAGCCGGCCGCCCCGGTAGATGCCCGTGGTCGGTTTGTGGAAGCGCAGCGCGTCGCCGAGCCCCAGCTCCTCGATCAGGGCGATCATCGCCTTGTCGCTGCGGAAGATGTGGTGGTAGTAGCGCTCCAGCGGTACCCCGCCCACCTCCAGCGAGGCCGCCAGACCGCCCAGTTCGGCGGCCGCCTCCAGCAGGGTCACCTGGTGGCCCGCCCGTACGGCGTCCCAGGCGGCGGTCAGGCCCGTGGCACCCGCGCCGATGATGCCGAGGTTCATGCGAAGCTCCATTTTCTGTTGAGCACGAACTGGAGCGCCAGGACCAGCGGCAGCGAACCCGCCTTGACCAGGTTCGCGTCGATCCCCAGCCCGTCGGTGAAGACGAGGAAGAGCAGATACGTCAGGGCGATGCCGGTCAGGCCCACGGCGTAGAAGCGCAGGAAGCGCAGGACGATCCGGTCGCGCCGGTCGAAGGTGAACCGCGCGTTCAGGACGAAGTTGTTGGCGATGCCGAGGGTCGTGCTGATCACGTTGGCGAGCTGCTCGTCCGTCCCGGCGAGGTTGTGCAGCAGAAGGAAGACGACGAGGTCGAGGGCGACCCCGCTGCCGCCGATCAGGGTGTAGCGGACCAGTTGGCGCAGGGTGCGCGACGGGGGCGCGGCGGTCGGCGGGGTCGTGGTGTCAGGGGCGGTGGTCTCAGCGGTCACCGTCACCGCCCCGCTCGTCCCCGTCGGCGGCGGTGCCGAGCACCTCGCGCACCAGGTACAGCGGCCGCCCCTGGGCCTCGCTGTAGATACGCCCTATGTACGCGCCGATCACACCCAGGGACAGCATCTGCGTGCCACCCAGGAACAGCACGACACACATCAGCATCGTCCAGCCGGACACCGTGATCTCGGGCCGGAAGAACTTCATGGCCAGCGCGTACACGATGCCGGCCAGGGACAGCGCGAGCACCCCGAAACCGAGCCGGGTGATCATCTTCAGGGGAGCGGTGGAGAAGCTGGTGACGCCGTCGACCGCGAGCCGGGCCATCTTGCGCAGCGGGTACTTGGTCTCGCCCGCGAACCGTTCGTCGCGGTCGAAGGACACCTCCCGCTGCCGGTAGCCCATCGAGGCGACGATGCCGCGTACGAAGCGGCTGCGCTCGCGGTACCTGCGCAGCTCGTCGGCGACCTTGCGGTCCAGCAGCCTGAAGTCCCCGGTGTCCAGCGGGATGTCCACGTCGGTGGAGGCGCGCAGGACGCGGTAGTAGGCGTGCGCGGTGGCCCGCTTGAAGGCGCTGTCCTGCCGGCTGCGGCGGCGCGCGTGCACGATGTCGGCGCCCTCGCGCCAGGCGTCGACCAGCTCCAGGCTGACCTTCGGCGGATCCTGGAGGTCGGTGTCCATCACGATCACCGCGTCGCCCTCGGCGTGGTCGAGGCCCGCGGTGATGGCGATCTGGTGCCCGAAGTTGCGGGCGAAGTCGACCACCCGGACCCGCGGATCATGGTCCGCGAGGTCCTTGAGGATCGGGAGCGAGCCGTCGGTGGACCCGTCGTTGACGTACACCAGCTGCACGTCCAGGTCCGGCCGGCCGGCCAGGGCGGCGGTGAGCTCGGCGTGGAAGGCCGCGATGCCGTCCTGCTCGTTGTAGACCGGCAGGACGTACGAGATGAGCGGCCGCCGCGCGGGCCCCGGCTCCACAGCCGTGAGGACGACGGGTGCCGGGGCGGCGGGCGATCGTATGTCCTGCTGGGTCATATCGACCCGGCCGAGGAATCGAACGGGATTGACCCGAAAACTGTCTGACGCATTGGGGGAAGCTATGGAGCCTTCGTGAACCCCGGCCGAACAGATTCCGTCCGGAAGCCGACTTCCCTGTTTCTCTTCGCTCCCGGTGTTATGCGGAAGGATCAATTCCGAGGAGTGGGAATGCGGAGTGAACAGCAGATTCAGCAGATTCAGTGGGACTCGGTCAGCGGCGTACTGCCTTCTTCAATGCCCGCGCTCGCCGTACCACCCGACGTGCCGTGGAGTTGCGGGGCAGGAACGCAAGTCGCTGCGGGATGCCGCCCGGCAGTCCCAGCGCGGTGAGCCGCTTGCGCTTGAAATAGCGCCGGGTGCGGGCCCGGAAGCGCTTCGCGAGATAGCGTTCCGCGGCCGGCCGCAGGGACGGGTAGATCTGCGGCTGCATGCTGAAACCGACCGCGGTGACCAGGTCGCCCAGTTCGTCGGCCGGGACCGCGTCCTCGCCCGCCCCGTCCTCCAGGTCCGGCAGGACGGCGTCGGCCAGCACGGCGGGCACCCGGTTGCTGTTCTGGTAGGGCGCGAGCCGTTCCAGCAGCGGCTCGGTGCCGATGCGGGCGACCGGCAGGTCGTAGAACGTGGACGCGGTGAACAGCGCGGTGGAGAAGCAGCCGACGACCAGCGCGGGCCGGGCCTTCTCGAACAGCACCTCGGCCAGTACCGGCGTGTCCAGGACGGTGAGGTCCACCCCGAGCTTCTCGGCCTCGGTCTCCAGGGCGCGGCTGTAGCGGGCCGGTGCGGTGGGGTGCGGCTTGAAGACGACGGTCCGGTGTCCTCGCTTCACCGCCCCGCGCATCATCCGCACGTGCAGGTCCTCCTCCTCGGCGGGGGAGAGTATGTTCAGCGCGGACAGGTACTGGCCGAGCAGCAGCGCCGCGTCCTCCGGCAGGCGGGGCAACTCGTCCACGGACGCCGTCAGTTCGCCCATCACCTTCAGGAAGGCGTCGGTCGGCACCAGGTGCGCGGGCACGTCGAACTCGGTCAGCAGCATCGGCGTCAGACCCGGCACCAGGTCCAGGTGCAGCAGCCGGCGCACCCGGGTGCCGACCAGCGGGTCGAGCTTGTTGCGGGTCGGTCCGTAGCTCATCAGGCCGTCGGCGTAGACGTCCACGGGTGCGTCGGTGAACAGCTGGGCCACGGTGAGGGCCGGGGTGACCTGGATGGACTCCAGGACCAGTTCGATCCGGTCGTCACCCAGCCCCCACAGCAGCCGCAGATAGCGCTCGAACAGCGGGATGTCGTCGGGGCGCGGGGTCCAGGCCCCCGGGTGGAAGGGGCGGATGGCCTCGTTCCACGACAGCACCTCGTCGAAGTGGCTGCGCAGCGGCTCGAAGCCGGGCATGGTGTCGAGCGCCGGGGTGGTCTCCGGGGTGGCGGAGTTGTTGAAGACCAGCAGCACCCGCCGGTCCGGCTCCGCGAACAGGTCGGAGTCGATCGCGGCGGCCAGGGTGGCGGCCCCGTACAGCGTCGAGGCGCAGAGGATCTGGGTGGTGCCACGAGGGCTGAGGAGGGGCATCAGGCAGCCGCCTTCGGTGTGGTGACCCGGCGCCGCAGCCGCCGGAGCCTGGCGGAACGGCGGATGTCCATGGTCTCGAGTACGTCACCGAGCGCGTCCTGCGGCATGCGCTGGATCGCCGCCGCGCTCATCGCCCGCAGCTGCTTGGCCACGGACGGTTCCCACTTGGACTCGTCGGACAGATGGTGGGCGATGATCGCGCAGTAGGTGCGCACCGCCTTCGGCAGCAACCGGTCGGCGTCCCGGTCGCCGGCCGTCTCCTCGATCACCTGGTCGAAGGCCCGGATGAAGTCGAGCTGGCGGGCGTCGCCGATCTGGGTCAGCGAGGAGGCGACCCCGCGCCGGTAGAACACGCCCAGCAGGCTCACCACCGCGAACGACTCCGCCTCGCGGTGCAGCTTCCAGATCCACGGCCGGTCCTCGGCCGTACGCAGCCCGTCGGTGAAGTGCAGCAGGCCCCGGTCCAGCAGGCGGCGGTGGTAGGCGCCGGCCCAGGCGTAGGCGTAGTCCACGGAGGTGGTGCGGTCGGCGGGCAGGATCGCCTCGCGCGGGTCCAGTACCTCGTGGCGGCGGCCGACCGGGGCCCGGTGCACGGTCCGGGCGCGGGCGGTGGCCTGCACATGGTCGGTGCGGACGAAGTCGACGTCCAGTTCCTCGATGGCCGCCACCAGCTCGGAGAGGTAGCCGGGGGCCAGCCAGTCGTCGCCGTCCAGGAACGTCAGGTACTCGCCCTGGGCGGCGTCCAGGCCGGTGTTGCGGGCGGTGGCGAGCCCCCCGTTCTCGTCGTGACGGATCAGACGCACCTGCGCGACGTCCGACAACTCATCGGCCGCCCGTTCGAGAATGGCCGGGGTCTCGTCCTTGGATTTGTCGTCGACCAGCACGAACTCGAAGTCCGGCCGGGCATTCAGGCGAAGGCTTCTGAGGGTGTCAGGGGCGAATTGCTGCACGTTGTAGAACGGCACGATCACGGAAAGCTTTGGCACCTGCAAAACGCTAGGGGGCTGCCCGGCTGCGCAACTTTCCGGTGCCCGTACAGAGGGTGAACTCAATGTGTCGGAACGGTGCATCCAGTGTACTTTCCGCTCCCCGACGGGCCAGTTCGGCTTCCGGTGGGCTGTTGTTAACTTTTCGTTGAGTCACGGTTGGGCCGGACCTAGAAATTGCTTCCTAGCGTCGTCGTCGTGCCGTCAAGTACAACGAACCCCCCGCGAATCGCCGTCCTCGCGGACTCGGACACCCGCTGGAAATGGGGTGCGCTGACCGCGGACCGCATCGTTCCCGATCCCTCCATGGAAGCCGCATCGCGCGAGGACACGCAAGTCCGCCCCGCGCTGAACGGATTCCTGCTGCGCGGACGGGCCACGCCCACCCCCCGTCAGCTGGAGGAAGTGGGGGTGCGCGCCCAGTCCCTGCGGGAGGTGACGGCCGTCGAGTTCCTGCACGCCATGGCGGAGGAGTCGTACGACCTCGTCGTGCTCGCCCTCGTCGGCGGCGGGGTGCAGGCGATGCTGCACGGCCTCAAGCGGGTGTGGGAGGGCCGGGAGAAGCGGCCCGTCGTCGTCACCGGCTACGTCGGCGTCGTCTACGAGAAGCTCAGCGACGGCCTGCTGCTGCGGCACGGCGCGGACCTGGTCCTCGCCAACTCCCGCCAGGACGCGGAGCGTTTCCGTGCCGTGTACGAGGGGGTGGGCGCCGACGCCTCCGCGGTGACCGAGGTGGCGCTGCCGTTCCTCGGCGGAGCCGCGTACGAGGGCGAACACGACCCCTACACGGTGGTCTTCGCGGTGCAGCCGTCCGTGCCGGACAGCCGCAAGGACCGTACGTACCTGCTGAAGCGGCTGATCCAGCACGCCCGGCTGCACCCCGAGCGCGAGGTGCTGCTCAAGCTGCGCTCCAAGCCGGGCGAACACACCACGCACATCGAGGAAGAGCCGTACCAGAAGCTGGTCCAGCGGCTCGACCCGCCGGCCAACTTCCGCCTGGTGTACGGGAACATGGGCGAGGTCCTCGACCGGACCGACCTGCTGGTCACCATCAGCTCGACGGCAGCGCTGGAGTCCCTGCACCGGCGCATCCCCACGGTCGTCCTGACCGACCTGGGTGTGCGCGAGGTCCTCGGCAACCACCACTTCGTCGGCTCCGGGTGCCTCGCCTCCTGGGACCAGCTCGACGCCGGACACCGGCCGACACCCGACGAGGAGTGGGTGGCCCGGCAGGGCGTCGCCACCGACGGCTCGTACGCCACCGCCTTCGACGCGGCCCGCGAACGCATCGCCAAGCTGCTCGCCCGCCCCGGTGGCCTCGCGCCGCTGACCCCGTACTACACACCGGCGACCGCCCCCGGCTACCTGCCCGGCATCCTCGCCCGCCACCATCTCGGCCCCGACGGCAGCGTGTTGCCGGGGGCACCCTCGGCCGACAAGGACCCCGGCCCGGTCCGGCAGATAGTGCGCCGGGCCGCTCGGGGGGCCTATCGGCACGGGGTGCAGCGGGTGGCGCCTGTCATTCGGCGGATGGGGGAGCTGTGAGCGCCCCGGGAAGTGCCGCTTCGGGGCGTCGGGCGGGTGCGGCGCCGTTGGGGCCGGTCGTGCCCCGCGGCGGAGCCGCTGACCAACACAGCCCCGCGCCCCCCTCGGGCGGCTCCGCCCCCCTCCACAGCTTCGCGAACTCTGCGCAAGGAGTGCAACCCATGTCTGACTCCCCGGCACAATCGGGCGCTTCGGTGCGCCGAGTGCTCGCTGTCATCCCCGCGCGCGGCGGCTCCAAGGGCGTGCCCGCGAAGAACCTCGCCCCCGTCGGCGGTGTCCCGCTGGTGGCGCGGGCGGTGCGCGAGTGCCGGGCCACCCGGCTGGTGACGGACGTCGTGGTGTCCACCGACGACCAGGCCATCGCGGCCGCGGCCCGCCAGGCCGGCGCCGAGGTCGTGCTGCGGCCCGCCGCCATCGCCGGTGACACGGCCACCTCGGAGGCCGCCGTCCTGCACGCCATGGACGCCCACGAGGCCCTGCACGGGGCGCCCGTCGACGTGGTGCTGCTCGTGCAGTGCACCAGCCCGTTCATCGTCCGCGAGGACATCGACGGGGTCGTGGCGGCGGTCACGGAGCACGGCGCGGACACCGCGCTGACGGTCGCGCCGTTCCACGGGTTCATCTGGCGGGAGGCGGTCGACGACGTCTCCGCGCCCCAGCGGACGGGCGCCGCCACAGCCGACGGCGCGACGGCCCGCCAGGCGGCCGCGCCGGGTGCCGCCGCCGCGGCCGAGGCGGCGGGCGCCGGCCGTGCCACTCCCGCGCCGACCGCCGGAGGCCACGGCGTCAACCACGACAAGTCCTTCCGCCCCCGCCGCCAGGACCGCCCCCAGGACCTCCTGGAGACCGGCGCCGCCTACGCGATGGAGGCGACGGGCTTCCGCAAGCACCAGCACCGCTTCTTCGGTCACACGGAACTCGTCCGCACGGACCCGGCCCGCGTCCTGGAGATCGACGACCCGCACGAGCTGGCCCGCGCCCGCGCCCTCGCCCCCTTCTTCGACGCGAACCGGCCCGGTTCGCTGCCGACCGCCGACGACATCGACGCGGTCGTACTGGACTTCGACGGCACCCAGACCGATGACCGGGTGCTGATCGACGCCGATGGAAAGGAGTTCGTCTCCGTGCACCGCGGGGACGGCCTCGGCATCGCCGCCCTGCGCAGGAGCGGCCTGAAGATGCTGATCCTCTCCACGGAGCAGAACCCGGTCGTCGCCGCCCGGGCCCGGAAGCTCAAGCTCCCGGTCCTGCACGGCATCGACCGCAAGGACCTCGCACTCAAGCAGTGGTGCGAGGAGCAGGGCATCGCGCCTGAGCGCGTGCTCTACGTCGGCAACGACGTCAACGACCTCCCGTGCTTCGCCCTCGTGGGCTGGCCCGTGGCGGTCGCGAGCGCCCACGACGTCGTGCGCGGCGCCGCACGCGCGGTCACCACCGTCCCCGGTGGCGACGGCGCGATCCGAGAGATCGCCAGCTGGATCCTCGGCCCCTCTCTCGACTCCCTCAACAAGTAAGGAACGTCCTGCCATGAGCACCAACTCCCGTCTGCGCACCTTCGGTTCGAAGACCGCCGGCCCCGGCCGGCCCGTCTACGTCGTCGGCGAGATCGGCATCAACCACAACGGTGAGCTCGAGAACGCCTTCAAGCTGATCGACGCCGCCGCCGACGCCGGCTGCGACGCCGTCAAGTTCCAGAAGCGCACCCCGGAGATCTGCACCCCGCGCGACCAGTGGGACATCGAGCGCGACACCCCCTGGGGCCGCATGACCTACATCGACTACCGCCACCGGGTGGAGTTCGGCGAGGACGAGTACCGCCAGATCGACGAGTACTCCAAGAGCAAGAACATCGCCTGGTTCGCCTCCCCGTGGGACACCGAGGCCGTCGCCTTCCTGGAGAAGTTCGACGTCCCCGCCCACAAGGTCGCCTCCGCCTCGCTGACCGACGACGAGCTGCTGCGCGAGTTGCGCGCCACCGGCCGCACCGTCATCCTCTCCACCGGCATGTCGACGCCGAAGCAGATCCGCCACGCCGTCGAGGTCCTCGGCAGCGACAACATCCTGCTCTGCCACGCCACGTCGACCTACCCGGCCAAGGCCGAGGAGCTCAACCTCCGCGTGATCAACACCCTGCAGGCCGAGTACCCGAACGTCCCGATCGGCTACTCCGGCCACGAGACCGGCCTGCAGACCACCCTTGCGGCGGTCGCCCTCGGCGCCACCTTCGTCGAGCGTCACATCACCCTGGACCGCGCGATGTGGGGCTCCGACCAGGCCGCCTCCGTCGAGCCGCAGGGCCTCACCCGCCTGGTGCGCGACATCCGCACCATCGAGGCCTCCCTCGGTGACGGCGTGAAGAAGGTCTACGAGTCCGAGCTCGGCCCGATGAAGAAGCTGCGCCGCGTCTCCGGTGTCGTCGCCGAGGCGGAGATCGCGGCGGCGGCGGGCGAGCCGGTCTCCGTCTGACCTCCGCCTCTCGAGCACCAGCTCCGGAGCGCCACCCCGGAGCACCGCCTCCGGAGCACCACCCCCGAAGAACAACCCCCCAGAGAATCACTCACGACGGGACGGTCGTCCGTAGATGAGCCCCCGCGCCGGGTCCGCCGGCCCCCGCACTCTCGCCTTCGTGGAGAGTCCGGTACAGCTGCTGAACGTGCTGGAGTGGGCGCACGAGCACGCGCTCACGCGGGAACAACAGCGCGCGCCCGGCGCGGGGCTCACCCTCGTCGTCCTGTCCCCGATGGATCCCATGACCCGCGGCCAGCTGCGCCGCATGGCCGAACTCGCCCGCGAGGGCGGCCACGAGGTCCGCTGGGAGGAGGCACGGGGCGGCCCGCTGGCCCCGTTCCAGACCGTCGGCGGCCTGACCGGGATGCTCCGGCGGGCCGACCGGATCGTCCTGGGGGACCCGTTCTCCCGTTACGTACAGCTGCTGCTGACCATCACCCGGGCCCGTGACCTGGTCGTGGTCGACGACGGCACGGCGACCATGGAGTTCGTCGCCCAGCTGGCCAGCGGCGAGCGTCTGGTGCGCTGGCACCGCAAGGGTGGCCGCCCCGGCCCCCGGGACCTGGTGTTCGCGCCGGTGTCCTCGGTGGCCCGCAGGCGGCTGACGCCGAGCGAGCGCCGCCGGGTGGAGATCTTCTCCTCCATGCCGATGTCGGACCCCCCGACCGGTGTCACGGTCACCGCGAACACCTTCGCCTGGACCCGAGCCCGCTTCGGCCCGCCCCGCATCACCAAGGGCGCGGACATGGTCGGCACCTCCCTGGTGGAGACGGGGGTCGTCGACGCGGACCGGTACCTGACGGCGGTGCAGACCCTGGCCAAGGCCCACGGGGCGACCCGCTACTTCGCCCACCGCCGCGAGAGCACCGAGAAACTCCACCGGCTGGCCGTGGATACGGGCCTGGAGATCGTCCGCCCGGACCTCCCGCTGGAGCTGATCGCCCGCCGCGGCCCGGTCGGCCGGACCATCCTCAGCTTCCCCTCGACCGTCGTCCACACCCTCCCGCTGGCCCTGTCCGGCACGGAGGTACGGGTCGCGGTCTGCGACATCGACCCCGCCTGGCTCACCGAGAACGCCTCACCGCGGGCCCAGGGGTTCCTGTCCGGGGTCACGGGCACGGCCCGGGACGTGCACCGGCTGTCAGCGGTCACCGCGGTCTGAGGGCCCGCCCCCTGGGGCTTCCGCGGCCGCGTGCTTCCGCAGCCACGTGTTTCTGCCGCGCCTCCCTGGAGCTGGTCCGACCGCCCCTCCTCCGGCTCCTACGCCGGTTTCCTCGCCAGCAGGAAGGCGCGCGGCCGGGTCTCGTCGTCCTCCGGCTCCCGCAGCACCCGGGCCTTGACGCGCAGGCCTGCCTTGGTGAGGTGGTCGGTCACGGTCTCCGGTGTACGCCAGTGGTAGTCGAGCGAGACCGCCTGGCCGAAGCGCTCGGTGAGCCGCGACCGGTCGTCCTCGTCCCCGGACTGGAACGCGAGCAGAACATGCCCGCCGGGCTCCAGGACCCGGTGGAACCCCGCGAACGTCTCCGTGAGGTACTCGTCGGGAACGTGGATGATCGAGTACAGGGCGACGATCCCGCCGAGGGAGGCGTCCGGCAGATCCAGGGACGTCAGGGACCCCACGTGGAACCGCAGCCCGGGGTGGGCCCGGCGGGCCAGCTCCACCGTCCGCGGTGAGACGTCGACCCCGAAGACCGGCACCCCCAGGGCGTGCAGCCGGGCGGTGACATACCCGGGCCCGCTGCCGAGGTCCGCCACCGGCGCGCTTCCCCCGGCCCGCACCAGCTCGGCGAACGCCGTGAGCAGCCCACGCTCCAGCGGTCTGTCGCCCAGACCGTCGGGATGACGCTCGCGGTAGGCGCCGGCGATGGCGTCGTACGAGCGTCGAGCGGCCGCTATGAACTCCGGATCATCAGCACTCACGCTGCCGCACCCTAGCGCCGCGCCCGCAGCGCCACCCTCCTCTTCGCCGGAGTACCGGCGCAGTGTGGGCTCCTGCACACCGCCCCTCGGCCGGCCGAACCGCCGCACTCGCCGCACATGGGCGTTTGACCTGGTGCTTTCCCGGCGGTACAGGGGCGGGACCGGCCTTCGGGACGAGTGCCGCCAACCGTCCGACAGGTGAACAGGCCGGTCTCATTCCCGTCAGGCGTGGTATCCGTGAAGAGAGGGATGGATGCCGTACGGCAGCCACTCGGCCGGAAATCCGGCGAGTGTACCCATCCCGAACGGTACATATGCGTCCGGCGATCAGATTTTCTTCCCCTAAGGGGCTGAACTTTGTTGATCGAGGGTCAGTCGACCGGTCGGGCGTCCTACCCTTCAGAGGGTGAAGCAATTGATGCCGCTAGAGTCCGAGGTCGATCTTCCCGGGGAAGCCCTGCTTCCCGGAGCGCTTCCCGAGGCGCTCCGTGCCGAGCTCGTCGCGTTCCGGCGCGACCTGCACATGCATCCCGAGCTCGGCAACCAGGAGTTCCGCACGACCGCGGCGATCAAGGAACGGCTCGAGAGGGCCGGACTGGAACCGCGGGTACTCGCCGTCGGCACCGGGCTCGTGTGTGACATCGGCGAGTCGGACGGGGCCACGCCCGTGCTCGCCTTCCGCGCCGACATCGACGGCCTGCCCATCCCGGACACCAAGACGGAGTGCGCGTACCGCTCCACCGTGCCGGACCGCGCGCACGCCTGCGGCCACGACGTGCACACCACCGTGGTGCTCGGCGCCGGCCTGGTGCTCGCCGAGCTCAACCGGCAGGGCCTGCTGCCCCGGCCGGTGCGGCTGATCTTCCAGCCCGCCGAAGAGGTGCTGCCCGGCGGCGCCGCCGACGCGATCGACTGCGGGGTGCTGGAAGGCGTCGCGCGGATGATCGCGGTGCACTGCGACCCCCGCGTCGACGCCGGGCGGATCGGGCTGCGCGAGGGCGCCATCACCTCCGCCTGCGACCGGCTGGAGGTCGCCCTCGACGGCCCCGGCGGCCACACCGCCCGCCCCCATCTGACGACCGACCTCGTCACCGCCGCCGCCCGGGTCGTGACCGACGTGCCCGCGCTGGTCGGCCGCCGCGTCGACACCCGCGCCGGACTCGCCGTCACCTGGGGCCGGATCGAGTCGGGCCACGCCCCGAACGTCATCCCGCAGCACGCCGAACTCTCCGCGACCGTGCGCTGCCTGGACATCGACGCCTGGCGGCAGGCCCCGGACATCGTGGTCGCCGCGATCGACGAGGTCGCCAACCTGCACCGGGCCAAGTCGGAGATCAACTACATCCGAGGCGTCCCGCCCGTCGTCAACGACGCCGCGGTGACCGCGCTCCTGCGCGACGCCATGACGGCCCGCCGGGGTGCCGACTCCGTCGAGGGCACCGAGCAGAGCCTCGGCGGCGAGGACTTCTCCTGGTACCTCCAGCACGTCCCCGGCGCGATGGCCCGCCTCGGCGTCCGCACCCCGGGCGAGCGCACCGTGCGCGACCTCCACCAGGGCGACTTCGACGCCGACGAGTCGGCGATCACGGTGGGCGTGGAGCTGTTCACGGCGGCGGCGCTGCTGGACGCGGCCGAGCGCTGACGAAAACGCGGCCGGACGCTGACGAGGAGAGGGCCGGACGCTGACGAGGAGACGGCCGGCCGGACGGCCCTCACGAGGGCCGTTCCACCCCCGGAGCCGTCGCGCCGCCAGGGACTTTCGCAACAGTCCGTAGGCGCGGACAGCCCCTGGGCGCAACACAGTTGTGAGCCAATCGTGAACTGCCCGCAACAAGCGGCGCGAAGCGACAAGAGTCTCAGTTCAGGCGCCGTTTGCCTCGAATCGATAACGGCTTTGTAGTAGGTCTTTTTCTGACATCTACGCGCGTTACGATGCCGCGAAGCCGACGCCGCAGGGGCGTCCGGGCCCGAGCACTCACCAAGGTGCTCACATGAAGCGCCGAAGCCGGCGCTCAGGTCAGGTGAAGGAGCCTCCCGTGCGCCGGGTAGCCAAGCTTTCCGCTGCGTGTATCGCATCCGCAGCTCTCGCACTGACTGCCACTGCCTGTGGCAGCACATCCTCCGAGAAGTCCGAGGACAAGGGTTCCTCGGCCTCCTCCGGCGGCGACGGCGTCAAGATCGGCCTCGCCTTCGACGTCGGCGGCCGTGGCGACCGTTCCTTCAACGACTCCGCCGCGCGTGGAGCCGACAAGGCCAAGACCGAGTTCGGCGGCTCGATCAAGGAGCTGACCGCCAAGAACTCCGACACCGAGGCCGACCGGGAGCAGCGCCTCACCGACCTGGCCGACGCCGGTTACAACCCGATCGTCGGTGTCGGCTTCTCCTACGCCGCGTCGATGGGCAAGATCGCCGCGAAGTACCCGAAGGTCAGCTTCGGCATCGTCGACTCGGTGGTCGAGGCCAAGAACGTCGACAGCATCACCTTCACCGAGGAGCAGGGCTCCTACCTGGCCGGTGTGGCCGCCGCGCTGAAGACCAAGAAGGACCACGTCGGCTTCATCGGCGGCGTCGACACCCCGCTGATCAAGAAGTTCGAGGCGGGTTACGTCCAGGGCGTCAAGGACACCAAGCCGAAGGTCAAGGTCGACGTCCAGTACCTGACCCACGGCTCCGACCTCTCCGGCTTCTCCAGCCCCGACAAGGGCAAGGAGGCCGCGTCGGGCATGCTCGACAACGGTGCCGACGTCGTCTACGCGGCGGCCGGCTCCTCCGGCAACGGCGCGATCGAGGCCGTCGCGGGCGCCAAGGGCACCTGGGCGATCGGCGTGGACTCGGACCAGTACGAGATCCCCGGTCTGGCCAAGTACAAGAACTCGATCCTGACCTCGATGGTCAAGAACGTCGACGTCGGTGTCTACGACTTCATCAAGTCCGTGCACGACAGCAAGCCGCTGACGGGCCAGAACAACTACTCGCTCGCCAAGGGCGGTGTCTCACTGGCCACCAGCGGTGGCTTCATCGACGACATCCAGTCCAAGCTGGACGAGGCCAAGAAGAAGATCGTCGACGGCTCCATCAAGGTCAAGACCACCCCGTGACCTGACGGTTCGCCGGACCATGGCCCGGCGAGGGGGTGTACCGCAGCCCCCGCGCCGGGCCATAACAATGTGTCAACTCTACGCGTGTAGCATGGAGTTGCCGTGCTAGGGCTTGTGATGGGCGTGCCAGGCCCAGCGACACCGGCTCGATCCACCGGACAGGCCCTTGCGTCGCCGACGCCTGCCCTCCTCTACGCAGCCCCTTCCCTCAGGAGAGTGCGCCATCAACGCGTCCAGCCCTCCCGCTGCCGTCGAACTGCGCGGCATCACCAAGCGATTCCCCGGCGTCGTCGCCAACCGTGACATCGACATCACCGTCCGCACGGGCACCGTCCATGCCCTGTGCGGTGAGAACGGCGCCGGCAAGTCCACCCTGATGAAGATCCTCTACGGCATGCAGCAGCCGGACGAGGGCACCATCACCGTGAACGGCGAGCGGGTCACCCTCCACAACCCCTCCGACGCCATCGCGCGCGGCATCGGGATGGTCCACCAGCACTTCATGCTCGCCGACAACCTCACCGTCCTGGAGAACGTCGTCCTGGGCGCGGAGAAACTGCACGGCATCGGCGCGAGAGCACGCGCGAGGATCAAGGAGATCTCCGACGCGTACGGGCTGAACGTCCGGCCCGACGTCCTCCTGGAGGAACTCGGCGTCGCCGACCGGCAGCGCGTGGAGATCCTCAAGGTCCTCTACCGGGGCGCCAAGACCCTCATCCTGGACGAGCCCACCGCCGTTCTGGTGCCGCAGGAGGTCGAGGCCCTCTTCGACAACCTGCGTGAGCTGAAGGCCGAGGGGCTCACCGTCATCTTCATCTCCCACAAGCTGGGCGAAGTCCTGTCGGTGGCCGACGAGATCACCGTCATCCGGCGCGGCACCACCGTCGGCACGGTCGAGCCGGCCGGCACCACCTCCAGGCAGCTCGCCGAGCTGATGGTCGGCAGCCAACTGCCCACGCCGGAGACCGAGGAGTCCACCGTCACCGACGTCCCGCTGCTCACGGTGGACAAGCTGCACCTGAGCCAGACGGACCTCGACGGCGTCGAGCGGATCATCCTGGACGCGATCTCCTTCACCATCCACAAGGGCGAGGTCCTCGGCATCGCCGGTGTGGAAGGCAACGGCCAGTCCGAACTGGTCGAGGCGATCATGGGCATCCGCGATCCCGACGGCGGCGCCATCACCCTCGACGGCACCGACATCTCGCACGCCCCCACCCGCCACCGCCGCGAGGCCGGCGTCGGATACATCCCCGAGGACCGCCACCGCCACGGCCTGCTCCTCGAAGCGCCGCTGTGGGAGAACCGCGTCCTCGGCCACGTCAGCGAACGGCCCAACTCCCGCGGCCAGCTGCTCGACATCAAGGCCGCCCGCAGCGACACCGAGCGCATCGTCAAGGCGTACGACGTCCGCACGCCCGGTATCGACGTGACCGCCGCCTCGCTGTCCGGCGGCAACCAGCAGAAACTGATCGTCGGCCGCGAGATGAGCCACGCGCCCAAGCTCCTGATAGCCGCCCACCCCACCCGCGGTGTGGACGTCGGCGCGCAGGCCGCGATCTGGGACCACATCCGCGAGGCCCGCCGCGAGGGCCTGGCGGTGCTGCTGATCTCCGCCGACCTGGACGAGCTCATCGGACTCTCCGACACCCTGCGGGTGATGTACCGCGGCCGCCTGGTCGCCGACGCCGACCCCGCCACGATCACCCCCGAGGAGCTGGGCTCCGCCATGACGGGTGCGGCCACCGGCCACCTGGAGCACACAGAGGACGACGACCGATGAAGAAGCTGACCCAACGCATCGACAGGGAGCGGCTGCTCCTCGGCATCGCGGCGCCGCTGCTGGCGATCGTCGCCGCGCTCGTCGTCACCGCCCTGGTCATCCTCGCCACCGGCAAGAACCCGGGCTCCGCCTTCAGCGACATGCTGACCTACGGCTCCGCCAGCGACAGCCAGGTCTACATCCTGAACAAGGCGACGACGTACTACCTGGCGGGTGTAGCGGTGGCCATCGGCTTCCGCATGAACCTGTTCAACATCGGCGTCGACGGCCAGTACCGGATCGCCGCGTTCCTCGCCGCCGTCCTCGGCGGCGCGCTGACCGTCCCCGGCTGGATCGCCATCCCGCTGATCATCCTGTGCGCCATGGCGACCGGGGCCCTGTGGGCGGCCATCGCGGGCATCCTGAAGGTGACCCGCGGCGTCAGCGAGGTCATCTCGACGATCATGCTGAACTCGATCGCCACCGCGATCATCGCCTTCCTGCTGCAGCCGGGGAAGCTCGCCGAACTCCAGAGCGGCGGCACGGTCATCTCCACCACGCCGCTGCCGAAGTCCTCGTACTTCTTCAGCATCGACACCGGCCCGGCCGGCGTGCTGTGGGGCTTCATCGTCATCGCCGTGCTCGTCGGGATCGCGTACTGGTTCGTGCTCGGCCGCACCAAGTTCGGCTTCGACCTGCGCACCGTCGGCCAGTCCGAGAGCGCGGCCACCGCGAGCGGTGTCTCCGTGAAGAAGATGGTCGCCACCAGCATGGTCATCTCGGGCGCGGTGGCCGGACTGATCGGCATGCCGACCCTGCTCAACGACAGCCACCAGTTCAGCAACGACTTCCCCTCAGGCATCGGCTTCACCGGCATCGCCATCGCCCTGCTCGGCCGCAACAACCCGGTCGGCATCGCGCTCGGCGCGCTCCTGTGGGGCTTCCTGGAGCGCACCACCAACCACCTGGAGTTCGAGGGCTACGACAAGGAGATCCTCGGCGTCATCCAGGGCGTCATCGTCCTGTGCGTCGTGATCGCCTACGAGGTCGTACGCCGCTACGGTCTGAGGCGCCAGCAGCAACGCGTCGGCGCCGAGCTCGCCGCCCAGGCCGCCGCCCCGACCCAGAAGCAGGAGGTGGCGTGATGACTGCCACGATGATCGACACGCCGCCCCCCGCGGCACCCAAGGCGGACAACGGACGCGGCCGTTCGAGCCGCTCGACCGGCCAGATCCTCATGATCGTCGCGGGCGCGCTGCTGCTGGTCGCCGCGGTCCGCGTCATCACCGGCTCCAACCAGCTCACCTCCGAGGGCCAGGTCTCCGCCGCCCTCGGCCTCGCGGTGCCCATCGGCCTCGCCGGTCTGGCCGGCCTGTGGTCCGAGCGGTCCGGCGTGGTCAACATCGGCCTCGAGGGCATGATGATCCTCGGCACCTTCGGCGCCGGCTGGATCGGCTGGCAGTCCAACCCCTGGCTCGGACTGCTGTGCGGCATCGGCTTCGGTGTCCTCGGCGGACTGGTGCACGCGGTCGCGACCATCACCTTCGGCGTCGACCACATCGTCTCCGGTGTGGCGGTCAACCTGCTCGCGCTCGGCGCCACCCAGTACCTCGCCAAGATCTTCTTCTCGGAGGGCGAGGCGGCGGACGCGGGCGGCAACCCCAAGCAGTCCCCGCCGGTGGACTCGCTTCCCACCATCGACGTGCCCGGTCTCTCGGACGGCCTGAAGTCCCTGGAGAACCACCACTGGTTCCTGGTCTCCGACATCGCGGGCATCCTCGGCGGCCTGGTCACCGACCTGTCCGTGGTGACGCTCTTCGCCACCCTGCTCTTCGTCGGCAGCTGGTGGCTGCTGTGGCACACCGCGTTCGGCCTGCGGCTGCGCTCCTGCGGTGAGAACCCGACCGCCGCCGAGTCCCTCGGCGTCAACGTCTACACCTACAAGTACGCGGCCGTGGCCGTCTCCGGCGGCCTGGCCGGCCTCGGCGGCGCCTTCCTCGCGCTGGTCACCTCGCACACCTACCTGGAGAACCAGACCGGCGGGCGCGGCTACATCGGCCTCGCGGCCATGATCTTCGGGAACTGGCGTCCCGGCGGACTCGCCATGGGCGCGGGCCTGTTCGGCTACTCCGACGCGCTGCAGCTGCGCAACGGCGGCCAGACCGTCCACGCGCTGCTGCTCCTGCTGGTCGTGCTCCTGGTGGGGCTGGCCGGCTGGAAGCTGTACCGCAAGGCGCACTGGCAGGCCGGGATCAGCCTCTTCGTCGGCGCGCTCGTCCTGCTCTGGTACCTGTTCACCGACGAGGTGCCGAGCGACTTCGTGGGCGCCACCCCGTACGTCGTCACGCTGCTGGTTCTGTCGCTGTCGGCGCAACGCCTGCGCATGCCCAAGGCGGACGGCATGCGGTACCGGAAGGGACAGGGCAAGTGACCGACGTCGACTGGGAACAGCTGCGTGCGGATGCCCGGGACGCCATGGCGCGGGCCTACGCCCCGTACTCCGGCTACCCGGTCGGCGTGGCGGCCCTGGTCGACGACGGGCGTACGGTCACCGGCTGCAACGTCGAGAACGCCTCGTACGGTCTCGGCCTGTGCGCCGAGTGCGGACTGGTCTCCCAGCTGCAGAACACGGGCGGTGGTCGCCTCACGCACTTCACCTGTGTGGACGGCCGGGGCGAGATCCTGGTCCCGTGCGGCCGGTGTCGCCAACTGCTGTACGAGTTCGGCGGGCCCGGCCTGCTGCTGGAGACCCCGGCGGGCGTACTGCCGCTCTCCGAAATGCTGCCCCAGGCCTTCGGGCCGGAGCATCTCGCCAAGTAACTCCCGTGCGGCCCCTCTGAGTTGCTTCTCAGGGGGGCCGCGCACGTGAACGTCCGGAAGGAAAGCCATGACGCTGTTGTCGATGGATGTCATCTCGGTCATCCGCACCAAGCGGGACCGAGGTGAGCTCAGCGACGAGCAGATCGACTGGGTCATAGACGCGTACACCCGCGGGGAGGTCGCCGACGAGCAGATGTCCGCCCTCGCGATGGCCATCCTGCTCAACGGCATGAACCGCCGGGAGATCGCCCGCTGGACGGCCGCGATGATCACCTCCGGTGAGCGCATGGACTTCTCGTCCCTGTCCCGTCCGACGGCCGACAAGCACTCCACGGGCGGCGTGGGTGACAAGATCACGCTGCCGCTGGCTCCTCTGGTCGCGGCCTGTGGTGCCGCCGTTCCCCAGCTGTCGGGCCGCGGCCTCGGCCACACCGGCGGCACCCTCGACAAGCTGGAGTCGATCCCGGGCTGGCGGGCACTGCTGTCCAACGAGGAGATGCTGTCCGTGCTGCACGGCTCGGGCGCGGTGATCTGCGCGGCCGGCGACGGTCTGGCCCCGGCGGACAAGAAGCTGTACGCGCTGCGGGACGTCACGGGCACGGTCGAGGCGATCCCGCTGATCGCGTCGTCGATCATGTCGAAGAAGATCGCCGAGGGGACGGGTTCACTGGTCCTGGACGTGAAGGTCGGCACCGGCGCCTTCATGAAGACCGTCGAGGACGCCCGCGAGCTGGCCTCGACGATGGTGGGCCTGGGCACGGACCACGGAGTGCGGACGGTCGCCCTGCTGACGGACATGTCGACCCCGCTCGGCCGCACCGCCGGCAACGCGCTGGAGGTCCGTGAGTCCGTGGAGGTCCTCGCGGGCGGCGGCCCTGCGGACGTGGTCGAGCTGACCCTCGCCCTGGCCCGCGAGATGCTGGACGCGGCCGGCCTGAAGGACGCCGACCCGGCGAAGGCCCTGGCCGACGGCTCCGCGATGGACGTGTGGCGTCGCATGATCGCGGCCCAGGGCGGCGACCCGGACGCGGCGCTGCCGGTGGCACGCGAACAGCACGTCATCAAGGCCCCGTCCACGGGTGTCCTGACCCGCCTGGACGCCTACGGCATCGGCGTCGCCGCCTGGCGCCTGGGCGCCGGCCGCGCCCGCAAGGAGGACGCGGTGCAGGCGGGCGCGGGCGTGGAACTCCACGCCAAGCCCGGCGACCCGGTGACCCAGGGCCAGCCGCTCCTGACCCTGCACACGGACACCCCCGAGCGCTTCGACTACGCCCTCCAGGCGGTCGAGGGTTCCTACGACGTCGCGGCGCCGGGGACGGCCTTCACGACGTCACCGGTGGTGCTGGAACGTATCGCCTGAGCTGGGGTTTCCTCGTACGGGTGAACGGGATCGGTGGACCGCCACCGGTCCCGTTCGGCATGCTGGGATCGGTGACGACCGATTGGAGACCGCCGGTGCGACACGAAGTCGCTCTACCCAAGTGGATGACCCGCAGGAGGGAAGAAGGTCATGAGCAGGTCGTCCCAGACCAGTGTCCAAGGTCTGTCCCCACTTCCGCATGCGTCGCTGGCAACGGCGGGGTGTGAAGCCGGAAGCGCAAGCCCAAGAGCGGCGCGGCCATCGGGCCGCAACAGGCGAGGGGAAGGCCGGACGGGCTAATGAGAATGAACCCTTGACGAAATCTCGTAACTCCAAAGCCGCGTCGATGGTGAGCTGTCGGCGGTAGTAGGCCCTGGCGCGGAAGAGCGCACGACGACCCCTGAGGATCGGAGCTGAAGGGGGAGGACACCGTCGGGCCCGGGATTAAGAGGGAGCCCACCCCGGCCGCATCTTGTGGGAGCGGAACGTGGAAACCCCGTTGGAGTCCGGGAGTTGATCCCGGTAAGCCGGAGGTGACGAAGGACCAAGCCTCCAGCGGGACAGGATGATCCGAGAAGCGAACGCCGACAGGGCGAAAGCCCAGAGGAAAAGGACGCGGAGACCTCAGCCGCGTCCCATAACTCGTCGGATACGAGGCGATGCCCCGGCCCGAAAGGGAGCCCACGCGGATCAGGTAGGCCCGTGAAGAAGAACTGCGAAGAACCCCGAACCGAAGGGCAAGTTGGATGCCGAAGGAGTTGTGGCAGTGACCGCTACGGCGACGATGCCACCCACGACGGCGAACGGACCGGAGGACTACGCCCAGACCTGGCACAGCATCGACTGGGCCAAGGCGGAGGCGTCGGTACGGCGACTGAGGCAGCGCATCTTCACAGCCGCGCAGGAAGGGGACCTGAAGAAGGTCCGGAACTTGCAGAAGCTCATGCTGCGGTCCCACTCGAACACGCTCGTGAGCGTGAAACGGGTGACGCAGCAGAGCACAGGCCGTCGGACGGCCGGGATCGACCAGGAACGCGCGCTCACTCCGAGCGCGCGAGGGCGGCTGGCTGTCGAGATCACAGCCGAACGCTCGCCTGGAAAGCCCCTGCCCGTCCGGCGCGTGTACATTCCCAAAGCCAACGGAAGGCAGCGACCTTTGGGTATTCCAGTCATCCGAGACCGGGTCCGCCAGGCCCGCGTCAAAAACGCACTGGAACCCGAGTGGGAAGCCCGGTTCGAGCAACGAAGCTACGGCTTCCGCCCCGGCCGGGGCTGTCATGACGCGATCGGCGCCATCTTCAATATCGCGGGCCAGAGACGGGCCAAGCGGTTATGGGTGCTCGATGCTGACTTGACAGCGGCGTTCGACCGTATTTCGCACGACCACCTGATGAGCCTCATCGGTACCTTCCCGGCGCGGAAAGCGATCCGGGGATGGCTCAAGGCGGGAGTGATGGACTGCGGACGATTCTCGCCCACCGATGAGGGAACCCCTCAGGGTGGTGTGATCAGCCCGCTGCTGCTCAACGTGGCCTTGCACGGCATGGAGACGGCGGCCGGGCATCTCACGGAGGGACGTTCCCACAAGTCCCGAAAAGATGTTCCGGTCCTGGTCCGGTACGCGGATGACTTTGCGGTGTTCTGTCACAGCGAAGACGAAGCACACCGGGTCAAGGAGCAACTGGCTGTCTGGATGACCCCGCGCGGGGTTGCCTTCAACGAGGAGAAGACATCGGTCCTTCACCTTGAAGAAGGCTTCGACTTCCTCGGGTTCAACATCCGGCGATACAGCGGGACTCTGCTGATCAAGCCGAGCAAGGCGGCTGTGAAGAGGGTCCGGGAACGGCTCCGCAGTGAAGTGATCGGCCTGAGAGGGGCGAACGCTGCGGCTGTGGTGAGGAAGCTCAACCCGATCATCAAGGGGTGGGCCACCTACTACCGGACGGTGGTGTCCAAGGAGACCTTCAAGTCCCTGGATTTCTACGTGTGGACGCTCACGCAGAAGTGGGTCAAGCACTCCCACCCGAACAAGCCGAAGAGCTGGCGCCTGGCCAGACACTACGGCGTCTTCAACTCGACCCGGAAGGACCAGTGGGTTTTCGGTGACCGGGACACCGGCACCTATCTCTACAAGTTCAACTGGACCAGAATCGTCCGGCACGTGATCGTCAAGGAAGGCAACTCCCCCGACGATCCCTCGCTGGCCGACTACTGGGCGAGCCGCCGACGCAAAAGGATGCCCGGGACCGCTGACAGGTGGACCATCACCCTCGCATCCCGCCAGAAGGGGATCTGTCCGCTGTGCCTACAGCCTTTGATCCCCGATGCCGAGTACACACCGGACAACCCGCGCGAGTGGGCCGCATGGTTCTCGGCATCGATGAAACCGCTGCATAAGCACCACTTCATCTACCGGCGCGACGGCGGCACGGACGAGCGGACGAACCTTCGCCTCGTACACGCCGACTGCCATCGCCAGCACCACGCCGGCGACCAAGGAAGGGCCAAGCAAGATGACCGACCCGCGTGACTCCAGGGGCCCGCTTGAGCCGGATGCGGTGAACAGCCGCACGTCCGGTTCTGAGGGGGCCGGGGGGCGGCAACGCCCTCCGGCTACCCGACTGAGCGCACTCACCGTCAGCCACGACCCCGAGCAGAGCTGGGACGACCTCGTCCGGTTCTGGGAGGAGATGGAGTGGCCTGAGGGCAGCAAGGTGGAGATCATCGAGGGGATCGTCACCGTGTCACCTGCTCCCGCCGCCCGTCACAACGTGATCGCGGCCCGTATCCAGCGCCGCCTTTACTCCGTGCTCCCTGAGGACTTGGAGATCTTCCAGACCCAGGCCATCGCTGTTCCGTCGCGGCTGGGCATGTTCATCCCGGACATCCTCGTTGCTCCAGTTCAGGAGTGTGCGGAGGCGGAGACCTATCTGCCTGCCGCCCTCGCGGAACTCGTTGTGGAGGTCACCTCCAGGAAGAACGCACGCCACGACCGCGTGAGCAAGCCGGCGGCTTATGCCTCCGCGGGTATCCCGCTCTACCTTCTTGTGGACCGCTGGGCGCCGGAAGGCCCTACCGCGACTCTGTTCGGAGAGCCGCGGGGAGATGTCTACCGCCCGCTGGTCATCGCCAAGTTCGGCGAGCCCCTCACTCTCCCCGCGCCCTTCGACCTCGTCATCGACACCAGCGAGTTCCCGGAGAACTGACTCACCCGAGCAGCGCCGCCACCACCACCAGCACCGGCACCGCCAACACCGTCGACACCAGGATCGAGTCCCGGGCCAGCCGCTCGCCCACGCCGTAACGCGACGCGTACGTGTACAGGTTCTGCGCGGCCGGGAGGGCCGACGTCACCACGACGTCCAGGAGCAGGGCCCCGTGCAGACCGAACACCCCCGCCGCCAGCGCCCAGGCCACCGCCGGCTGGCCCACCGACTTCAACGCGACCGACAGCAGCACGAGGTGCCGGTCCGGGCCGCGACCCGGCATCGTGCTCCCGCACAGGGAGATGCCGAAGGCGAGCAGGACCGCCGGGACGGACATGTTGCCGATCAGGGTCACCGGGTCCATGACGGCCGCCGGCACGCGCAGGCCGGACGCCGAGACCGCGACCCCGGCCAGTGAGCCCAGCGCGATCGGGTTGCGCAGGGGGGCGAGCAGCCGTTGCCACAGGGGACCCTCCTCGCCGTCCTTGCCCGACAGGTCCAGGATCGTCAGGGCGACCGGGGTGACCAGCAGCAGCTGGAACAGCAGCACCGGCGCCACCAGCGAGGCGTCGCCCAGGACGTACACGGCGATCGGGATGCCGAGGTTGCCCGAGTTGACGTAACTGGAGCACAGCGCGCCGATCGTGGTGCGGCCCACACCCCAGCCGCGTACGACACCCGCCGTGACGAACAGCCCCGCCGCCGCTGCCGTGCTCAGCGCGGTCACCAGCAGCCGGCTGGAGAAGATCACCGACAGGTCGGCACGGGCGAGCGTGGTGAACAGCAGGGCCGGTGACGCCACATGGAAGGCCAGCTTGCTCAGTACCTCGCGGCCGTGCTCACCGAGGTGGCCGCCGCGCCCGATGAGATAGCCGACGCCGATCACCACCGCGATGACCGCGAACCCGGTCAGCACCCCCTGCACGGGACCTCCGCAACCGGGAGGAGAGCGTGCGGTATCCAGGGCGGTGCTGATGTGTGGGGCATACAGCTAACCATCCGGGGAAGGAGAGCCGCAGGTCAATGTGATCTCGGTCGGTGGGAAACGGCGGTGGGCAGGGTCGGCGGGCGTCCGACTGCCGCGGCCGGGGTCGCGGGCCGCGATGAGTTACGCCCGCCCGCCCGGTCTACCGATCGTGGACGCCATGACACCCGCTGTACTCACGCTGGTCGGCCCCGTCGCCCGCGACGAGGTGACCGGCCTGTGCGACGACGTGCGCAGGCTGCTGGACACCACCGGCGCCCGGACGGTGGTGTGCGATGTCGCGGGGCTGGGACCACCGGGGCTGGGCGCGGTCGACCTGCTGGCGCGCCTGGAGCTCACCGCCAGACGGGCCGGGGGCCGGATCCGGCTGCGCGACCCCGCCCCCGCCCTACACGCCCTGCTCGACCTGGTCGGCCTCCGCTTCGAGGTGGAGGGGCAGCCCGAACAGCGGGAACCAGCGCTGGGTGTCGAGGAAGCAGTGGAACCCGGTGATCCGGCCGTCTGAGATCTCGAGGACCTGGACCGCCCACGGGGCGAAGCCGCCCTTGTCCGGGTCCGGCTTGTACTGGGCGAACCCGGGCAGGCCGTTGACCTGGACCGGCAGCAGGCGGGAGCCCGCGCAGGCGGCGCCGAGCGTCGTCATGAAGCCCGTGATGTCGTCGTGGCCGGTGAGCCACAGGTCGAACGGCGGCATCGTCATGATGGCGTCCTCGTGCAGCAGGGCTGTCAGCGCCGTCATGTCGTAGCCCTCGAACGCCGCCACATAGCGGTCCAGGAGCTTTTGCTGTTCCTCGTCCAGCGGGTCGGACACGGCCGCGTCGGCGCCGTGCTCCTCCCGTTCGGCGAGTGTCGCGCGGGCCCGCTGGAGCGCGCTGTTGACCGAGGCGACCGATGTGCCGAGCAGCTCCGCGACCTCGCTCGCCTTCCAGGCCAGCACCTCGCGCAGGATCAGCACCGCGCGCTGTTTGGGCGGAAGCTGTTGCAGGGCCGCCATGAAGGCGAGTCGCACGGACTCCTTGGCGACGGCCCGCTCCGCCGGGTCCTCGGTCGTGGGCAGCACGCGTGCGTCCGGCATGGGCTCCAGCCAGGTGTGGTCCGGGCGGGGGGAGAGAGCGGCCTGGGCGAGAGGAGTGGACTCCGTGAGGTCCATCGGCCGGGCGCGCTTGTTGCCGGCGTTCAGCATGTCCAGGCAGACGTTGGTGGCGATGCGGTAGAGCCAGGAGCGGAGACTGGAGCGGCCCTCGAACTTCTCGTAGCTGCGCCACGCCCGGACCATGGTGTCCTGCACCGCGTCCTCGGCCTCGAAGGAGGAGCCGAGCATGCGATAGCAATACCCGGTCAGCTCGGTCCGGTGCTTCTCCAGTCTGACGTCGAGGTCCGTCGCCGTTGTGCCGCTCATCGTCCACCCACCCCTGTGGCCGTTCCATGCCGGGCGCCGCTTTGCGCCCAGCACTTGGAAATTACCGGACACTTGCCCAGTGCTCCACTCGTCAGGGTGGAGGTGTGGGCATCGTCGCCCTGGCGGCCCGTTGGGGCGCGGCACCACCGTTAAAGTCGCTTCGTCCGACAACATAGTTGTCGGACCTACCGCCGGACGGGCGGGAAGTCAGGCCTGTGGAGGCCTTGTAAGACCACCCTCGGGTGGCAGGGGCCCGTGAAGCAGGAACCCGAGGGGGCACCGCGTAGCGGTGCTGACCGGAATCACCTGCGTTCACGCAGGTGAGGGCGTCAACGCAGGGGTCTGACAATGAGGACCAAGTCGCGCGGGGCCGGTGCTGACCTACGCCGCCACCGGCTCCCGCCGCGCGGCGACCCGTGCCGCCCGGGTACCGAACACCGTGATCGTCACCACGCCCAGCACCGCCAGCAGACCGACGGTCACCGTTCCGGACCAGCCGCCCGCGTGGAAGGCCATGGCGCCCACCGAGCTGCCCACGCTGGAGCCGATGTAGTACGCCGACTGGTAGAGCGCCGACGCCTGAGCCCGCCCCCGGGTCGCGGTCTTGCTGACCGCCGAGGACGCGGCCGCGTGCCCCGCGAAGAAACCGCCGGTGATCAGGACCAGGCCGACCAGGACCAGGGGGAGGGAGTCGGCCAGGGACAGCAGCAGGCCCGTCGCCGTCGTACCGCCCGCCGCGTACAGCGCGCCCCGGCGGCCCAGGCGGCCCACCAGCCGGCCGGACGTCGACGCGGACACCGTGCCCACCAGGTAGACCAGGAAGATCGAGCCGACGATGCCCTGGGGGAGGCCGAAGGGTGCCTCGGTCAGGCGGTAGCCGATGACCGTGTACACGCCGCCGAACACCGTCATGAACAGCGCGCCGATCGCGTACAGGCGACGCAGCAGCGGGTCGGCCAGGTGGTCGCGGACCGTGCGGGCCAGCACCCGGGGCCGCAGTGAGCCCGTCACGAAGTGCTTCGGCGCGGGCAGCAGCGCCCGGAAGGCCACCGCGCAGGCCACGGCGATCGCACCGATCACACCGACCGCGACCCGCCAGCCCCACTCCTGCGCGACCCAGCCGGTGATGACCCGGCCGCTCATCCCGCCGACGCTGTTGCCGGCGACGAACAGGCCGATCGCGGTGACCAGCGCCTTCGGTGTGACCTCCTCCGCGAGGTAGGCCGTCGCGGAGGCCGGCAGACCGGCCAGCGCCGCACCCTGGACGGCCCGCAGCACGACCAGCGCGGTCAGCGACGGCGCGAAGGGCACCAGCAGCCCGACGGTCACCGCGACCGCGAGCGAGGCCGTCATCACCGTACGGCGTCCGAAACGCTCCGACAGGGCGCTCATCGGCAGGACGAACAGCGCCAGCCCGCCGGTCGCGGCCGCCACGGTCCAGCTCGCCTCGCTCGCCGCCACCCCGAACTCGCCGGAGATCAGCGGCAGCAGCGCCTGAGTGGAGTAGAGGAGGGCGAACGTCGCGACACCGGCGAGGAAGAGGGCGAAGCTCATCCGGCGGTAGCCGGGGCCGCCGGGGGCCATCCGGGAGTCGACGACAGGAGCAGAGGGTGCGGCGGCCACGACGGTGGACGCCCCGGTACTGGCGGGAGACATGCTTCGAAACTACGTACGCTCCCCGTCATCCGTCCAATGCATGGAATCGTCATAATCGTTCCCATGATGCATCAGCAGAGGTCACAGGGGCGCCTGTCACCGTTCAGTGACACAGAAGACACGGCGGACATGTCGAGGCTGCTCGCTCCCCGCCTCGCCTACTTCGCCGGAGTCGCCCGTACCGAGCACGTCACCCGGGCCGCCCAGGAGATGCAGGTCCCGCAGTCGACCCTGTCCCGGGCCATGGTCCGGCTCGAACAGGACCTGGGCGTCGACCTGTTCGCCCGCCACGGCCGCACCGTCTCCCTCACCCCGGCCGGCCGCACCTTCCTCACCTCCGTCGAACGCGCCCTCGCCGAGATCGAGCGCGCCGCCGAGGAGGTCCGCGCCGACGCCGACCCGGCCACCGGCAAGGTCGCCTTCGGCTTCCTGCACACCATGGGCGCCGAGACCGTGCCCGGTCTCCTGCACGCCTTCCGCGCCGACCACCCGCGGGTCCGCTTCAGCCTGGTCCAGAACTACGGCGAGGCGATGATCGAGCGCCTGCGCGCGGGCGAACTGGACCTCTGTCTGACCTCCCCGGTTCCGGACGCCCCCGACCTGGTCGCCCGCCGCCTCGACGAACAGAAGCTCCGCCTGGTCGTCCCGGCCGACCACCGCCTGGCCGCCCGCCGCCGGATCCGCCTCGCCGAGGCCGCCGAGGAAATGTTCGTCACCCTGGAACCCGGTTACGGCCTGCGCCGCATCACCGACGACCTGTGTCAGGAAGCCGGGTTCCGGCCCCGTGTCGCCTTCGAGGGCGAGGAGGCGGAAACCTTGCGGGGGCTGGTGGCGGCCGGTCTGGGAGTGGCCCTGCTGCCGCCCCCGGCCTTCCCGCGCCCCGGCGTCGTCGAGCTGACGGTCACCGCCCCGCGAGCGGCCCGCGAGATCGGCGTGGCGTGGCTCGACGGCCGTCCTGACACCCCGCCGGTGGCCGCCTTCAAGAAGTTCCTGCTGTCCAGAAGGGGCAATCTGCTCCCTGCTTAGACCCGTGTCCAATGCGCTTCCATCGGAGTCATCTGCGCAGATCAGCCCGGTCATAGACTTCGTCCGCGTGCAGGCGCCGGGGCTTGGAGTGGCGACCTCAGCGGGGGGCGTGTCTCGTTCGGTGACCCTCGATCATGGGCTACCGCTGGGGGCACCCGTACGCCGCGTAGGGACGCACGGCACCGGTCCACGCGACCTCACCGGCCGCGCGACCAAACCATCTGGCGGGCTGTTCAGGAATGAGACCGAATGGGTCACTGACTCATCGATTTTCCTTCTTGATTCTTTCACACGGCTGCCATTGTGCTGCCGCTCGGTGATGAACGATCATCGATGTGACACGGCCCGTGGTCACGCAAAGCGTCGAAACCACAGCAAGAAGGGTCGTGTCTATTCGGGCGCTCCGAATCAGCGGCGCCGAATTGAACATGCCTGATGCGAACCGACGGGGGAGTCGAGTCGTGCTGAACTCGACCGAAGAGGCAATCATGGCTATAGCATGTGGTGAACTGTCTCGTTTTGAAATGAACACCTCCTCAGTCGGCAATGGCACTCAGACGTGAACGACCCCTTGAAATGCCAAGTGCCGCACATTGGAGGCCCTGCAGGTGAAGCTCCTTCTCATTCCCGATCCCTGGTGGCTGCCCGCGATCCTCGCGGCGTCCCTTCTCGTTGACGCCGTGCTCTCGATCCGGCCCCCCAAGTTCATCGATGACTGCCTGAGCGGGGTCGGTTTTCCCCGTGACTGGTGGTGGACTTTGATCCTCGTCAAGGTGCTGGCAGCCGCCGGTCTTCTTGTCGGTCTGCACACCGAGGGAGTGGGCCTGGCCGCCGTGGTCGGCGTCATCGCCTACTTCCTCGCGGCGTCGTACGCACATATCCGCGCGCGCTTTACCGGTACGGAATTCTGGCTCAACTGCCTTGGGATGCTCGCCTTTTCTTGTGCAACCCTTCTCATCTCCTACATCGGATAGTCTCCACTCCCGACGGGAAGTACCTGATGAAGCGCGCATCAAACCCGCCCAAGAACCTTGGCATTCTGTTCGACTGGCACGCGGACAAACAACGCTCGACGAGCTTGTATCTGGACCGTCCATTCGACATAGCACCCGACGCCGGCGTCGATTACGACGCCCAGTCTCTTGCCAGTCTCGTCGTCGACGCGTCCGGTTGGCTCTATGCGGCCGGTGCGCGACGGGGCGATCACATTGCCGTCATCAAGGAAAACCACTTCGATGTGATCGTGCTCTCTGCCGCAGCCGCACGTATCGGAGCGATTGCGGCGACCATCTCGGCTGCCAATCGGCCGACGCACCTCCTCGAGATGCTCCAGCGGCTTCAGCCCGCGGTCACCGTCATCTCCGCTGAGACGCTCGAAGCCGCAGCCCGGGCCGGGATCGACCTGGGCTCGTTCGGTCGGACCGTCCTCCTCGGTCAGGCGGCCGACGACGGCACCGGCATCCCTCTGGAGCAGCTCATCGGGTCGCCCGTCCCGCAGCCGAGCATCAGGCCGGACAGCGAGCCGATGATGATCACCCACACATCGGGTACGACGAGTACGCCGAAGCTCGTTGTTCATACGGCCGAAACCAATCGGGCGGGAACCCGACTCGAGCTGCTTCCCCTGCCGATCATCGTCAACCGGCCCAAAGATGTCTGCCTGAGTTCAATCTCGTTTGCTCATTCGAGGGCATATGCGTGGACCTTCGCGCAGTTCCGTTGGGCGCCGAAACGACTCGTCATTGCAAGCACCCACGACGTGCACGATGTCGAACGCGTCATGGAATCCCAGCGGCCCACCACCGTTGAGGCGACGCCGAACGTCTTCCAGCACTGGATTCCCCTCGTTCGCCGCCGCCCCGAACTGTTCGCACAGGTCCGCTACTACCTGAACACGTTTGACATGATGCATCCGTCGATCGCGCGCCCGTTCATGAATGCGTCGCGTCATCGCGGGGTGATGTGGGGCCACAGTTGGGGACAGAGCGAAGTCGGCCCGATTGCGGGCAGCGGGTACACGCGCCGTAAAATCAACAAAGTTGCCGGTTTCGTGAGCGACAACATGAACAACATGGGCTGGGCCTGGCCTGGCCTGATGAAGGCGAAGGTTGTCGACGCTGACACCGGTGTTCGCGTTCGCCGTGGGGAAACAGGGATTATCATGGTGCAGGGTAAGTCCCTGTTCGCTGACTATCTCGGCGAAACCGATCGCTATGAAGCAAAGAAGGCGGACGGATGGTGGAACACCGGGGACGTCGGCTACAAGGATCACCTCGGCCGCATCCACTTCGTCGACCGAGCGCTCGATGCTATTCCAGGCGGCAGCGCCACCGAGGTTGAGAGCGTCCTCCTCGAGCGAATAGAAGGGGCCCGCGAGGTTGTTCTGCTTTCGCGGGGCGAACTTGAGCCCGTGCCCGTAGTCTGCCTTGACTCCGGGACACTGTCTGGCGAAGCGTGGAATGCCGCCTCCGCCGGACTTGTTCCGATGGCCGACCCGGTCGTTCTGAATTGGGCCGAACTGCCGCGCACCTCCACATGGAAAATTCGCCGGAAGGAGTTGCGTGAACTCGTCCTCGCCGGCGACGACACTCAGCTTGAGGAGCGGTTCACCTGATGCCTACGACAGATTTCTCGAAGGGCGGACCCGCGCGGACCGCTCACTCCGACCCGTTCCAGGCGGCTCTCCACGCGACGCTCGTCGAGATGCCCTACAACAGCGCAACCGAGTATCACCGCGTGCACGGGCAGGGCGATCCCGATACCCGCCTCGGTGCCGCCTGCATCTACCAGACCATTGACGTGGCGCGCAGAGCAGAGGCGCTCGGATCGCCGCCCGCAACCCTCCTGCAGGACGAACGGCACGTGGCAGCCGTATTCGACGATGGCGGCGACATCGTCGTGCTGGACCCCTACTTGCTCCATCTCGAACCGATTCGCTTCCCCGCGAGCGAAGTCGAAAGGGGTTCGTCGTCAGTGGAGGTTCGCGCGGCGCCCGTGCGCCACGACGCGGAGGGCGAAGAACGGTTCGCCCGTCTCAGCGCCCGATACACGGCACGTGCCGGCGCCTACGTGATTCGGCTCAGCTACTCACGGTTCAGTCCGGTCAAGAACGCCACCGTTCTCAGCAGGCACTTCTCGCTCCGGTCCTCGGCCGAGTTCGCTCCCGACGACTTCACGCGAGATATGAACGCCCTGCTGACGCATCCGGAGCAGACGAGCGTGTCCGTGCGGGCCGTCTCGCCGGATCTGCGGACCACGACAGAGGCCATCGTGCCTCTGCACGGCTTCGCGGAGCGGGACTTCCGCACGGATGACATCTGGCTGCGCTCCGGCCAAGGTGCAGTCCTCCACGGCTCGGATGAGAGGGCGGTCGACGTGTGGCGTCAACTGGAGACGAGCCTGGCTCTGGACGCCGCAACTCTCAGCAACCATCTTCTGGGGGCAGCGCGCATTTATCGGCACATAGCTGACCCCACCCGTGCAGTCGCACCCTACTCGTTGGATGATGAATGACCTTCAAGCGGATCTTCCTTGCCGGTACGATCCAGGGCTCGAACCAGGGCTTGAACATCGAGGATCAGTCCTATCGGACCGCGCTCGCGTCGATCCTGGAAAATCACCTCCCAGGCGTCGAGTGCTTTGACCCGAGCGGACCCGTCCTGGAGCTTCTGGGTACCGCCGAGACCCTCGATGCCGTTCAGCAGATGCTCGGAAGCATTGGCCGGGCGACGCGAGTGGACAGCGCCCCGGTCCGCGTTCAGGAGTTGCGTGGGACGTTCCGGTCGATGACGAGCGAGGCCACGAAGTGTGATCTCCTCATCGCCTATCTGCCGAATTCCATGCCCAGTATGGGTACGGCCATGGAAATGTATGCCGCTCACCTCAGCGGTGTTCCCGTCGTGACGATCACCGACATGGTGCAGAACTTGTCGATCATTTCGATTTCCGACTGGATATTCTCCGACGTCCAGGCGTTCGAGAGCTGGGTAGCAGAATTGGCCTCCGTCGAGGAGCACACGGCTGTCTGACCGGTCAGGTCATTCCTGTCCACCTTTGATGCTGTCGGCACAGAGGTGTTCGTCGACGACCTGTCAGGCCGCGCGGCACCAGGCCACCGAACACCTCGGATCCCTTTCTCCGAATCGAGTCACCACCTATGATTCCGGACCACGTTCATGAAAAAATTCCAGCGTCGTCGAGTGTCGGTGCGCCCGAAGTTCTCACCATGGTCGACGCGATGCAGCGATCCGCTCTTCGGAGTGCGAGCCGCGGAGTCCGATTCCATGTGACACGAGACGAGTCCACTCGTGCCACCTATGCCGATCTCGACCGCATGGCCCGCCATGAGGCTGTCAGGCTTTGGCGTGCCGGATACCGGCCGGGAGACCGTGCGCTGCTCACGTTCGAACCGGGTCTGGACTTCTTGCGGGCCGTGTACGGTGCGATGTACGCGGGGCTGACGGTTGTGCCCACGCCGATCACGCCGGGCGGGCACCTCGAGGCCATCCGTAATCAGGCCTTATCCATTGCGGCCGATGCCGGCTGCTCCGTTGTCGTGACGACGGACCACCTGGCCCAGGTGCTCAGCGACGTGGAAAACCTCCCACTGTGGCATCTCTCGGATCTTGGCGACGCAGCACATGCCGAAGCGTGGGAGGACCCGGGCCTCTCGCCGGACGATGTAGCAGTACTGCAGTACACCTCTGGCTCGACAGGCCGGCCCAAGGGTGTCGTGATCACCCACGGCAACCTCGTCGCGAACCAACGAAGTATCGCTGTCGCCAGCGGCATCGACGCAAGGACCGTCTCAGTCGGGTGGCTGCCGCACTACCACGACATGGGCCTAGTCGGCATGTACTTCCAGAATGTGTTCGCGGGAGCCGACCTCATTGCGATGAGCCCCGCGCTGTTCCTTCGTCGGCCGGCCTTGTGGCTCGAACTGATTACGAAACATCGAGCTACCGCTACCGTGGGCCCCGATTTCGCCTACGGCCTGTGCGCTCGCCTCGTGACCGACGAAAAACTCGATGAACTCGATTTGTCGTCGTTGCGGACCGTCATCACCGGAGCCGAGCCCGTGCGTATCGGAACACTGCGGCGGTTCACCGACCGATTCGCACGCTCCGGCTTCCAGTCGGCAGCCTTCGCGCCTGCGTACGGAATGGCTGAGGCCACACTGATCGTGACCGCCAAGCGGCCAGGTACGTCGGTGAGGACGCTGGCGGTGGACCCGGACGCGCTGGAACAGGGTATTGCTGTGAGCGCCGCGAGTGATGCTGCGGTGGTGCTGGTGTCATGTGGGCAGCCGATGCCGGAGCACGAGCTGGTCATCGTGGACCCGAAGTCGCTTGCACCCGTTGCGGGCGGCGCTGTCGGAGAGATCTGTGTGCGTGGGCCGAGCGTCGCCGGTGGCTACTGGCGGCGCCCGGACGAAACCGCCCAGAGTTTCGGAGTTCGACCCGGCGGATACGACCGCCCCTTTCTCCGCACCGGTGACCTCGGGTTTCTGTATGAGGGTGAACTCTTTGTGACAGGTCGGATCAAGGACCTGATTATCATGCATGGCCGCAACATCTACCCCACGGACGTCGAAACGTCACTCGCCGGCCACCTTTCAGATCGCGGCGACGCGATGGTCGCCGCGTTCGAGTGGGGCGACGGAGAAGTCGTCGCGGTCGTCGAACATGCCAAGGTGTTCGATCCAGTTACTGTCGAACGCGCGCGGCGTGCCGTCGCCACCGAGTTTTCGCTCGACTCCCTCGCGGTCGTGCTTGTTCGTCGAGGTGCAATTCCTAGGACTTCGAGCGGCAAGCTCCAGCGACAACTGGCCAGGAAGAAACTCGGCAATGGCGATCTGAAGGTCATCCACATCAGCGGCTCCGTGGCTCTCGAGGCCCGTATCAAGCTTGGTCTCGAAGGAAACAGAGCGTGCCCCCCCGGATTGAACGCGCTGCCGCTTTTGCCATGCGCCCCGACGATCAGGGCGACGTGAGCGCTCTCGATCGCGAGGAGCAGATGTTCCAGGAGGGAATATGAGCAGTTCTCAACTCACGCGGACCGACATCGGTGACTGGATTCACGGCCGTGTCGCGACGTACGGGGAGCTTGCCCCGGACTCGTTCACTGATGAGACCCCCTTCGCAGACCTCGGGTTCACATCGGTGTACGCCCTCACTCTGTGCGGCGAAATCGAGGACACGTTTGGGCTGGTGGTCGAGCCGAAGATCGTCTGGGACCATCCGACGATTCGGGAACTTGCCGACGCGCTCGCAGAGCTCCTCGGGCGGCGGTAATCCGGCCGGCCTGGAATCTCCAGGCGGCCTGTCACTCTGTGCGACCTGCCCCAAGAACTCCAACAGCGCGTCGACAACGGCTCGTTGGAAAGAGCGCGACGCACCGACATCCGGGTAGCCCGGGGGCAAGATCCCCTCGGGCTACCCGGCTGACTGACACCGAGTCAGTTCACGGCTCGGCGCATGTACTGCTCACAGTGCCGCATGACAAGCTACCCTGACGAGAGATCACTCATGCCCAACGCCTCTGTTCCGCCCGACCGGTCGACCCGTCTCGCAAATCTCATCGCGCGCCGGTCACGATGGTTCGTGGCGGCTTGGGCCATCCTTCTCGTTCTCGCCGGAGCTTCGGCCGCCACCCTTGCCGACAACCTCTCCGGCGGCGGCTGGTACGTGCAGGGATCCGGTTCCGCCGCGGCAGCCAAGAAGCTCGAGACCGGGTTCACCGGGCGCGGGAAGACCACTGCCACCCTCGTCGTCCACGACCGGCGGCACACCGTCGCCGACCCCGCGTTCGCCACCCAGGTGCAAGCTGTTGTCGATGACGTCCGCGACGATGCCCAGCTCCACGTCACCGGGATAAGCGGCTGGACCACCCTCACCGGCTCCTCGCAGAAGCCGTACGTGGGCAAGGACCGCCGCACTGTCGTCCACTCGGTCGCCATCGGCCTCGACGACGGCACGGCCCGCCGCGAGTTGCCGGCCATCGAAAAGCGGATCTCCGACCGCTACAAGGCCGACGGCATCGACGCCTCTCTCGTCAGTCCCGCATCCTTCTGGGGGGAGGTCAATTCTCTCAGCCAATCCTCCCTGGCCAAGGCTGAGATCATCACCGCGCCGCTGACCATCATCATCCTGCTGCTCCTCTTCCGTAGCCTCGCATCCGTCGCCGCTGCCCTCGCCAGCGGCATCACGGGGATCGTCTTCACACTCGGACTGCTCGGCCTGGTTGCCCGCCATCTTGAACTGTCCGTATTCGTCCAGAGCGCGGCAACCATGATCGGCCTCGGGGTCGGCATCGACTACTCGCTGTTCATGATCAGCCGGTTCAAGGAACAGCTGGACTGCGGCCAGACCGTCACCGATGCCGTCGCCGGCGCTCTACGCACTGCCGGACACACCATCGTCGCCTCCGGCGGCACCATCGTGCTCGCCATGTGCGCCCTGTTCCTGATCAGGCTCAACGTCATCTTCTCCATCACCCTCGGCGTCGTGCTCGTCGTGGCCTTCTCCGTCCTCACCAGCACCCTGTTCCTCCCCGTGCTGCTGCATCTGGTCGGACACCGCGTCAACGCCGGACGCCTGCGTCTTCCTGGCCGCAGCGCCCACACGCGCTTGGAGGACTCTCGCTGGTACCGCATCTCCGCACAGGTGATGAAGCGCCCGGTTGTCTTCCTCACGGTCGTCGCCGCCGGACTGCTCGCGCTCGCGTCTCCGGCCGTCAAGATGCAGATCTTCTCCCCCGACGCTCGCATCCTGTCGTCGTCCTCCTCCGTCCGAACCGGCTACGAGCACATCCAAGGCGCCTTCGGCGTAGGCGCCACATCGCCCATCCAGGTCGTCGTCACCGCTCCCGCACAGGTTGGAACCGTCGGAGTGGACAGGGAATTGGCCGACTTGCAGAACCGGCTGGAAAAGCTGCCTCGCGCCGCCCGAGTCGACTCCGCCGACGGAGTACTCAAGCGCCTCGAACCCACCGCCCGCGGCGGGGCGGAGTACCAGGCCCTCAAGCAGCCCGTGTACACCACCCTGCCCAGCGTGGCACGGCAGGTGATCCATCACTACGTTTCCGCCGACAGGACAAAGATCGTCTTCGAGGTGGTTCCCGACTCCCCGTCCTCCACCTCCGCGACCCGTGACCTGTTGACCGACGTGCGCGACACCACCAGCCACCTGTCCGCTGGGATGACCGCGGTCGTCGGCGGCGAGACCGCGGAGGACACCGACGCCAACAAGGTCATCCAGGACGGTCTCCTCCCCGTCGTCGCCGCCATGCTGATCGCCGTCTACCTCGTGCTTCTGGCGACCTTCCGCTCCCTGCTGCTCCCGCTGAAGGCCATCGCCATGAACCTGCTGTCGATCTCCGCCACCTACGGCGTCCTCGTCCTGGTCTTCCAGTACGGCTACGGCACCGAACTGCTCCACTTCGACCACACCGGCTACCTGCAGAACTTCATCCCGGTGCTGCTCCTGGCCCTGTTGTTCAGCCTCTCGACGGACTACGAGGTCTTTCTGCTCGATCGCATCCGCGAGGAATACGTCGCCACCGGCGACAACGCGATCTCCGTCAGCCGCGGCCTCACCCGCACCGCGCCGCTCATATCCGGGGCAGCCATCCTCATGGTCGCAGTCTTCGGCGCCTTCGGGTTCGCCGGTCTCGTTCCCATCCAGCAGCTCGGGTTCGGCCTCGCCCTCGCCGTCCTCATAGACGCCACTCTTGTCCGACTCCTCCTCGTTCCCGCCGCGATGCGCCTGATGGGACGCGCGAACTGGTGGATGCCCGGCCGACCCGATCCCGCCCGCGCGCCGAGCGCTGCCACCGGAAGCCACGAGAGCGAAACGGCGGCCAGCACTCCAGTGCCGTAGCCCTCTTGGCCATCCTCATCGTCCGCGAGGCTCCGTCTCCTGTGGCCTTCCGACCACCCGTTCGATCCGCACCCTGGTGCTGCCCCGGCGCGCCGGAACAGCTCGTGGGGTACCGCCGGATCCATGGTGAGCTCGCAGTGCCGGACATCAGCGTCGCGGCCTCCATCGGCCAGGAGATCCTGCGCGGGCACGGTACCCAGCCCGCGCCGGAACGCCGGAGCACGACTGAACGGAGCGTGCTGGTGAGGCGCTCGCGGTCGGTGAGCGTCACACCCTGAGTATCCGGGGCCCTCGACGCCGCCGCGCACCCCACCGCACAGTCGGTGGTGCGCGAACTCGCACACCGAAGGTGCCCCCTCCGAGCCCTACCTCCGCAACGACTTCCCGAACCCCGCAGCCAACGGCATCCGAAGCCCCAGAGGAGGCGGCGCGGCCAACGCGTCCCGCACCGGCCGCGACAACGCCCGCCCGAACAACGCCCCCATCACGAAGTCCGCGGCCAGCGCGTGCACTTCGTCCCGGTGCTGGTGCAACCCGTGTCCGTCGGAGTGCACTTCGAACCGGCAGACCTCCCGGTTCGCCTTCTTCGCCCGCTCCGCCAGCCGGAACGACAACTCCGGATCGGTGCGCTCGTCATTCGTGCCGTGCACGATCAGCACCCGCCGCCCGGCCAGCTGCCGCACCGGTTCGGGGGGCGCGGCCACGTCCTCCTCCGGCAGCCAAGGGGCCAGTGCCACCACGGAGTTCACGGCCTCGTGCCCGCCCGCGTGCAGCGCCGCCCGGCCGCCCATGTCGACCCCGGCGAGGCACACCGGGACATCGCCGTAACGTCGTACGGCCTCCTCGGTCGCCCACGTCGCGTCCTGTGCCAGATGTGCCGCGCTGCCGTTCCAGCCGCGATAGCGGTAGTGGACCACGTGGGTCGCCAGTCCCGCGGCGCGGCCCGCGCCGGCGATCCGGCGGCCCAGGACGCGTACGGACGCGGCCGCCCACACCGGCGAGGGTCTGCGATGGGAGACCTCGTCGCCTCCGGGGAGCAGCAGCACCACTCCACCCACCGCTGTCGGCTCCGGCCCCAGCGCCCGCCCCAGCCGGGGCGTGCGAACCGGTGTCGCTTGCTGTCCCATGACAGAACAGTGTCAGAAGCGAGGGTGTACGACACTGGTCCGTGCGGTCACCGTTACGTATCGACGAATTCGTAAACCAGACGATCTACGCGCGTAGGAGTTAGAGTGCGGAAATGACGAGCCAGACTGCCCGGATGGGGACCACCCCGAGCTCGGACCAGATCCGCCGAGCGCCCAAGGTGTTGTTGCACGACCACCTCGACGGCGGGCTGCGCCCCGGCACCGTCGTCGACCTCGCGCGGGACAGCGGGTACCCGCACCTCCCGGAGACCGACCCGGACAAGCTCGGCGTCTGGTTCCGCGAGGCCGCCGACTCCGGTTCCCTGGAACGGTACTTGGAGACCTTCTCGCACACCGTCGGCGTGATGCAGACCCGCCAGGCGCTGGTCCGGGTCGCCGCCGAGTGCGCCGAGGACCTCGCCGAGGACGGGGTCGTGTACGCCGAGGTGCGCTACGCCCCCGAGCAGCACCTCGACGGCGGGCTCAGCCTCGAAGAGGTCGTCGAGGCCGTCAACGAGGGCTTCCGGGAAGGGGAGCGGCTGGCCCGCGCGAACGGCCACCGCATCCGGGTCGGCGCCCTGCTCACGGCGATGCGGCACGCGGCCCGCGCCCTGGAGATCGCCGAGCTCGCCAACCGGTACCGCGACCTGGGCGTCGTCGGCTTCGACATCGCGGGCGCGGAGGCGGGTTACCCGCCCACCCGGCACCTCGACGCCTTCGAGTACCTCAAGCGCGAGAACAACCACTTCACCATCCACGCCGGCGAGGCCTTCGGGCTGCCGTCCATCTGGCAGGCCCTCCAGTGGTGCGGTGCCGACCGGCTCGGCCACGGGGTGCGGATCATCGACGACATCCAGGTCCACGAGGACGGCACGGTGAAGCTCGGCCGGCTCGCCTCGTACGTGCGGGACAAGCGGATCCCGCTGGAGCTGTGCCCCAGCTCCAACCTCCAGACGGGGGCCGCGGCCTCGTACGCCGAGCACCCGATCGGGCTGCTGCGCCGGCTGCACTTCCGCGCCACCGTGAACACCGACAATCGCCTGATGTCCGGCACCAGCATGAGCCGGGAATTCGAGCACCTTGTCGAGGTGTTCGGTTACACGCTCGATGACGTCCAATGGTTCTCGGTCAATGCGATGAAATCAAGTTTCATTCCTTTCGATGAACGACTCGCGATGATCAATGACGTCATCAAGCCCGGATATGCCGAGCTGAAATCCGAATGGCTGTTCCAGCAGACCGCTTCTACCAGCGACTCTGTGGACACGGAGGGCTGATTCAACGAAAACGGAGGCGCGGAACTCGGACGGGCATTCACCATTCGTCCGCGTTTCGATGTTTGCGGCGGGTACCTCGTCCTGTTTACGGTCATGGACGCTGACCTCCCCGCAACTCCATTTCGAGGATGCATTTCATGAAGCAGTCTGCTGTCAAGATCCTCGGTGTCGCCGCTCTCGGTGCCGCCTTCGCCGCCACCGCCGCGGGCGCCGCGAGCGCCGCGCCGGTCGCCCAGGACGCCACCCAGTCGCTGAACGCTGTCGCCCGGACGCTGCCCGCGGAGAGCGTCGCCCACCAGCTGCCGGCCGCCGGTGAGGTGGTGGGCCAGGCGCAGTCGCTCCCCGCCGCGAAGCCGGTCACCCGGCAGGCGTTCGGCAACGACCCCACCGACCAGCTCACCTCCCTGGTCAAGGATGTGACGTCCGGCAAGGGCCTGTCCGGCAAGGGCCTGCCCGTCCAGGGTGGCCTGCCCGGTCTCTCGGTGGGCTGATCAGCGCCGCATACGAACGCGCCGGTGGGGCGCACCCTCGGACACGGGGTGCGCCCCACCGGCGTATCGGCGTGCGCGCGGTCACCAGGCCGTGCTGGTGGTCCTGTCCTCCGACGGGAAGAGGATCCACAGCGCGATGTAGAGCAGGAACTGCGGGCCCGGCAGCAGGCAGGAGACCACGAAGATGACGCGCATCGTCGTCGCGGAGGTGCCGAAGCGCCGTGCCAGCGCGGCACACACTCCGCCGATCATGCGGCCGTTGGTGGGGCGGGCGAGGCGGGACATTGCGGCTCCTTCGTGAGCGTCTGTCGGAGGCTGTCCGGGTGACCGCCTCGTCTGACTTCAAAGCTACGGAGACGAAGGGGACGAAACATCGCTCTACGGGGCGATCCCGACCCTGGGAATCGTCGGGGTCAGACCCTGAGGGGGGTCCTCCTGCGGGACGGAGCGCCGGTGGGCGCGCTCGTCCCTGCGGCGGAGCCGGGAGCGGGCCGCCGGTACCAGGAGCGCGTGCGCGAGAGCCACGCCCGCCGTGTTCAGGAGCAGCGAGTCGATGTCCACGCGCTGCCCGGGCACCCCGGTCTGCAGCAGCTCGATGCCCAGCGAGATCAGGGCGCCGGCAGCGGTCGTACGCAGCAGGGAGGCGAGCGGCGAGACCGTGAGCCTGCCGTTGACCAGCGGGAACAGCACTCCCAGCGGGGCCAGCAGCCCGAGCCCGCCCAGGACGCGCCGGGTCGCCTCCTGCCAGCCCAGGGCCAGATCGGAGCGGATGCTGGCCAGGGGATGAAAATTGGCGGGCATCACCCACGGGACGTCCAGTGGACGCAGCGTGAGCCAGGCGACGAACGCGAGGTGTGCGACAAGGACGACACCCCCTGCCACACGGACGTTGATCGCGGCGCTGCCGCCGATGGAGCCTTCACGCTGCACGCATCCCAAGACGCGGCCCCCGGCACGATCGGTTCCGGGATACCCACGGGTACGTGGATGAGGCATACGCCACAACCCGGTGGCCCGGGACGCGCCCGCGTCAGCCTCCGGCCACCTCGCTCGAAGGCGGCTCCGTGCTGCCGGGGCGGGCGCGGACCTTGTCCGTGCACTCGTAGCGGCGCAGCGGCTCGGAGGCCGGGCCGCCGAGAACGACCGAGCCGTCTCCCTCCGCCGCGGCCGAGTCGGAGAACGTGCAGACCACCTGGGCGAGGGCGTACGAGGTGAGGTCCCCGGGCCGGGTGCTCAGCCGGAGCGCGTCCGCCGGGTCTCGGGGCCCCGGTCCCCGCACCGTCATACCGCCGCGCACGTCGGTGGTGTACCCGGCCTCCTTCTCCGCGGCCGAGGGGGTCGCGGCGAGCTCGTCCAGCAGCCCCTGAGCCACCAGCACCCGCCGCGCGGAGTCCGCCGTACCGTCCGGGACGCGCACCGTCCGGTCGACCGCCACCAGCGACGAACCGCACAGCAGGAACGCCTGCACCGGAAGCCCGCGCGAGGCCTGCGTCGAGACGTCCGGCTCGGACAGCGAACACCGCACCCGGGACGGCGCGGGCCCGAACTCGGTCGGCACCTCGGTGGCCCGGATCCCGCACCCGGTGAGCAGCGCGGCCAGCACCGGCAGCGCCAGCGCTCGGCCCACGCGCGTCACGCGTACGTTCATCAGGCGTACGTTCATCAGGCGTCCCCCTGGGCCTTCTCGCCGTCGCCGTCGCCGTCGTCGGGGTCCTCCGTGAGCGGCGACGAGTCCTGCGGCAGCCGCAGCGTGAACACCGCGCCGCCTTCCGCGGAGTTGGCCGCGGTGATCTCACCGCCGTGGATGTGGGCGTTCTCCAGGGCGATCGACAGGCCCAGGCCGCTGCCCTCGGAGCGGGGCCGGGAGGCGCTCGCCTTGTAGAAACGGTCGAAGACGTGCGGCAGGACGTCCTCGGGGATGCCGGGCCCGTGGTCCCGGACCTCGATGACCACCGCCTCGTCGGTGTCCCGCACCGCGACCCGCACCGGCGAACCCCCGTGCTTGAGCGCGTTGCCGATCAGATTGGCCATGATCACGTCCAGGCGGCGCGGGTCGAGCCGGGCGTGGATGCCACGCTCGGCGTCCAGGTCCACCGCGTCCAGCCAGGCCCGCGCGTCGATGCACGCGGTGATCTGGTCGACGACGTCCACGTCGTCCACGACCAGCCGCGCGGTGCCCGCGTCGAAGCGGGTGACCTCCATGAGGTTCTCGACCAGGTCGTTCAGCCGCCGCGTCTCGCTCACCACGAGCCGTACGGCGGGCTCGATCATCGGATCGACGCTGCCCGATCCCATCTCCAGCTCGTCCTCCAACACCTCCGTCACGGCGGTGATGGCGGTCAGCGGCGTCCGCAGTTCATGGGACATGTCGGCCACGAACCGGCGGGAGGCGTCGTCGCGCGCGGCCATCTCGGCCACCCGTTTCTCCAGCGCCTCGGCGGCGTTGTTGAACGTCCGGGAGAGATCGGCGAGTTCGTCCGTCCCCGACACCCGCAGCCGGGTGTCCAGCCTGCCCTCGCCGAGCCGGCGCGCGGCCACCCCGAGCCGCTGCACCGGCTTCAGCACGGTCGTCGCCGCGGCCTGCGCGAGCAGCGCGGAGCCGACCAGGCCGAGCCCGGTGGCGATCCCGAGCGACCAGGCCAGCGAGTTGAGGTCCTTCGCCTCCGGCTCCAGCGACTTGAGCATGTAACCGGTCGGTCCGCCGCCGATCACCTTCGTGCCGGCCACCAGACAGGGGGACCCGTGGATGGTCACCCGCTGCCAGTAGAGGTGGTACGGGTACTTGTTGGCGGCGGTGACCGGCTGCCGCTTGCTCACCGCCGTGCGCAGCGACGACGGCACGTCCTGCACCGTGAAGCCGTTCAGGGCACCGGAGTTGCCGTACACCGTCTTGCCGCTCGCGTCCTCGGCGACCAGCACCACACTGAAACGCTGGCTGCTGTTGGCCATCTGGCCGGCTGTGTGCTGCAGCTCGTCCTGTGAGGGGTTCGCGGGCAGCGCGCCCGCCCGGTTCTGCATCTCCTGCTGGAAGTCGCGCAGCACCGCGTCCTGGGTGCGGGTGAGCACCGCCTCACGGTTGAGCCAGTACGCGATCCCGGACGCGGACACCGCGGCGGTCAGCGCTACCAGAGCGAACACGACCACCAGCCGCAGCCGCAGACTGGTGAGCCGCAGCCGCGACCACACTCCCTTGCGATCCGCGGTCCAACCGCGGAGCCCCCCGTGCGCTTGGGTCACTGAGGACTGTCCAGCCGATAGCCGACACCACGGACCGTACGGATCAGCGTCGGCGAGGACGGCACGTCCTCGACCTTGGCGCGCAGCCGCTGCACACAGGCGTCCACCAGCCGCGAGTCGCCCAGATAGTCGTGCTCCCACACCAGCCGCAGCAACTGCTGCCGGGACAGTGCCTGGCCCGGCCGCCGGCTCAGTTCGAGCAGCAGCCGCAGCTCGGTCGGGGTGAGCTGGAGGTCCTCGCCGTTCTTCGTCACGGTCATCGCCGCGCGGTCGATGACCAGCGAACCGAACGACGCCGCGTCGTTCGCCTCCCGCTCCCCGCGCCGCAGCACGGCCCGGATCCGGGCGTCCAGCACCCGCCCCTGCACCGGCTTGACGACATAGTCGTCGGCGCCGGACTCCAGTCCGACGACCACGTCGATGTCGTCGCTGCGCGCGGTCAGCAGGATGATCGGCAGCTGGTCCGTGCGCCGGATGCGGCGGCACACCTCGAACCCGTCGATGCCCGGCAGCATCACGTCCAGCACGATCAGGTCGGGCCGCTGCTCCCGCAGCAGCTTCAGGCCGTCCTCGCCGGTGGCAGCGGTGGCAACCCGGTGGCCCTGGCGCGTCAGGGACAGCTCCAGGGCCGTACGGATGGCGTCGTCGTCCTCGATCAGCAACAGGGAAGGCACGAGCCTCATTCTGGCCCATGGCGGGGTGGGGCTGCGACACCTGTCCCCGCACGGGCCGCCACCGGTATCCGTACGTGCCCGTAGCGCTCCGGTCTGTGCGGACCCTGGGTCACGCCTGGGAGCGACATGCGAGCAGGGCCCCTGTGACAGCTCTGTGACAGTCGGCGGACACGGCCATGAAGTGACCCCGGCAAGCTTTTCGGCACAGGCAAGGAAGCACGGCGAACACCGGAAGTCCACGACGGGGGGCGCGAGATGAACACGCTGTACGGCAACAGCACCAGCGCGGTGATCACGCGTCTGCACGACGTGAACGGGGGCCGGGGTTCGGAGAAGGCCGGTGCTGTGAGCGGGCGGGGATTCGCTCGCGGCACGGGGCGTCAGCACACGACGTACATGTCGGTGGTTGACGCTCGCACGGGGGAGGCTCACGGGGGAGCCGCGTACGGGGAGGACTCGGGGGAGCGTCGTTCGCTGTCGGAGGTGGAGTTCACCGCCTACGTCCAGGAGCGCCGCGCCTCCCTGTACGCAACCGCCTACCACCTGACCGGTGACCGCTTCGAGGCCGAGGACCTGCTGCAGAGCGCGCTGTTCTCGACGTACCGGGCGTGGGACCGGATCAGTGACAAGGCGGCGGTCGGCGGATACCTCCGCCGCACCATGACCAACCTGCACATCAGCGCGTGGCGCCGCCGCAAGCTGAACGAGTACCCGACCGAGGAACTGCCGGAGACGCCCGGCGACACGGACGCGATGCGCGGCACCGAACTGCGCGCGGTCCTGTGGCAGGCGCTCGCCCGGCTGCCGGAACTCCAGCGCACCATGCTGGTCCTGCGCTACTACGAGGGCCGCACGGACCCGGAGATCGCGGAGATCCTCGACATCAGTGTCGGCACGGTGAAGTCCAGCATCTGGCGGTCGCTCCGCCGGCTGCGCGAGGACGAGGTCCTCAGCTTCGGCCGTGACGAGGAGAACGCCTTCGGGGAGCTCGTCGCCTGAGGGTCCGGGGGAGCAGGTAACGGGGGAGCGGTAACAACGGGGGAGCGGTAACAGGGGGGGGCCAACGGGGGAAGCACGGGGGTGCACCAGGAGCGGGGCTGGAGGGCCGGGGGGTCCGTCCAGCCCCGCTTTGGTGTGTCAGGGGCTGTTCACCCGCATCAGGGTCACGTCGTCGGGCGAGTCACCCACGGCGATCGAGACGGAGGGGTCGGCCTCCCGGACCGCGTAGGCCGTGATCCTGCCCTCGGGCCGGCTGTCCGCCGGGTCGTTCGGGGTGTCGTCGCAGGACGGGACGGTGGCCGTGCCCAGGCGTCCTCCGACCGTGAAGTCGACGTTGGCGATGCCGGCGTAGGTGCGGTTGTCGTAGGTGACGAGGAAGGCGCAGGAAGCCTCGGCCGTGCCGCTCGACTCCGTGCAGGCGGAGGCGAGCAGCAGGGCGGCGACGAATGGCCCGGTCGTTGCGGCTCGCCGCAGGGCAGTGATCATGGAGGTACCTTTCCGCGCGGACATGTTCGCTGTCCTACGACGGAGAAGGCGCCCCACTCGTTCAGGCGGCCGGTGTCGCCGCCGGGCGGCGCCCCACCGCGGCGGCGGCGAGGCGGCCGAGGGCCTCGTCCCGGTCGCAGGCGTACGCGCCCAGTGCCGTCTGGCGGGCCACGATGGAGCGTTCGGCGCGCATCAGCCGCCAGCCGCGGCGCAGCAGGAACGGCACCGACTTGCGGCCCTCCCTGAGGTCCCGCAGGAAGCGTCGGCGGAAGGTCTTCACCGGGCCGCGGTTCAGGCACAACGCGTCGGCCAGCACGCCGAGTTCCCGGCAGCGCGTGATGATCTCGGCGGCGAAGATGCCCTCCGCTATGAACAGCGGGGTCCGCCCCACGTCGACCGACTCCTCGCCGGTACGGGCGCTCAGCGAGATGTCGTAGAGCGGGACCTTGGTACGGCCGGTGCGGCACAGGTCCAGGATCGCGGCGATCGCGGCGTCCGTGTCCCACGAGTCCGGGTGGTCCCAGTCGATGTCGGAGCTTCCGCTCACCAGGGGCAGCGTCGGGTCGTCGCCCTCTTTGTAGAAGTCGTCGAGGCGCAGCACGGGAAGCCCGGAGCGGGCGCCGACCAGGGACTTGCCCGAGCCCGAGGGGCCGCAGAGAAGCACGACACGGGCTGATGGCGGGGGAAGGATGCTCACGGGACACCAGTTTGACGCATCCCGTACGCCCTGCCGACCCCGCGGGCACGGTTTTGAAGCGCGCGTCACACGTCAACTACCCTTCGTGCTGACCTAGTTACCCTGTGCTTAGAAGGTGGCAGAACGATGGCTCGACACACGTCCTCGCAGAATCCGACCGCCCGGCAGGCCCTGGCCGCCCTCGCGACCGCGGGCGTGGCCCTGGGGGCGGGCGCGACGACGGCGTCCGCGGCCACCGACACCACACACTACGAGCCCACCTCGCCCGGTCACGTCGACCCGCAAGCCGGCCTCCAGCCCCCCACCGGCACGGTCGGCCACGTCACCGGCCCGGTCGCCGGCCTCAAGGCCAACCCGCTCGCCGGCACCGGCGTCGACCCGCTGGACAACGGCGTGGGCACCCAGGTCGCCGACTTCAAGCCGCTCAGCTCGCGGGCGGTGACCGGGCCGGTAACGCAGGCGGAGTCGGTCGGGAGTCTGCCGGTGGCGGGGCAGGCGGTGGGGGTGCTGGGCCGCTGAGGGACGGGCACACGGCGAAGAGCCGCGTCTTCCCCCTGACAGTGGGAAGACGCGGCTTGTTCGGTCGTGTCGGGTCTCAGTACGCCGAGCCGGACGCGCCCAGCGAACCCGTCGGGTGCCAGACCGTCTTGGTCTCCAGGAACGCCGTCATGCGGTCGATGCCGGGAGTCGCCGTCCAGTCGTCCACAGGCTGTGGGCGAAGGACGCGCTTCAGGTTGTCGGCCGCCGCGATCTCCAGTTCCTTCGCCAGGTCGTCGTCGGCGCCGGCCAGGTCGATCGCGTTGACGTCCTGGTGCGCGGCCAGGGGCGCCGCGATCTCCGCCGTACGGCCGGAGAGGACGTTGACGACGCCGCCGGGAAGGTCGGAGGTGGCCAGTACCTCGCCCAGGGAGAGGGCGGGGAGCGGGGACCTCTCGGAAGCCACCACGACCGCGGTGTTGCCCGTCGCGATCACCGGCGCGACGACCGAGACCAGGCCGAGGAACGACGACTCCTGCGGGGCCAGGACGGCGACCACGCCCGTCGGCTCGGGGGACGACAGGTTGAAGTACGGGCCCGCCACCGGGTTGCCGCCGCCCACCACCTGGGCGATCTTGTCGGTCCAGCCCGCGTACCAGACCCAGCGGTCGATCGTCGCGTCCACGACCGCGGCGGCCTTGGACTTCGACAGGCCCTCGGCGTCCGCGACCTCGCGCACGAACTGCGCCCTGCGGCCCTCCAGCATCTCCGCGACGCGGTAGAGGACCTGGCCGCGGTTGTACGCGGTAGCGCCGGACCAGCCGCCGAACGCCTTGCGGGCCGCCACCACGGCGTCGCGGGCGTCCTTGCGGGAGGACTGCGGGGCGTTCGCCAGCCACTTGCCTTGCGAGTCCGTCACCTCGTACACCCGGCCGCTCTCGGAACGCGGGAACTTCCCGCCGACGTACAGCTTGTAGGTCTTGAAGACGCTCAGACGCCGCGCGGCGGAGCCGCTGATCGATACGTGCTCAGACATCGAGGTACGCCTCCAGGCCGTGGCGACCGCCCTCGCGGCCGAAGCCCGACTCCTTGTAACCGCCGAACGGCGACGTCGGGTCGAACTTGTTGAACGTGTTGGACCAGATCACGCCCGCGCGGAGCTTGCTCGCCACCGCCAGGATGCGCGAGCCCTTCTCCGACCAGATGCCCGCCGACAGGCCGTACGGGGTGTTGTTGGCCTTGGCGACGGCCTCGTCCGGGGTGCGGAAGGTCAGGACGGACAGCACCGGGCCGAAGATCTCGTCACGGGCGACGGTGTGCGCCTGGGTGACGTTCGTGAACAGGGTCGGCGCGAACCAGTAACCGGAGGACGGGAGTTCACAGGCCGGCGACCAGCGCTCGGCGCCCTCCGCCTCCCCCTGCTCGACCAGCGTGGTGATCCGGGACAGCTGCTCCGCGGAGTTGATCGCGCCGATGTCGGTGTTCTTGTCCAGCGGGTCGCCCAGACGCAGCGTGGACAGGCGGCGCTTGAGAGAGGCGAGGAGCTCGTCCTGGATCGACTCCTGGACCAGCAGCCGACTGCCCGCGCAGCAGACCTGGCCCTGGTTGAAGAAGATGCCGTTCACGATGCCCTCGACGGCCTGGTCGATCGGCGCGTCGTCGAAGACGATGTTGGCGCCCTTGCCGCCGAGTTCGAGAGTGAGCTTCTTGCGGGTGCCCGCGACCGTGCGCGCGATCTGCTTGCCGACGGCGGTGGAGCCGGTGAAGGCGACCTTGTCGACGCCCGGGTGCGCGACCAGCGCGGCGCCCGTGTCGCCGTATCCCGGGAGGATGTTGACGACGCCCTTCGGGAGGCCGGCCTGGCGGCAGATGTCCGCGAAGAAGAGAGCCGAGAGGGGGGTCGTCTCGGCGGGCTTCAACACCACCGTGTTGCCGGTCGCGAGCGCCGGGGCGATCTTCCACGCCAGCATCAGGAGGGGGAAGTTCCAGGGGATGACCTGGCCGGCGACACCGAGGGGGCGGGGGTTGACTCCGAACCCGGCGTGGTCGAGCTTGTCGGCCCAGCCCGCGTAGTAGAAGAAGTGCGCGGCGACCAGGGGGAGGTCGGCGTCGCGGGTCTCCTTGATGGGCTTGCCGTTGTCGAGGGTCTCCAGGACGGCGAGCTCGCGGCTGCGCTCCTGGATGATCCGGGCGATGCGGAACAGGTACTTGGCCCGCTCGGAGCCCGGCAGCGCCGACCACTTCTCGAAGGCCTTGCGGGCAGCCTCGACCGCGCGGTCCACGTCCTCGGCGCCCGCCTGGGCGACCTCGGCGAGGACCTCCTCGCTGGCGGGGCTGACCGTCTTGAAGACCTTGCCGTCGGCTGCCTCGGTGAACTCGCCGTTGATGAACAGGCCGTAGGAGGGCGCGATGTCGACGATCGCGCGGGACTCCGGGGCCGGGGCGTACTCGAACGCGGAGGACCGCTTGGTCGTGGCGTGCGTGGCCTGCGTGGCGTCCGTGGTGTTCCGGGCGTCAGTGGTGTCAGTGGTCTTGTCCGTGGTCATGGTGATCAGTCCACCGTCACGTAGTCGGGGCCGGAGTAGCGGCCGGTGGCCAGCTTTTGGCGCTGCATCAGCAGGTCGTTGAGGAGCGAGGAGGCACCGAAGCGGAACCAGTGGTTGTCCAGCCAGTCGTCGCCCACGGTCTCGTTGACCAGGACGAGGAACTTGATCGCGTCCTTGGAGGTGCGGATCCCGCCGGCCGGCTTCACGCCCACCTGTACCCCGGTCTGCGCCCGGAAGTCGCGGACGGCCTCCAGCATGAGCAGGGTGTTCGCGGGGGTGGCGTTCACCGCGACCTTGCCGGTCGAGGTCTTGATGAAGTCCGCCCCGGCCAGCATGCCGAGCCAGCTCGCGCGGCGGATGTTGTCGTACGTCGACAGCTCGCCCGTCTCGAAGATGACCTTGAGGCGGGCGTCCGTCCCGCAGGCCTCCCGCACGGCGACGATCTGGTCGTACACCTTCAGGTAGTCGCCCGCGAGGAACGCGCCGCGATCGATGACCATGTCGATCTCGTCGGCACCGGCCGCGACGGCCTCACGGACGTCCGCGAGCTTCACCGCGATCGGGACGCGGCCCGCCGGGAAGGCGGTGGCCACCGAGGCGACCTTGACGCCGGAACCCGCGACCGCCGCCTTGGCGGTGGCCACCATGTCGGGGTAGACGCAGACGGCTGCGACCGCCGGGGCCGTCCGGTCGGTCGGGTCGGGGCGGACCGCCTTGACGCCGAGCGCCCGGACCTTGCCCGGGGTGTCCGCGCCTTCCAGCGTCGTCAGGTCGACCATCGAGATGGCGAGGTCGATGGCGTACGCCTTCGCGGTCGTCTTGATGGAACGGGTACCGAGCGAGGCGGCGCGCGCCTCCAGTCCGACCGCGTCGACGCCGGGCAGCCCATGGAGGAAGCGGCGCAGCGTGCTGTCGGACGCGGTCACGTCTGAGAGAGCGTGAGGTGCAGCAGTGGGCATGGTCACCAGACGAGCATATCTACGCGCGTAGCGGCTGTACAGCCGGGCGGGTGCATCGGTGATTGGGGCGGGGGTGGGGGTGGGGGTGACGGCCGGGGCGGGGGCGGTTGTGGTGCGGGTTGTCGGGGCTTTCGGGGCGTCGGGCAGAATCGGGACCATGACTGACCCTCAAGCGCCGCAGCCGAAGTACGAGGACCGGGTGCACCGGTCCGGCGCGGGCATCGCCGGTGGTGTTCTGCTGCTCGGCATCGCCTGCTGGCTCGGTGTCGACGCGATCGTCGCCGGGGAGGGCAGCACACCCTGGCGGGCGCTCGCCGCCCTGCTGCTCGTGGTGCCGCTGATCATCGCCTTCACGCTGCGGCCCGCCGTCTACGTGGGTGACGACCGGCTGCGTGTCCGCAACCCGTTCCGGATCATCGTGCTCCCCTGGGGGCAGATCGAGATGCTGCGCTCCGGCTACTCGAACGAGGTCCTCACCAAGACCGGCGGCAAGTTCCAGCTGTGGGCCGTTCCCGTCTCGCTGCGGGCCCGCAACAAGGCGGCGCGGCGGGAGGCGCGGCGGACCGCGCAGGAGGGTGGGCCGATGGGGTCCGGGGGCGGAGGCGGGCTGGGCGGTGCGCTCGGTGGTGGACTCGGTGGATCGCGTGGGTTGTCCGGGGGGCGCGCGGGGGTGTCGGACGGGCCCGTGCGGGCGGAGAGCGACCAGGTCATGGACGACCTGCGCGAGCTGCTGGAGCACCGGGCGGCGGTTCGGTCGGCGCAGGGTGAGGTGACCGTGCGGTGGGCCTACGAGGTCATGGGTCCGGCTGTGGCGGGGGCCGTGCTGCTGGTGATTCTGATCGCGATCGGCTGAGGCGGGGAGCCGCGGGGCCGGAGTTCGGTGGGGCGCCGAGGGCACCCCACCGGGTGAGGTGTCAGATGCCTGCCGCTGCGGACAGGTCTCGCTTGATGGTCGTCAGGAGTTCCGTCGCTTTGGTATGGGCGGCGGGGAGGTCGGCGTGCGTCGCGACCGGGACGACCACCTCCAGGTAGCACTTCAGCTTCGGTTCCGTACCGCTGGGGCGGACGATGACCCGGGCGCCGTCGAGGGTGTAGCGCAGGCCGTCGGTGGGCGGGAGTCGGTCGGTGCCCCGGGTGAGGTCGTCGGTGCGGGTGATCGGCAGGCCCGCCAGCTGGGTCGGGGGGTGCTCGCGCAGGCGCCCCATCGCGTCGGCGATGAGGGAGAGGTCGTCGACGCGGACCGAGAGCTGGTCGGTTGCGTGCAGGCCGTGCTCGACCACGATGTCGTCCAGGAGGTCGAGGAGGGTGCGGCCCTGCTCCTTGAGGACGGAGGCGAGTTCCGTGATCAGCAGGGCGGCCGTGATGCCGTCCTTGTCCCGTACGCCGTCGGGGTCCACGCAGTACCCGAGGGCCTCCTCGTAGCCGTATCGCAGGCCCTCCACACGGGCGATCCACTTGAAGCCGGTGAGGGTCTCCTCGTAGGGGAGGCCCGCCTTCTGCGCGATACGGCCGAGCAGGGAGGAGGACACGATGGACTCGGCGAAGGTGCCCTGGACTCCGCGGCTGACCAGGTGGGTGGCGAGCAGGGCGCCCACCTCGTCGCCTCGGAGCATGCGCCAGGTGTCGTCCTGGGCGCGGTTTTTGACGGCCACGGCGCAGCGGTCCGCGTCCGGGTCGTTGGCGATGATCAGGTCCGGGTCGGTCTCGCGGGCCTTCGCGAAGGCGAGGTCCATCGCGCCGGGCTCTTCCGGGTTGGGGAAGGCGACGGTGGGGAAGTCCGGGTCCGGGTCGGCCTGTTCGGTGACGAGGTCGGGGGGCGGGAAGCCGGCGCGGGCGAAGGCGGCGAGGAGGGTTTCCCTGCCTACGCCGTGCATCGCGGTGTACACCGTGCGGGCGGTGCGGGGGGAGTCGGGGGCCAGGACGGCGTCCGTGCGGGTGAGGTAGGCGGCGAGGACGGCGTCGTCGAGGGTGTCCCAGCCGGTGGTGGGGCGGGGGACCGTGGTGAGGGTGGTGACGGCGGCGATCTGGGCGGCGATCTCGGCGTCGGCCGGGGGGACGATCTGGGAGCCGTCGCCGAGGTAGACCTTGTAGCCGTTGTCGCGGGGCGGGTTGTGGCTGGCGGTGACCTCCACGCCGGCGACCGCGCCGAGGTGCCTTATGGCGTAGGCGAGGACGGGGGTGGGGAGGGGGCGGGGGAGGACGGCGGCTCGGAGGCCGGCGCCGGTCATGACGGCGGCGGTGTCCTGGGCGAAGTCGGCGGACTTGTGGCGGGCGTCGTAGCCGATGACGACGAGGCCGCCGGTGTGGCCCTTGGCGTTGAGGTACGCGGCGAGGCCGGCGGCGGCTCGGATGACGACGGAGCGGTTCATGCGCATCGGGCCCGCGCCGAGTTCGCCGCGTAGGCCTGCGGTGCCGAACTGGAGGGTGCCGGAGAAGCGTGCGGTGAGCTCTGTGACGTCCTCGGCGTCGATGAGCTTGGCGAGTTCGTCACGGGTTTCCGTGTCGGGGTCCTCGGCCAGCCATGCCTTGGCTCGTGCGATGAGATCGTCGTGCGGCACGGTCGGTCAACCTCTCGTTGTCGGTCGTACGGGGGCCTGCGGCGGCCTGTGGGGGGTGGGTGGGGGTGGCTGTCGCGCCTGCGGTTCGGGGGTGGGGCGGGGCCGGGTCGGGGGTGTCCGTCCTCGGAACGTCGCGGAATCGGTTTCTCACCGACTTGGCGGTGTTGACGCGACAACC